>DATAHR010000085.1:0-8574 GCA_036263035.1 Gaiellales bacterium | reverse complement strand
ATCCTGTCGTTCGGCCAGAAGCGGGTGATCAGCAGCGTGCCGATGATGCCGCCGTAGATGGCGAGCACGCTCGACCAGGCGAACCAGTACCCGAACGTCGCCAGTGGGCCGGCCAGTGAGAAGTACTTGCGCCAGCCCTCCTTGGCGTACATCGAGAGGCCGCCCGACTTGTCGGGGAACATGGTGGCGGGCTCGGCATAGATGTAGGCCTGCAGCGCCCCGACGATCGACGAAGAGAACCAGATGATGGCCGCCCACTTCGGCCCCAGCGTGTCCACCGAGCCGGCCAGGCCGGCGAGGAGGAACCCGGGATTGCAGAGACCGACGACGAAGCCGTCCCACCACCGCATCGTCTTCAGCAACTGTCGGTCGTCTACCGCGACTTCTGCCATGCGAACCTCCCAAAGTCCGGAACAGGGGGCACGATCCTACCGGTCGAACTGGCGGTCGCCTAGGGGGCGGGCGACAATACGCGCATGCGCGTCCCGATCACCGTCAAGTGCGAGTGCGGACACGTCACCCAGGCGCTGGCCGGCGACGAGGTCACCTGCGAGTGCGGCCGGGTCTACGAGACCGCGCTCTCCCGCGAGCAGCGGGCCGCCCTGACGGCGTTCGACCAGCGCATGCGCGTCTTCGCACGGCTGGGCACGGGAGTGGTCGGCCTGATCGCACTGGCGGGTTTCCTGCTGCTCGACCGGTGGGCGGGGCTGGCCGCCCTGCTGGTGGCGGGCGGGCTGTGGTGGGTGGTGCTGCAGCCGATCTGGCGCCGCAAGGCGCTGGCCCACGTGGCGGCCCAGCCGCCCGCGACGGTCCAGCCGAAGTAGCCGCAGGTACACTCGGCCCATGCCCACCCTCTCGCGTGCGGGCGTGCGACTCTTCTACGAGGAGGACGGCTCCCGTTCCGGACCGCCACTCATCCTCCATACGGGCGGGGCCGGCAGCGGCGCGATGTGGCGCGCCGGCGGCTACGTCGAACGCCTGGCGGAGTTCCGGCTGATCCTGTTCGACCACCGCGGCCGCGGCCGCAGCGACCGGCCGGACGAGCGCGCCGGGCACGCGCCGGTCGAGTACATCGGCGACGTGATGGCGCTGGCCGACGAGCTCCAGCTGCCGGCATACGAGTTCTTCGGGTACTCGTTCGGCGGCGCCGTCGGGTACATGCTGGCCCTCGCAGATCCGCGTCTTCACGCCCTGGCCGTTCTCGGCACGGTGTTCGACCCGCCCGGCGAGCCGGCGCCGCCATCCGACTACGCCGCCCCCGTGCGGCAGCAGGGCATGGCCGGGCTGCTCGAGGCCATCGAGCGGGGCGAGGGGATGACCCTGCCGGGGTGGCTGCGTGACGATTTCGGCCGGACTGATCCCGGCCAGTTCGCCCTGACGCTGGAGGCGTGGGCGGACACGCCCGACCCGTGGCCAGGACTGGGACAGATCCAGGTACCCGCCGGACTGGTCGCGGGCGAGCTCGAAGATCCCGATCTCGTCCAGGACGAGATGGCCGCCGCCATGTCCGACGCGACCAGCACCCACATTCCCGGTGCCGGCCACGTGGGGGCGTTCCTGCGGCCCGACGAGGTGGTCGAGGCCGTGCTGCCGGCCCTGCGACGCGGTGCCGGACGAACCACGTTTGCGAACAGGCCGTAGACTCGACTCATGACCGTCTGCACGTCATGCTCCCAGGAGAACCCCCCGATCGCCCAGTTCTGCCTGGCGTGCGGCCGCCCGCTGGGCGGCGCAAAGGCCCCCTTGCGCGAGGAGCGGCGGATCGTCACCGTCATCTTCGTCGACCTGGTCGGCTTCACCTCGCGCGCCGAGACGCTCGATCCCGAGGACGTGCGCGCCATCCTTGCGCCCTACCACGACCGCGTGCGGGCCGAGATCGAGTCGTACGGCGGCGTCGTCGAGAAGTTCATCGGTGACGCGGTGGTCGGCGTGTTCGGCGCTCCCACCGCCTTCGGCGACGACCCGGAGCGTGCCGTCCGCGCGGCGCTCTCGGTGCGTGCGGCGCTCGGCACGCAGGTGCGCATCGCCGTCAACACGGGCGAGGCGCTGGTCACGATGGGCGCCCGACCGGAGCGGGGCGAGGCGATGGTGGCCGGCGACGTCATCAACACCGCGTCGCGGCTGCAGTCGGCGGCACCGGCCGGCGGCGTGCTGGTCGGCGGCGAGACCTACCGCTGCACGCACCTTGCAGTCTCCTACGCGGAGGCCGAGCCAGTCACGGCGAAGGGGAAAGATGCGCCGATCGAGGTATGGCTGGCGGAGCGGCTGGCGACCGACGACGGCAGCCCGGGCACGCCGCTGGTTGGCCGCGTCGGCGAGCTCGCGATGCTGAAGGGCATCTGGGAGGCCGCGGCTGCGGGCAGCCCCCACCTCGTCACCGTGCTCGGCCCGCCCGGCGTCGGCAAGTCGCGGCTGGCCACGGAGTTCCGCCGCATCGTCACCGCCGGCGGCGGCCGCGTCGTGCGCGGTCGGTGCCTGCCCTACCGCGAGAGCAGCGCATACGGCGCCTTCGCAACGCAGGTCAAGCAGGTCGCCGGCATCTTCGAGAACGACGAGCCCGGCGCCGCGATGGAGAAGCTGCGGGCCGAATGCGACCGCCTCACCGTCCCCGATCCGTCCGTCGTCGCCGCGCACCTCGGCCTGATCCTGGGCATCGACACCGAGACCACGGCCGAGGACCGCGAGGCGCTGTTCTTCTCGGTGCGCTGCTTCATCGAGGCGGTCGCCGGGGAGCAGCCGCTGGTGCTCGTGTTCGAGGACATCCACTGGGCCGACCGCGGCCTGCTCGACCTGATCGAGCAGCTGGCCGGCCGCATGCACGGCGCCCGGGTGCTGCAGCTGACGCTCGCGCGGCCCGACCTGCTCGACAGCCGGCCGGGCTGGGGCGGCGGGCTGCCCGGGTACATCTCCATGCCTCTGCAGCCGCTGGTCGGCGAGGAGGCTCAGGCCCTCGCCTTCAACGTGCTGCGCGGCATCGAGGAGAGCGAGCGTGAGCGCCGTGCGTCCATGTTCGCCGAGATGGCGGAGGGCAACCCGCTGTTCATCGAGCAGCTGGCGGCGACGCTGGCCGAGCGGCCGACCGGGAGCGCAGAGGCGCTGCCGACGACCATCCGCGGCATCGTGGCGGCGCGCCTGGACGCGCTTCCCGCCGACGAGCGGGCGGTGCTGCTCGCCGCCGCGGTGATGGGCAAGGTGTTCTGGCGCGGCCCGGTCGAGCGAGTCACCGACAACGTTGACAGTTTGGGCGACAGCCTCGCCGCGCTCGAGCGCCGAGACCTGATCCGGCGGGAGGCCGTGTCGGCCGTGACCGGTGAGCAGCAGTACACCTTCCGGCACATGATGATCCGCGACGCCGCCTACGAGATGCTGCCGCGCGCGCGCAAGCAGGAGCTGCACGCCGAGACCGCCCGCTACCTCGAGCAGGCGGCGCCTGACTCCGGCGAGGCCGTCGCGCAAATGGCACGGCACTGGCGCGAGGCGGGCGAGGGCGATCGCGCCGTGCGGTACTTCATCCAGGCCGGTCGGGAGGCCCAGCGCAGCTGGGCCATGGAGCACGCGCAGGCGCTCTACAAGGAGGCGCTCGATCTCGTCCCCGAGGAGGACGCCGAGCTGCGGCGCGACATCCGCGGCCGCCTCGGCATGGTCTGGCAGACGCACTTCCACCTCGACCCGGCCGAGCGATCGCCGAGCGCCGAGGTCGGGTCTACGAGTCCGGCAGGTCCTCCGGGCTGACGTCACCCGCGATCTCGTGGATGACGTCGATCACGTGCTCGCCCAGCTCCTTCGCGTGCGCGCGCACCATCTCCTCGTCCGGTGCGGTGTACACGCAGAACGTGCGCACGCGACCGTCGTCACCGACGACAACGTGGCTGTGCTCCCAGGTGATGGCGGGAAACTCCGTGTTGACGATGCGCTTGGAGCGGGTTGCCACCGGAGGCATCTCCTCGATGGTGACCTTGAAGGTGCGTTCGACCAGGTAGCGGGGCATGGGCGAGACCATAGTCCAGTCGCCGGTTGCGTCGCAAGGCGGCGGACCCTCAGACGTTCGCGGCGGCGGCCCCCTCGAGCTCCGCGATCACCAGCTTGCCCATGCCCATCATGCATTGCATCACGCGCTGCGATGTCTCCGGGTCGGACTGGCTCAGCAGCTCGGTCAGCCTGCGCGGGACGATCTGCCACGAGACGCCGAAGCGGTCACGGAGCCACCCGCAGGGCCCCGGCTCCCCGCCGTCCCCGAGCGCGTCCCAGAAGTGATCGATCTGCGCCTGGTCGTCGCACATCACCTGGAAGGACACCGCCTCGCTGAACGTGTACTGCGGGCCACCGTTCAGCGCCGTGAACGGGCGGCCGTCCAGCTCGAAGGCGACCACCATGACCATCCCGGCCTGGCGCGGGGCGCCCTCGCCGTAGTGGGAGATCGAGGTGATCCGGGAGTTCGGGAACACCGATGTATACATCCGGGCGGCGTCCTCCGCCTCGGTGTCGAACCAGAGGCATGGCGTGATGTCGTGCATGTCGAGCTCCTCTCGGGCCGTTTCCTCCTAAGACGGCACCGGCGCCGCGAACTCATCGCAGATCTCTAGCCCGCGTTGAAGTTCCCCGGCTCCGGGCCGTGCAGGGGCGGCGTGCCGGCGTGCCTGCGGATCTCGCTCGGCTTGATGAACGTGCTGCCGTGGGCGTTGACGCGCACCGCCCGGTGCAGGGCGCTCCCACGCACGAGGTCGTGCCAGCTGAGGAACCAGATCGTCCAGCCGTTGCCCCATGCACCCGACCGCGGACTGCCCGTGATCGTCACCGGGTTTCCGGGCACAGCCATGTTGTAGTAGGTCTCGGCGTTGGCCGGCGACAGGTTCACGCAGCCGTGGCTGACGTTCTCGAACCCCTGCTGGCCGACCGACCAGTACGCGTCGTGCAGGTAGTCGCCCGACCACGTGAAGCGCACGGACCACGGCACCATCAGGTCGTACCCCGGCCCCTTCATCTCGACCGGGTTGCCCTTCTCGATCGTCAGGTACGTCCCGTTGGGCGTGTCGTCGCCGGGCTTGCCGGTGCTGACTGGCCACGTGGCGAACAGCTTCTTCGCAACGTAGAGGTGGAGATCGTGGGAGGCCGTGCTCGCGACGACTATTACCGACCGGCCGATGCGGAAGCGCTGGGTGAGCGTGTGGGTGCCGTAGACGCCGGGCGCCACCTCCACGCCGTCCAGGTTGCCCTGGAAGCGAACGACCGTGTTCTGCGGCCAGTAGCCGCGTGGCCGGAACTGAACGCTGCTGTCGCCGTCCCAGTACCAGGCGCCGACGACCGGCTTGGACGAGCGCAGCGTGAGCGCACGCTCGACGGCCCGCTTGTAGACGACCGGCGTGCTGAAGCTGAGCATCACCGGCATCCCGACCCCATAGGTGGCGTCCCGCGATTCGAAGATGGTCGTCTGCTCGACGTTCCGCGGCTTGAGGGTGTGGAAGGTCACCGACCGCGTCTTCGGGGTGCCGTTGGCGTCGACCGCGGTGGCCGCGACCGTGTAGGTGGTGTTGGTGTGCAGCGTCCCCTTGGCCTTCCAGACGGTCTGGTGGTGGGACAGGCGCCCCGGCACCTGCCGCCCCCTGGCCGTCACCGTCACGTCGCTGAGCGTCCCGCCGGTCGCCCGCACGACCACTCCACGCTCGGGATGTGCGCGGTGCCGCCCGCCGCCGGGCGTGATCGTGATGCGGGCGGCGCTCACGACCGGCGTGGAGACGGCGGTCGACTGCGGCGACGACCCGCTTGCCGCCGACGCGCCGTCGCAGCCTGATGCGGCAACACACAGCAGGATGGCGGCGCAGATCGGTGCTCGAAACGAGCTCATCACCCCATACCTTACGGCGTGCGGGGGAGGGAGCGCCATCACGATTGGGTAACGGAGCTAAAGCGGAGCGACCGCTCCGCTTCGCTGCTACGCTCCGATCCATGAGCACGCAGACCGCTCCCCGCCCGCTTCGGAGCGACGCCTCCCGAAACCGCGAGCGGATCGTCGCCAGCGCCCGCCGGCTGTTCGCGGCACGCGGCGCCGACGTCAGCGTGGACGAGATCAGGCGTGACGCCGGAGTCGGGATGGGCACGCTCTACCGGCACTTCGCGACGAAGGACGAACTGCTCGACGCCGTGCTGGAGGACGCGTACGGCGAGTGGGCGCAGGCGCTGCAGCACGCACTCGCAGAGCCGGACGCGTGGCGCGGATTCTGCGAGTACCTCGAGCAGGCGCTGGCGCTGCACGTTGCCAACCGGGCGCTGAAGGGCGTCGTCGCCGGCCGTGACGGGGCCCGGCCCCGCGCCGAGGCGGTGCGGGCGCGCCTGTGGCCGCTCCTGCGTGAGCTGATCGAGCGCGCACAGCGGCAGGGCTCGCTGCGAGAGGATTTCGCCCCCGAGGACATGCCGCTCCTGTTCTGGTCGTGCGACCGAGTGATCGACGCAGCGGCCGACACCTCTCCGGAGATCTGGCGGCGGCACCTCGGCATCCTGCTGGACGGGCTGCGCGCGGAGGCGGCGACGCCGCTACCGGTCGCTCCGCTGACGCGGGCGCAGCTGACGCGGATCGCGAGGTCGCGCAGGTGAGCGCGCACAACGGCAGCGCACCGGGGGCCGACGGGGCGCTGACCGGGCGGCAGCTGCGGACGGTGTTCGGGGCGCTCATGCTCGGCATGTTCCTCGCGGCGCTGGATCAGACGATCGTGTCCACAGCGCTCCCGACCATCGTCGGCGACCTCGGTGGCCTCAACCATCTGTCGTGGGTGGTCACCGCCTACCTGCTCGCTTCCACCGTGTCGACGCCGCTCTACGGGAAGCTCGGCGACATGATGGGCCGAAAGCCCGTGTTCCTGGCGGCGATCCTGATCTTCCTCGCCGGGTCGATGCTGGCCGGGCTGAGCCAGTCGATGCTGCAGCTGATCGCGTTTCGCGCCATCCAGGGCGTCGGCGCGGGCGGGCTGATCGTGGGCGCGCAGGCGATCATCGGCGACATCGTGCCGCCCCGCGAGCGCGGCCGGTACATGGGGCTGATCGGCTCCGTGTTCGCGGTGGCGTCGGTGGCAGGGCCGCTGCTGGGCGGCTTCTTCGTCGACAACCTGTCGTGGCGGTGGGTGTTCTACGTGAACATCCCGGTCGGCATCGCGGCCGTGATCATCGTGATCACAAAGCTGCACCTGCGGACGCCCGCGATCCGCCACCGGATCGACTACCTGGGCGCCGCGCTGCTCGCCGGCGGCGTCGGCGCGCTGATCCTGGTGACGACCTGGGGCGGGACGCAGTACGCCTGGGGGTCGACCACGATCATCGGGCTGGCCGCTCTCAGCCTGGTGCTGCTCGTGCTGTTCCTCCTGCAGGAGCGCCGCGCGGCGGAGCCGGTGATCCCGCTGCAGATCTTCCGGTCAAAGGTGTTCGACGTGGCGACGGCCATGGGATTCGCGATCGGCATGACGATGTTCGGGGCGATCGTGTTCATCCCGCTCTACCTGCAGCTGGTGTACGGGGCGACGGCGACCGGCTCGGGCCTGCGGATGGTGCCGCTGATGGCGGGGCTGCTGGCGGCGGCGGTGGCGTCCGGCCAGATCATCAGCCGGCGCGGCCGCTACCGCGTGTTCCCGATCGCCGGCACCGCGATCCTGACCGTGGGGATGTTCCTGCTCTCGCAGCTCGGGGTGGATACGGCGCCGTGGGTGGCGTCGGTCGACATGGTCGTTGTCGGCATAGGCATCGGCCTGGTGATGCAGGTGCTGGTGCTGGTGGTGCAGAACGACGCGGCGCCGCGCGACATCGGCGTGGCGACGTCGACGGCAACATTCTTCCGGTCGGTGGGCGGCTCGTTCGGGGTGGCGATCTTCGGATCGGTATTCGCATCACGGCTGAGCGACCAGCTGGCAACGCTGCCGGCGGCGGTGACGTCGAGGCTGGGGAGTGGCGTCCATCTCGACCCCGCGCAGGCGCGGGCGCTGCCGCCGCAGGTGCACTCGGCGTTCCTGGACGCGTTCGCGCACTCGCTACACGGCGTGTTCCTGCTTGGGACTGCGCTGGCGGTGATCCCATTCGCGATGTCGTGGGTGCTGCCGGAGGTGCCGCTGCGCACGAGCAACGCACCGGCGGGAGCACCCGGCGACGTCGAGCACGAACGGGTCCCGGCCGAGCTGATCTAGCGCGAGGAACGCGCACCGCCGCGTAACGACCGGTAACGAATCTGCATCATCTCGCGCGGTGACGGAAATGTGCCCGGCACTTTTCCGTCACCCCACGGCCAGCGCGCCGACCAGCGCCCGCATCGATGGGCGCAGCACCTTGCGCTCGAAGTGCGGATCCGCCTCCGTCAGCTGCAGGAACACCAGTCCCTCGAGCGTCGCCACCACCAGCCGCGCCGCCTGCCGCGCCAGAGGAACTCCGGCCCGCTCCAGCAGCCCCTCCACCCCCGTGTGGAAGTGCTCGTTCCACGCCGCCGCTGCTCCGTGCAGCTGCGGCCGCCGCGCCGCGGCCAGCGACAGCTCGACCACAGCGAACACCGCCAGCCGCTCGTCCCCCAGCCGCTCCATCGTCATGTCGCACAGCAGGTCCGCC
>DATAHR010000084.1:0-2544 GCA_036263035.1 Gaiellales bacterium | reverse complement strand
CTCGTGCAGGAGGCGGCCTACGGGGCGCTGACAGAGACGCGGCGCCGGGAGCTGCACGGCCGGGTCGGCCGCGCGCTCGAGCAGCTGCTCGATGGCGAGGGCGATAGCCCGCGCACGCTCGCACACCTGGCGCGCCACTTCAGCGCCGCCGACGAGGCCGAGCGCGCCGCCCACTACCTGATCCTCGCCGGGGACCAGGCGCGCGCGCTCTACGCCGACGAGGAGGCGATCCTCCACTACCGTGCCGCGCGGCGGTTCCTCCAGCAGATGGGCGACGACAGGCGATCGCGCGAGACGCTGTTCAAGATCGCGCTCGTGCACCACCTGTCGTTCAACTACCCGGAGGCTGAGGCCGCCTACGACGAGGCCTTCGCGTGCAAGGTGCCGCCGGTCGTGCAGCCGCCGACCACCGGCCGGCTGGTCACCGCAATGCCTGCGATGCGCGACGTGGCGCCCGGTCTCGAGTACGTCTCCGACACCTACACGGTGACCGAGCACGTCTTCAGCGGCCTGTTGCAGGTCGACAGCGACCTGAACGTCATGCCGGCCCTCGCGGAGAACTTCCGCGTGTCGGCGGACGGTCTCAGCTACCTGTTCCAGATCCGGGCGACGGCCCGGTGGAGCGACGGCACGCCGGTGACGGCGCACGACTTCGCCGACAGCTGGGAGCGCGCGCGGCGCATCTCGACCGCGACCGCCTTCCTGCTCGAGGACGTCGAGCGGGCGGAGGCGCTCGACGACCACACGCTCGAGGTGACGCTGCGCGAGCCGCGCAACTACTTCCTCTACGTGCTGGCCGTCCCGCCGTCCTATCCGTGGCCGTCACACCTGGTCGCCGAGCACGGTGAGGAGTGGGGCCGTCAGGAGCCGCTCGTGTCGAACGGGCCGTACACGGTCGAGCGCATCGATGGGGAGCACATGCTCCTGCGCGCGAACCCGCAGTACGACGGCCCCCGCGGGAACCTCGGCGAGGTCGAGATCCGGTTCTTCCGCGGCCGCGATCAGCTGGACGGGATGTGGCAGACCGGGACCCTGGACGTCCTGGTCACCAACGAGGCGGCCACGCTGCACGCGGGCGACGCGGAGGTGCGCATCGTCCCCTCGCTGGGCACGACCATGTTCGGGTTTCATCCGCACGCTCCCTACGATGATGCCCGTGTGCGCACCGCCCTCGCCGCGGCGATCGCGCGAGTTGGCGACGGCATGGCAGAGCTCGGGCTCCCCGTGCGCCGCGCCGAAGGTGGCGGCCTGCTGCCGCCGGCGATGCCGGGGCACACCCGGCGGTTGCGCGAGCCGGTCACCATCGAGCAGGCGCGCCAACTGCTGGCGGACGCGGGGTACCCGGATGCGCGCGGCCTCGGTCCGCTGCACCTCGTCATTCCCAACCGGGGGCCGCAGCTGGCGGGCTTCGTCGAGCAGGCGCTCGGGCTGATCGGGGTGACGGCGAACATCGAGTGGACGGACATCGGCGCGACGTTGAGCACCATCGACTGCGATGCGTGGTTCTCGGGCTGGGTGGCCGACTACCCGGATCCCGACGGCTTCTTTCGCGGCCTGCTCAGCCTGCGTCACCAGGACGTGCTCAGCGATTCCAAGCTCGGCGAGCTGCTCGCCGAGGCGCGCGGCAGCCGGGACCGGGAGGAGCGGCTTCGCCTCTATGGCGAGGTCGACCGCCGGCTGGTGACCGAGGCGCTGATCTCACCCGTCCATTACGGCCGTGCGGTGCTCGTGCGGCGCCCGCATATCGACGGCATCTGGGCGAACGCCATCACGCCGCTTCGGTTCGACCAGGCGATGGACATCCGTTGAGCGCCGGGGGAGGCCGCGTGACGCGCACGCTGGTGTGCGCGCACCGGGGTTCGAGCGCGTACCTGCCCGACAATTCAGTCGACGCGTTCGTCTCGGCCATCGCGATGGGCGCGGACGCGATCGAGACGGATGTGAGGCGGACGCCGAACGGGCGGCTCGTGCTGGCTCACGACCCGCTTGCGGCACAGCCCTCACCGGATCTGGTCGAGCTCGGCGACCTGGTCGAGCTGGCGGCCGGCCGCATACGGCTCGACATCGAGTTGAAGGAGGCCGGGTACGAGCAGGAGGTGCTCGAGGTGCTGACTCCGCAGCCCGAGGGGCTGCTGGTCACGTCGTTCCTGCCGGAGGTCGTGACGGCGATCCGCGGCCTCGACCCCATGGTGCGAACGGGCCTGATCGTCGGCCCGTGGGACGATTCGCCCGACCGCTTCGCACGGGCGGACGACTGCGACGCGGAGGTGCTGGTGCCGCACGTCGACCTGCTGGATGACGCGCTGCGCGACGAGGCGGTCAGGCGCCGCCGGCCGCTCGTTGTCTGGACGGTGAACGGTCGGGACGCACTGGCGCGGCTGATCGCCGACCCGGCGGTCGGATGTGTGATCACGGACGTGCCGGACGTGGCGCTGGCGCTGCAAGGTGGCGGTCAGCCCTTGGGCTGACAGTGGAGGCAGCCGAAGCGGCGCCGGGCTGAAGCCCGGCACCTGGCGATCATCACATACGGGGTCAGGCCGGAGG
>DATAHR010000083.1:0-5967 GCA_036263035.1 Gaiellales bacterium | reverse complement strand
GGACGCGCCCTTGCCCGTCCGCACCAGGCAGGTGCGCATGCCGATCCCTGCCGCCGGGGCCAGGTCGGACTCCGGGTCGTCTCCAACCATCATGGCCGTCTCCGGCGTCACGCCGAGCAGCTCACATGCCGTCCGGTAGATCGCCGGGGACGGCTTTCCGATCACCGCCGCCGTGACCGAGGCCGAGTACTCCAGCCCCGCCACGAACATGCCCGCGTCCAGGGACGGCCCATCTGCCGTCGGCCACCAGCGGTTTCGCTGCATGGCCACCAGCGGTACGCCGCTGCGCAGCGCGCGGAAGACGGCGTTCAGCCGTGCGTACGTCCAGCTGTCATCCGGGCCGCCGAGCAGCATCACCTCCGCCTGGGCCGGGTCGTCGACCAACTTGACGCCCTCCATGTCCGGCTCGACGCCGGCCTCGATCAACGCGAACACCCGCTCGCCCGGATGGCGTGCCCGGAGGTGATCCGCCGCCGCCGACGCGGCCGTGATGATCCGCCCGGCCGGGATCAGGAAGCCCATGCCCGCCAACCGCTCCGCGATCTCGGCGCGGGTGCGCCCGGTGGTGTTCGTCAGCACGCCAAGCTCGATGCCGGAGGCCGCGAGCGCGCCCACCGCCTCCGCCGACCCGTCGATGGGCCGCCAGTCGACATGGAGCACGCCCTCCATGTCGAGCACGATCCCGCGCACGCCACTCACTGCTGCAGAGCGTCGTCGATCATCGCCCTTGCGATCGGGGCCGCCACGTCCCCGCCCACGCCGCCGTGCACGATAAGCACCGCGACCACGACTCTCGGCGCCTCGGCCGGGGCATAGCCCACGAACCACGCGTCGGTCTTGATGCCCTGCCCCACCTCGGCGGTGCCGGTCTTGCCGTTCACGGTGGCAAGCGCACTGGACGCCGCTGTGCCGGTGCCGTAGGCGACGACCGCCCGCATCATCTCCGCCACCTTCCCAGCGACGGCCCGCGAGATCACGCGGCGGCTCGTCCGGCGGTCGCTGAACTTCCCCGGGTAGTGCGCAATCCACGGTGGGTGCATGACGCCGTTGCCCGCGATCACCTGGGCGACCGACCCCATCTCGAGCGGCGTCGCCGTCACTCCCGCCTGGCCGATGCCGGCCACACCCAGTATCACCGGGTTGTGAAGCGCCGTGCGGCTCGGCATCGCGCTCTGCGGCAGCGGGTAGGCGATGTGCGACGGTGTGTTGAACCCGTACCGGACAGCGGTCGAGTACAGCTGCTTGCCTCCCGTGGCGACGGCGACCGGCCCGAACACCGAGTTGCAGCTGTGGGCGAACGAGTCGAGCAGCGTCCCGCCGCACACCTCGTGATGGAAGTTGTTCAGCTTGAACCCGCCGACGTCGGCAAACTTGGCCGGCGTGTAGTAGCTGTCGAGGTCCACGACGCCGGCGGTCAGGGCGGCCGAGGCCGTGACGATCTTGAACGTCGACCCGGGCGGCTGCGTCGAGTCCATGGCGATACCGGCCGACGCACGGACAGCGCCCGTGCGGGCGTCGAGGATGGCGATGCCGCCGTACCGTCCCGCCAGGGCGGCGGTCGCGTCGGCCTGCAGCGTCGGATCGAGGGTGGTGACGACGTCGCGCGGCCGGCGGCCGTGGTGGCGCGCGAGCAGCCGCGTGCCGGCCGAGCCCTTGGCCACCAGGTCGATTCGCGGGGCGCCGCCCAGCGCTCGGTCGAGCGACTGCTCAAGACCGCCCTGGCCGTACTTCGAGCCGGCCGGCCACCCGGCCGCCACGCGCGCACGCCTGGCCGCCGCTGTCTGCGGCGCGCGCACGAACCCGGTGAGGGTATAGAACGGAGCGCCCTGGGGGTATTCGCGGTTGTCGGCCGGCCCCCGCGCCAGCACCTCCCGATCGCGCGCAAGGATGGCGCCGCGGTGATCGGGTGCCCGCGCCACACGCGCCAACTGCTCGCCCGGCGTGAGCCCGGGCCACACCATATGGGGCGCCCACGAGATCCTGTACGCCCCCTTTGCCTCGACCAGGGGGAGCGTCAGGAGGCCGGCGAGCGAGCCGAACATCGTGGTCTGCATCTGCATCGGCACCGTGGCGGTGCTGCCGCGCACCCGCGTCCCGGGCTCGACGCTGAGCGTCTTCAAGGTGGCCAACGACGCCGCACGCCGGTAGGTGCGGGCGAACGTGCCGTAGCTCGTCGCCTTCCGGGCCGACGGAGAGAGCTGGCTGTACATCGTCCGGTAGTCGCCGGCCAGCCAGGCCTCCGTGAACAGCCTCGCCGGCACCCTCGGGTCAGGCCCGGCGGACCCGACCGACACCGGATCGCCTCGCAGGACAACGTACGCCGCGCCGGCGGCGGCCGCCAGGATCAGAACTGCGGCGAGGATCACGAGCGCACGCCGCGACCGGCGCCGCGGCCCGTGCCGCTCCGTGCTGCGGGCGTCGACCATTCGCCGTAGTGTGCCTTACCGGACGGCGGCGGTGGCGCGATCCAGCAGCACCCGCCCACGGGCCCGCTCGATCGACCGCACGCGCACCGCTATGGCGTCGCCCAAGCGGTGGCGCCGGCCGCTGGTGAGGCCGACCATCGTGACGCCCAGCCTGTCGAGCTCGAACCGCTCCCTCCCGAGGCGCCCGGCCGGTAGCAGGCCCTCGAAGACATCGCCGAAGCGCACGAACAGCGCCCCCTCGATCATCCCCACGATCTCACCCTCGAACGGCTCCTCCCAGCCGCGGTCGTAGAGCACCTGCTCGAGCAGGAAGGCAAGGCAGACGTCGTCGCCGCGCCGCTCGACGCGTGCGGCGAACCGCTCCGCCTCGCTGCTGCGAAGCGCCGCCCGGTTGAGCCCCTCGGGATCGTCCGCGACCGCTTCGCCTGCTCCCAGGTGCGCCAGCAGGGCGCGGTGGACGACCAGGTCGGGGTACCGGCGAATGGGCGATGTGAAATGGCAGTACGCCGGGCTCGCGAGGCCCGAGTGACCAAGGTTGGCTGGGTCGTAGCGAGCCCGCTCGAGCGCCCGCAGCACGAGCGTCGGGAATGCTACGCGGCCGCGGCCCGATCCCTCGACGTATCGACTCACCCGCTCGCTGACCTCGGCCACCAAACGAGCCCCCTCCCGTCCGCCGTGCAGCTCCGGCTCGGGCGGCGTCGGCACGTCGAGCGCCTCGAGGCGCGCGAGCAGCAGCCGCACGGCATCCGGGTCGGGCGGCAGGTGGACCCTATAGAGCGCGGGCACGCGTGCCGCCGCGAGCACCTCGGCCACCCGCTCGTTCGCCATCAGCATCAGCTCCTCGATCAGCGCATGCGCCTCGTGCTCGGACGCCGCCTCCGCCGCGACGACCTGATCCTCCGCGAACGTGAACTCCACCTCCCGCGACTCGATGCGCGCCGCCCCCCGGGCGAACCGCGCGGCACGCAGGCGGTGAGACAGCTCGCGGGCGTCCGCAAGCGCCTCGGCCAGCCGCTCGGGCGCCGGATCGCCCTCACCGGCGAAGATGCGCTCGACCTGCGGATAGCTGAGCCGGTGATCGCTTCGGATCAGGCTCCGGTAGGCGGTGATCGCGCCATCCGGGGCGGCGTCGATCGTCACCGCGTACCGGTCGACGCCGGGCCGCAGGCTGCAGACGCCGCTCGACAGCGCGTGCGGCAGCATCGGCTCGACCCTGCCCGGCAGGTACACCGAGCAGCCACGCAGCCCGGCCTCCTGGTCGAGCGGCCCTCCGGCCGCGACGAACGCCGAGACGTCGGCGATGTGCACGAGCACGCGCAGGCCGCCAGCCTCTCGCTCGACGGTGATCGCATCGTCGAAGTCGCGCGCGTCGGGCGGGTCGATGGTGAACGTCAGCCGCTCGCGCAGGTCGACGCGTGCGGGATCGGCGGGCAGCGGGTCGCGCGGGAGCGTCGCCAGCTCCTCCTCCACCTCCTGCGGCCACGCGCCCGCGAGCCCCTCGTCGACCAGCACGGCGAGCAGGACATCGCGGACGGCATCGGGCCGGCCGAGAACCTCCGCCACCCGGCCACGGCCGCCCTGCACCTCGACCGCTACGAGGTCTCCTTCTGCAGCCGGCACCGAGCCGCGCCGACCCAGCGTGAGGGGCATGCCGGGCTCGAAGAACGGCTCGCCGACCAGCAGCTTGCCGCGGCGGGTGACCTCGCAGACGGTGAGCTGCTGTAGCGCTGAGCCCTCTACGGTCACGAACGCGCCAGCACGCGCAGCGCCGCGGCAAGCACGTCGTCGCGCCCGGAGCTCGGCCGCTCGCGCACGTGCACGTCCGGCCTGATGCCGCGGCGGTTGACCGGCTCCCCGCCGGCCAGCTGGAACACGGCCACCGTCAGCTTCAGCGCGCCGCCGCCCTGGAGCGGATGCACGGCCTGCACGGTGCCCTTCCCGAAGCTCCTCGTGCCCACGACCTTCGCCCGCCGGGCCTGCTGGAGCGAGCCGGCCACCACCTCGGCGGCGCTGGCCGTCGACCTGTCGACGAGCACGACAACCGGCAGATGCCCCACGGCCGTGTTGTCGGCCTCATAGACGTGCGAGGGCTGGTGCAGGCCGTGGATCGCGACGACGACGCCGGTCGGCTGGAACACGTCGGCCACCGAGACCGCCTCATCGAGCAGGCCGCCGACGTTGCCGCGGAGGTCGAGGATCAGGCCGGCCCTGTGCAGCCGCGTCGCCCGCTCTGCGATCTGGCGGATCCGCGTGCCCGCCCCCTGGACGAAGCCGGGAAGGTTGACGTACGTGTAGCGCCGGTGCCCGACCGCGATGGTGCGGGTGATGGCGATCGGCAGGTCGACGGCGCGCCGGGTGAGCAAGACGTGCACCGGGCGTGAGGAGCCCCTGCGTGCGATGACCAGCGATACGCGCCTGCCCGCCGGCCCCTGCAGCAGGCCGACGGCTCGCCCGTACGGGACGTGCGTGAGCGGCCGCGACCCGACCTGGCGGATCACGTCGCCCGCGCGGATGCCGCTGGCCGCGGCCGGCAGCCCGGGCAGCGCGCCGGTGACGAGCAGCCCGCCGCGCGTCGGTGCCAGGGCGAGGCCGACGCCGACGTAGCTCGACTGCTCGGAGGTGACCACCAGCTGGTAGGCGTGCGGCGACAGGTAGCGGGTGTACGGGTCGTGCAGAGCCCGGATCACGCTCCGCACGTCGCCGGCATGCAGCGCCGCCGGGGTGAGCGGCCGGTAGTAGGACTGACGAAGGGCGGCGACCACCTCGTCGCGCACCGTGGCCGCCTGGGCGGTACCCGGCCCCTCCATCTTCGACACCGACCGGGTATGGAGCTCGAAGCCGCCGAGGAACGCGATCACCAGCGCCACGGCGGCCACCAGCCAGATCAGGACGCGTCGCCCCATGCGGATGGTGATTGTACCCCTCCCGCGAGTCGCCAAACGGCCTCAGATGCGCAGGAATTTGCGCAATGTCATGCCGGAGCCGAGCGCGCCCAGCAGCATACCGAAGGCGACCAGCGCGAGGCCGAGGCCGGCCACGCCGCCCGGGAAGCTGTTGGTCGGGTCGGTGAGGCCGTGGTTCAGGTTCGAGAGGCCGACGTAGACGAGCAGCAGGAGCAGGACGCCCCCGGCCGCGCCGGCGAAGCCGGTCAGCATGCCCTCGAGGACGAACGGCACGCGCACGAACGAGTTGGTCGCCCCGACCAGCTTCATCACCTCGATCTCACGGCGCCTGGAGAAGATCGAGAGGCGGATCGTGTTGGCGATCAGCACGACGGCGGCGATCCCGAGCAGCGCCATCAGCCCGCCCAGCACGATCAGCACCCACTTCGTCACCTCGAGCACCTTGTCGGTGATCTCCTTGCCGTACGTGACGCACGGGTCAGAGCCGCAGTTCTTCACCTCGGTGATCTGCCCGGCCTGCTGCGAGACCTGCGACGCCTTGTCGGGGTTGGTCAGCTTCAGGTAGAAGGCCGGCGGCAGCGGGTTGCTCTCCAGGAACTGCGCGTCCTTCTGGTCGGCCTGCGACAGCGACCGAAGCG
>DATAHR010000082.1:0-3124 GCA_036263035.1 Gaiellales bacterium | reverse complement strand
CGGCGACGAGCAGCTCGCGGACCTGGTGATCGCAGGCGATGACGAGAACGACGCGTCCTACCTGCGCATCGAGGACGACGTCGAGCGTCTGTTGGCCTTACAGACACCGCTGGCGACGGACCTGCGCCTGATCCTGACGATTCCGCACATCAACCTGCACCTCGAGCGGATGGGCGATCAGTGCGTCAACATCGCGAAGCTGACCAAGCTCACGCTCGGGCTCGTGATCGCCTCCGAGCTGCTCGAGTCATTCAAGAAGATGGGCGAGCAGGCCGAGGCGATGGCCGCCGAGGCGATGACCGCGTTTGCGGAGCGCGACGTGGAGCGGGCAGAGCGGCTGGTCATCATGGACGCGGTGATCAACGCGGAGAACCGCGAGCTGGCGCGGCGGATCATGGCGCTGGGTGGCGACGAGCGGATGCGCGAGGCGGGCTTGCGCGCGATCCTGATCTCACGCTGTATGGAGCGGATCGGCGACAACGCCGTCGACATCGGCGAGCGCGTTGCCTACCTGGCGTCAGGGGAGTTCCGCGAGTTCACGGACGCCTCGCACACGCCCGGGGAGTAGCGGTAACGCCAGCCTGAAGGGTGACGCTCTCCGGCAGCCGCCTCGTCGACCAGCCACTCCGCACCGCGCACCATCCCCGCGGGCAGCTGCTCTCCCGACCGGATCCGGCGCAGCGCGTCCGCCTTGGACGCGCCGCTGACGAGGAAGATGGTGCGCCGCGCCGCGTTCAGAGCGGGCAGCGTCAGGGTCAGCCGGGCCATGCCCTGCACCACATCGGGCGGCGCGATCACCCAGCGCTCCTCCTCCAGCAGCGCGATCGATCCCGGGAACAGCGAGGCGGTGTGGCCGTCGTCGCCCATGCCCAGCATCAGCAGGTCGAAATCCGGCGCCTCGCCGAAGAAGGCTCGCAGCAGGCCCTCGTAGACGTCTGCATCGGTGAGCGGATGCACCTGCGCCTCGGGGATCGGCACACGCGACAGCAGGGCCTCCCTGGCGCTTCGGTAGTTCGACCGCTCGTCGTCGAGCGGGACCCGGCGCTCATCGCTGAAGAAGACATGCCATCGCCTCCAGTCGATGCGGTCGCGGTACCCATCGCCGGCCAGCAGCGCGAAGGTGGCCTTCGGTGTCGAGCCGCCCGACAGCGCGATGGCGAACCGGTCGCCGGCGGAGGCCGACGCCTCGGCGATGAGGTCGGCGGCCGCCCGTGCGACCGCCTCGCCGTCGGCCAGGACGCGCATGTTCATGCCGCGGCGGCCAGCGCCTGCTCGAACGGCCGCTCGGCCCCCAGCCGGTCGAGCTCCCCGGAGAGCAGCGCAACCAGCCCGGGAGCGGGCAGCCCGACCGCCCGCGGCGCCAGGGCGGGGCCCCGCGCTTCGCCGTGCTCGTTGCGGGCGGAGCGCTCGACGACGAACGGCTCGTCCCCGCACATCAACTCCACCCGGTTGATGCGCTTGGCTCGCGAGACGTCGAGCCCGATCTGCCGGTCAAGGCGCGAGCGCAGCCACCCTGCGAGCAGCGCCGCCTGGTTCGGCGGGCCCGTCACCTCCACGCCCACCAGGTGGTCGAGCGCCTGACGCTGCCGCGGGGCGTCGAACAGAGCAGCGATGGCCTCGCGCCACGGGTTGGTGCGCACCCATGCCAGGTCGGCGAGCCCGGCGGCCAGGCGCTCGACGTACCGCACCGCATCAATGCCTGCCTGGTCGGAGTCGACGATCACCCGCGTCGCCGCCTCGACCAGCTCTTCCAGCACCTGGTCACCGGGCTCGGGGATCTTCCCCTGCCACCAGAGGAATACGGGCAGGTCGGCGACGAGCAGCGACAGGACGGCGCTCGGCAGCGCGGCGCGTGCGCCGTGGATGACGATGCGCTCCGTGCACACCTGCTGCCCGCCGCCGGTCCAGCAGGTGCTTGCCACGCGCGCCTTGGGCTTGCCACCGGAGGGGCTGATCACAATCGCCCTGAGCGGCCGGCTGCCGCCGATCCCCTCCAGCACCCGCTCGGTCGCCTCCGCATCTTCGTCGCTGTTGCAGGTGATCACCAGGTTCAGCGTGGTGGCGCGGACGCTGCCCAGGCTGTCCCCGCCGCGCAGCTCGGCCAGCGCGCGCTCGACACCGGCCAGGTCGGTCCACTCCGAGGTGGTCACCGCCGGTTCGCTCACGGCCGCCTCCACCGCCGGCCGTCCCGCGCCATCAGCTCGTCGGCGGCATCGGGCCCCCACGAGCCGGCCGCGTAGAGCTGCGGCTGTCCGGTCTGCCACTGCTCGATCAGCGGATCGCAGATCTGCCAGGCGCGCTCGACGCTGTCCTGCCGGGTGAACAGGGTGCTGTCACCACGGATCGCATCGAGCAGCAGCGTCTCGTACGCCTCGGGGACATCGGAGAGGAACGAGGACCCGTACAGGAAGTCCATGTTCACGCTGCGGATGCTGAGCGTCGGCGTCGGCGCCTTCGCGCCGAAGCGTAGGGAGATGCCCTCGTCCGGCTGGATCCGCAGCACCAGCGAGTTGGCCTCGAGGTGCTCGGAGGCCTCGCGGGAGAACGGCAGGTGCGGCGGACGGCGGAACTGCACCGCCACCTCCGTCACCCGCTTCGCCAGCCGCTTGCCTGAGCGGATGTAGAACGGGGTGCCGGCCCAGCGCCAGTTGTCGATCTCGAGCTTGGCCGCGATGTAGGTGGGCGTGTTCGAGTCAGGCGGCACCTCCGGCTCCTCCGTGTAGGCCGGCACCTCGTCTCCGGCCACGTAGCCGCGGCCGTACTGGCCGCGCACGGCGTCCTGGAAGCTCATCGGGCGCATCGCCCGCAGCAGCTTGGCCTTCTCGTCGCGCACGGCCTCGGGCTCGAAGGCGGCCGGCGGCTCCATCGCGACCAGGGCCAGCACCTGCAGCAGGTGATTCTGGACGATGTCGCGCACCACGCCGGTCTCCTCGTAGAACGCGGCGCGGTGCTCGACGCCGATCGACTCGGCCACCGTGATCTGCACGTGGTCGACGTACGAGTTGCTCCAGATCGGCTCGAAGATGGCGTTCGCGAACCGGAAGGCGTAGATGTTCTGGACGGTCTCCTTGCCCAGGTAGTGGTCGATCCGGTAGACCTGCCGCTCCTGGAACCAGCGGTGCAC
>DATAHR010000081.1:0-4936 GCA_036263035.1 Gaiellales bacterium | reverse complement strand
GCTGACCCCTCCGGCCGCCGACCGGGCGGCGGTGAAGCGGATGCTGGATAGCCTCGATCAGTCCATCGGCACCGGTGCAAAGCTGGTGGCTGCGGCGAAGGCGAACGACTCCGCCGCGGTCGCGGCCGATGCGCAACTGCTGAAGGCGCAGCTGGGGACGACGGGCGTGCTGGCGCGACCGTTCGGCCTCGACGTGTGCACCTCGTGAGCGAGAACGCGCTGCAGGTGTTCCCGCTGGACGACCGCGGCTCGTTTGCCTGGATGGTCGGGCCGTCCGACCCCGCCAGCCGCACATCGGCCGCGCTGGTGGTGCCCGCGGGGACGCTGCTGATCGACCCCGTCGACAGCCCGGAGCTGGACGGCAGGCTGGCGTCGCTGCCCCCTGTTGCCGGCGTGGTCACGCTGCTCGACCGCCACCAGCGGGACGCCGCCGCGCTCGCGCAGCGGCTGGGTGTGCCGCGGCTGACTCCGCGGGCGCTCGGCGGGCCGGGGGTGAACATGGAGGGCGTCGAGGAGCGAGCCGTGATCGAGAGCCGGCGATGGCGTGAGGCGCTGCTGTGGCTGCCCGACCGAGAGCTGCTCGTCTGCGCGGAGGTGCTCGGCACCGCCCGCTACCTCCTGGCGCGCCGGGGCGATCGCCTGGGCATGCATCCGATCGCCCGGCTGCGGCCGCCGAAGGCGGCGTTTCAGGGGATCGATCCGGCCACCATCGCCGTCGGCCACGGTCCGCCGCTGCGCGAGGGCGCGTCGGCGGCGCTGGAGCACGTGCTCCGCACCGGCCGCCGCGAGCTGCCGCTGAATTGGGCCAGGGTCCTGAGCGAGGCCGTCAGAGTGTGGCGAGCCGCGCGGCGAGCTCGTCGCTGACCGGCTGCAGCGGCCGGCGGACATCGGGCCGGACGGGGAGCCCGCGGTTGTGCAGCACCCACTTCAGCGCCGGGATGAAGCTCGTCGCCCCGAGCGTGTCGCGGAGCTCCCGCAGCTGAGCGGCGTTCTCCTCGCTGGGATCGTCGAGCACCCGTCGCACATGCTGTGGGAACGCGCTGGCCAGCCCGGAGACGGAGCCGTACGCGCCGTCCGCGAGCGCCTCGGGCAGGAGCGGCTCCTGGCCGATGAACGCGCGCAGGCCGAGCGCGAGGTAGGGCGACACCGACTCGTACGGGCTCTCGGAGACCTTCAGGCCGGCAACGTTGGAGGTGCGCTCCACGACCTGGGTGATGACGGCGGGTGTCAGCGGGTACCCGCTGCGCGCCGTGAACGCGTACAGGTAGAACGGGAGCGGTGCGCAGGCATCGGCCGCGGCCACGAAATGGTCGGCCAGCTCGGCCTCGCCAAGGGGGTAGTACGGCGGCGGGATCACCGCCACGCCGTCGGCATGGATCGACGCCGCGTGCTCGGCCAGCGCGGCGGTCTCCCGCGTCGTCTGGGCGCCGCAGTGCACGATCAGCGTGCCGCTGCAGGCGACCCGGAACTCGCTCGCGGCGCGCACGCGCTCGTGGTGATCGAGCTGGACGCCCTCCCCGGTCGTGCCGAGGCAGAAGATACCGTCGACCCCGCCCTCCTCGAGGTGGCGGACGAGCGGGGCGATCGCATCGACGTCGAGCGCGTCGCCGCCGTCGCGGAGCGGCGTCACCGAGGCTGCGAGCAGTGGACGGTCCATCGGGTGTGCGAGCATACCGTCCGATGCGCCGACGCAGCGAACTTCCCCGCTCGGCGGAGCTGGTCGTCGTCGGCAGCGGGATCGTCGGCGCCGCCACCGCCTTCTTCGCCGCGCGTGCCGGATTCCGCGTGCTGGTGGTCGAGCGCCGTCCCGCGCTCTGCTCGCTGACCACGGCGGTCGCGGCCGGCGGCTACCGCCTGCAGCTCGAGCACCGCGAGGAGCTGGCGCTCGTGTCGCGTACCGTCGGACTGCTCGAGCGATTCGCGGAGGAGACCGGACAGTCGGCGCACGATCCGGCGATCCGGCGGCAGGGCTACCTGTGGCTGGCGCGCACCGCCGAGACGGCCGCTCGCCAGCGCGACCTCGTGGCCCGGCAGCTGGACTGGGGCGTGGACGGCGTCGAGCTGCTTTCCGGCGATGAGGCGCGGGCGCGGTTCCCCTGGCTGCCCGAGGACGTCCTGCAGGCCCGGTTCCGCCAGAACGACGGCCTGATTGAGCCGAAGCGGATCGCCATGGGGCTGCTGGAGGGCTCCGGCGCCGAGGTGGTCACCGGCGTGGGGGTGACCGGCTTCGACATCGAGGGCGGGCGGCTGGCCGCCGTGCGCACCGACGGAGGGGCTGTCGCAGCGGGTGCATGCGTGATCGCCGCAGGGCCGCTGTCGGAGCTGCTGGCCCGGGGCGCCGGGATCGAGCTGCCGGTCAGCGCCGTGCGACGGCAGCGGGTGCTCCTCTGGGACGTCCCGGAGGTGCCGCGCGACGCGCCGATGACGATCGACGAGGAGACGACCACGCACTGGCGCCCCGTTGCCTCGGGTGCATACCTGCTCTACCCGGACGCAACGGAGCCCGGAGCGGAGCCGGTCGAGGACGTGCCGGCCGACCCGGCCTTCGCCCTGCGCCTGCTCGACCCGGACAGCCCGGTCGCGGTGGCACGGACGGCGGGGTTCTGGCGCGACGTCTGGGATCGCGCCGGCTCAGCCTGGGTCGTCCAGGCCGGCCAGTACACGATGACGCCGGATCAGCGCCCGCTGATCGGGCAGACCGAGATCGACGGCCTCTGGGTCAACACCGGCTACAGCGGCCACGGCGTGATGGCGGGCCCTGCCGGCGGCGAGATCCTGGCCGAGCTGCTCGCGGGTTCCCGCCGGGAGAGCCCGTTCCGGCTCGACCGCGAGTTCGTGCCGGCCACCCAGGCGTTCTGACCAGGGTCACATCTGCCGGATGCTGTGAACCACGTGGCGGCACAGCTCGGGCACGGCCGCCGGGTCGTCCGTGTACATCGAGGGCTTGAAACAGATGGCGGTGTACCCGGCGGCGAGCTGGGGCGGCACCTGCTCGAGCGCCTCGTCGATCGAGGCGGTGGAGCGCTCGTCCGGGAAGCGGCCGCGGATGCCGCCGACCAGCTCGAGGCCGGCAGGATCGCGGCCGGCGTCCGAGAGGGCCCGGCGCAGCGCCTCGAGCTCTTCGGGAGTGGGCGACCCGAACGGGTGGAAGCCGGATCCGTAGCGCACGATCCGGCGCAGCAGCGCCTCGTGCAGCGACTGCCCGCCGAACCACATCGCCGGGCCGTCGGCCCGGTGGGGCTTCGGCTCGAGCCAGACGTCGTCGAACGAGACGTGGCGCCCGTGGAACGATGCCGGCGACCGTGTCCACGCCGCGTGCATCGCCTCCAGCCCCTCGTCGAGGATCGCGCCGCGCCGCCGGAACGGCACCCCCAGCGCGCGGTACTCCTCCTCACTCCAGCTGACGGTCGGCTGCACGACGAGCCGTCCGCCTGCGAGCAGGTCGAGCGTTGCCAGCTGCTTGGCGAGGAGCAGCGGGTGGCGAAGCGGCGCGATGATCGCGGCCAGCGCGACGCGCAGGGTGGTGGTCGAGGCGGCGATGGCGGAGGCGAGCACGATCGAGTCCGGCCAGGGCGTGGCCGGATCCTGGTTGCCGGGCGCGGCGTAGTCGCGTGGGTTGACCATCACGCCCGAGGCGCTCGAGTCGCGCCCGAGCACGACGTGCTCGCTGAGCATCACCGTGTCGACGCCGGCCTGCTCTGCCTCGACGGCGATGCGGACGAGCGCGGGCAGATCGCGGGGTGAAACCAGCGTCCAGTTCTCGCTCAGCACGAGCACGATGCGGGCGTCCGCCATGCGCGTATCAGTACCAGGCCGTGCGACAATCGTCCTGCCACCACTCGTCCACGGGAGCAGCTGCATGACCACCACACCCGCTATCGATCCGGTCACCCAGGCGAAGGTCGACCTCGCCGCGGCGCTTCGCGCGGCCGCCCTGTACGGGCTCAACGAAGGAGTGGACAACCATTTCAGCCTCGCCCTGCCGGGAAGCGACGACCGGTTCCTGCTGAACCGATTCGGCCCCCACTGGTCGGAGATCACCGCGTCCGATCTGATCACGGTGGATCTCGACGGCGAGGTGGTGGAGGGCGATGGCGACTGGGAGGTGACCGCGTTCATGATCCACCGCGGCGTGCACCTGGCCCGTCCGTCAGCGCGGTGCGTCCTGCACACGCACATGCCGTATGCGACGGCGGTGTCGATGATCGAGGGCGGCCTGGACACGAGGGCAAGCCAGAACTCGATGATGTTCCACGGCCGTGTCGTCAGCCTCGAGTACGGCGGCCACGCCGACGCGGCCGACGAGGGCAGCCGGATCGGCGACGCGGTCGGCGACGACACCTGGGCGGTGATGCTCGAGAACCACGGTGTGCTGGCGATCGGCGAGACCGTGGCGGAGGCGTGGCACCGGCTGTACTTCCTCGAGCGCGCCTGCCAGGTGCAGGTGCTTGCCCAGTCGACCGGCCGGCCGCTGATCCGGGTGAGCGAGGAGCTCGCGACCCGCGCGGCCGGGCAGGCGGCCGCCGACACGACCAACCCGCCGACGCTCTTCGCAGCGGTGCGGCGCCAGCTCGACCGGGAGAGCCCCGGGTATCAGTTCTGACAGCGGCTTGCCGGGGGGCCTGAAGCGGCCCGCTCCGCCAGCGCGACCATGAGATCGACGGCCTCGGCGGTGCTGCACCCCTGCCGCCGCACGAGTGACTGCCAGGTCCGGAACTCGAGCGCGTGGCCGATCGCCCGGCGCAGACGCGCGCGCGCAGCGCCGCGAACCGGCCAGCCCCTTAGCAGCACGTCTCGCGCCTCACCCAGATACCGCGTGCGGAAGGCCGACACCTCGGCCAGGACCGGCATCACCGCCGCGTCGCGCTGCACGTTGTCGAGCAGCTGCTCATGCCGCTCGTAGTGCGCGTACATCTCCCGCAGTGCCACGGTCAGG
>DATAHR010000080.1:0-6632 GCA_036263035.1 Gaiellales bacterium | reverse complement strand
TCCGGCTCGGCGTCCAGCCAGTCCGCCAGGCGCGGGAAGGCCGCGTCGGCCGGGTCCGGCGCGAAGCCGGCGGCACGCCGCTCGGCGCCGCGGTTCCACGGGCACACGTCCTGGCAGATGTCGCAGCCGTAGACCCGGTCGCCGAACGCGTGCGCGTGTGGCAGCTCGTCGAGGCGCGACTGCGAGAGGTAGGACAGGCAGGCGCGCGCGTCCAGCACGCCGGCGTCGACGATGGCGTCGGTCGGACAGGCGTCGATGCACGCGCGGCATTCGCCACACGCATCCCAGGCCGGCTGCTCGGGATCGGGGTGCGTCGGCGCAAGCTCGACGTCGGTGATGAGAACGCCCAGCACGACCCAGGAGCCGTGCCGGCGGGTGATGGAGAGCGTGTTCTTGCCGTACACGGCGATGCCGGCGCGCGCGGCAGCCTCTCGGTCGACGTGCCCGTTGCTATCGACGTGAACGACGAACCGGCTGCCCGGCGCCTGCTCCTGCAGCCATTCCCCGAGGCTGCGGAGGCGGTCACGGAGCTCCGCGTACTCGTCGCGCCGGGTGTAGCGGGGCAGACGCCCGCGCGGCTCGTCGGCCGGCTTGTCGGGCTCCGGGCGGGCGTAGCTCTGCGCGCAGGCGACCACCGACCGTGCGTTTCGCAGCGCGCGCTCGGGGTGGCATGAGATGTCCGGCCGGCGCATCGTGAAGCGCATGTCGGCGAAGTAGCCCTGGGCGGCGCGCTCGGCGATGGCGCGCTCGGTGGCCGTGTACGGCTCCGCCCGGCAGACGCCGCACGCTGCCAGACCGGAGGCCAGCGCCCGGTCGATCAGTGATTGGGTAAGCTCGCCCGCGTCCATACGGTCAGGGTAGCCCGCAACCGCGGAGCGGCCGCAGCCGTCGAACGGCCGCACACCAGCAGGAGGATGTCGATGCAGGAGCAGCAATGGGCCGTCTCGCGCGAGAGCGTCCTGGCCAACGTGGGCCTCATCGTGGGAGCGGCGGCCATCACCGCCGTTGCAGCGGAGATCTCGTTCGGCGCGCCGGTCCCGACGACGCTGCAGACGCTCGCGGTGTTCGCAACGTCCGCCGTGCTGGGCGCCAGGCGAGCGGTCGCGGCGCAGCTGCTCTACCTCGCGACCGGCGCGATCGGCGCCCCGGTGTTCGCCGACGGCCGCGGGGGCGTCGACATCGTCACACAGGCCAACCCGCTGCACGCCTCCGGCGGCTTCCTGTGGGGCTTCGTGCTGGCGGCGTTCGTCGTCGGATTCGCCGCCGACCGCTTCGGCCACGGCTTCTGGACGATGGTGCCGGCGATGCTGGCCGGCAGCGTGGCGCTGTACCTTCCCGGCCTGCTCTGGCTGCACCAGGCGATCCCGGTGCCGTGGACGGGCAGCGGAGGGACGGTGCTCAACTATGGCCTGTGGCCGTTCGCGCTCGGCGACCTCGCCAAGATCCTGGCCGCCGCGGCGATCGTCGATCCGAACGCGCCCTGGGGTCGCTGGGTCGACCGCCTGCGTCCGGCCTAGACCACTTGCAATAGTTGTCACTTTCCGGATGCTGCTGTAGGGTCACCCCGGGCACGGTCCGCCCGGCTCCGACGGCGAAGGGCACACACTGCTCGTCTGGGGACGACAGCATGGGGGACGGTTGGCGGCGCTGCTGGTGTGCGCGCCGCTCCTCGCGGCCACCGCGTTCGCGGCCACCGGGCCGGCGAAGCCGACCGGGCTGACGGCGACATCACCCACCCGCACCGCGCCGGTGCTCAAGTGGAATCCCGCAGCGGGGGCGACCGCCGGGTACCGCGTCTACCGTGGCGGGACGCAGATCGCCAGCACCACCGCGCTGACGTACACCGACAACGGCCTCAAGACCAGCGGCAGCTACTCCTACACCGTCCGCTCGGTGGCGAACGGGAACAAGCTCTCGAGCCCGTCATCCGCCGTGACGGTGATCTACGACACCATCGCACCGTCGGCGGTGTCCTCGATCTCCGCCGTGACGCCCACCGCGAGCGCTCCGGTGCTCTCGTGGAGCCCGGCCACGGACACCGGCGGCTCCGGGGTTCGCCGCTATGAGGTCTTCCGCGACGGCGCGTCGCGCGGCTTCACGAGCACGGCCGGCTTTACCGACACCGGCGCGCCGGACGGCAGCTATGCGTACACCGTGGTGACCGAGGACGGCGCGGGCAACCGCTCGCCCGCCTCGGCCGCGAGGACGGTCGTCGTCGACACCACGCCACCGTCCGTGCCGGGAACGCCGCAGCCCGCGCAGGCCGACACGGGGGCGCCGCCGGCGCTGAGCTGGGCCGCCGCGACCGATGCCGGAACCGGCGTGGCCGGATACAAGGTGATGCGGGACGGCACCCAGATAGGGACGACGCAGACGACTTCCTTCACGGACACGGGCGTCGCTGCCTCCGGCTCCTACAGCTACACGGTGTCCGCCTATGACGCCCTGGGCACGACGTCCGCTCCGTCCGCCGCCGCCACCGTGACCTACGACGCGACGCCGCCGGCTGCGCCCACCGGCCTGGCCGCTCAGTCTCCGGCGGCCGACCCGCAGCTGACCTGGAACGCGGTCACCGACGATTCGTCCGGCGCCATCACCTATCGCATCAGCCGCGACGGCCAGCCGATCGACACGGCCAGCAGCACGGGCTACACCGACACGGCCGCGGCGGAGGGCAGCCACAGCTACACCGTGGCGGCCGTCGACCGCTTCGGGAGGCGCTCGGCGGAGTCGGCCGCAGTGACGGTGGTGGTCGACACCACCCCGCCGAGCATGCCGCTCGGGGTGTTCGCCTACGCCTCCGGCGGCGCCGCCGCGGTGTCGTGGGCGCAGTCGACCGACTCGGGAACAGGCGTGGCCTCCTACGAGGTGCGGCGGGGCGGCAGCTCGCTCGGCACCGTGACCGGGACCGTGTTCAGGGACGGCGGCGGCGGATCCGGGTCGGTGTACGCGGTGCGTGCCGTTGACGCTGCAGGCAACACGTCGCCGTGGTCATCGGACACCACCGCTTCCGCTCCCTTCCCGGCGGGAGTGGCATCGCGGCAGGTGACCGACGACAGCCGGCCGGAGTACGCCGCCCACCCGCAGCTCGGAGTCATCTCCGTGATGCTGCGGTGGTTCCAGATCCAGCCAGACGCGACCACCTACAACTGGGGCAACCTGGATGCCTCGCTGGCGGACGCCACCGCCAACCATTACCGGGTGGTCATCCGCATCATGTGCGGCGGCGACGCGCCCCAGTGGATGGCCACGACGAGCGACCACCCGGTTCCGTTCCTCGACCTGATCTCGACCGATCCGAGCAACGACCGCTGGCCGGGCGAGATGCTGGTGCCGGTGCCGTGGAGCCCGAACCTCGCCTACCACTACGCCGACCTGATGACCGCACTGAACGCCCATCTGTCGCAGCCGGACGGAGCTGGCGGCACGTGGGCCGATCACGTCGAGTTCGTGCCGATCGCGATGCCGACCGTCCTTGGCACAGAGATGCAGGTGGGATACGGCTCGGGGACGTACACCGGGTACTACAAGGGCGTGTACGGCACATATGACCGGGCGGCGACGAACCAGACGGAGTGGCTCGCGCATGCCAGCTCCGGCACGACCAATGCCGACAAGCTGCAGTCGAACCGCAACGACATCGAGTCGGCATGGCATAACGCCATCCAGCTGCAGCTGAGCAACCTCAAGGTCGTCCCCTCGGCGATCGCCTACGGGCCTCTCTTCAACGACGCCTACGCGTCCGCCCAGCGACTCGCCGCCAGCGAGTCGGCCGCCCACGGTGACCGGCTGTGGTCGATGACGACCAACCTGCAGCCGAAGGTCAACGCCGACGGGTCGCTCGGGCCATACAGCCAGTGGAGTGCGCCGGCCGCACAGACCATGCAGATCGCCCTGCAGAGTGGCGCGGTGATCGGGTTCCAGACCGCGGGCAACGGCATCATCAACACGGCCGCGAAGATGCGCGAGGTGATCAACGACGGCATCTCGAACTACAACATGCGGTTCCTGGAGACGTCGCCGGAGGCGGTCGACGCCTTCCCCGACCTGCTGCTGACGAACAGCGACAGCGCGCAGAACCAGCTGGTGCAGCGGTTCGGCGGGTAGCAGCGCTACATCGGCAGCGGACAGTCCTGGCAGAGCGCGGCGGTGACGGTGGCGCCGTGCTGCTGGCCGAGCGTGACCCATTTCGCGGTGGCTGCCCCGAACAGCAGGAAGTAGCGGTGGCCGGGCGTGAGGCCGTCTATCTCGAAGTGCCCGTTGGTGTCGGTAACTGCGCGGGCGACCGGGTGCGGGCGGTCGGCGGTGACCGGGCCGATGTAGGGGAACGCGCGGGTGTAGGCCTGGACGGTGACCTGCGGCTGCGGCGTGGTGTGATTGCGATCGGCGGACCGGTAGCCCACCACGCTCCCCGAGATCGTGCCCGGCGGCAGGGCGGTCGTGCCACCGCCGCTGCCGGCTGAGGCGCCGTTGCCGCATGCGGCGGCGAGCACCAGAATCAGAACGAGCGGTGTGGAAAGCGAAGTTCGTCGCATCACCGATTTGACGCCCCGGCCGGCCATACGGTTCCCGGGAACGTGCCCCGACCATCACTCTAGACTCGCCGGGTGACGCCGCTCGTCGTCCTCTCACACCCGGAGCCGACCTCGTTCGCCGCCGCCCTCGCGCGCACGGCCGCCGAGACGCTCGACGCGACGCTGCTCGACCTCTACGCGGAGGGGTTCGACCCGCGACTCTCGCCCGACGACTTCACCGACCGCGAGGATCCCGCTCGGCTGCGTCCGATGGAGGAGCAGCTGCACGCGGTCCGTACGGGCACGCTCGCGCCCGACGTCGCGCGTCACGTGGAGCTCCTGCGCAGCACCGACCTGCTGGTGATGGTGCAGCCGCTCTGGTGGTTCTCGTTGCCGGCCATGGCGAAGGGATGGATCGACCGGGTGTTCGTCAACGGGCTCGCCTACGAGTACCCGGGGTACGAGCCGTGGACGGGGCCGCTCGACCACGTGCGGGCGCTCGCGGTGTTCACGTCGTCCTACGAGCGGGAGGAGTTCGAGCCGGGCGGCCGGGCCGGATCGGTCGAGGCGGTGCTGCATCCGCTGCTTTGGGGGACGTTCGCCTACTGTGGCATGCAGGTGCTCGAGCCGTTCATCGCCTACGCGGCCGACAGCGTGGACGACGGGACGCGGGAGGGGTATCTCGCGGCGCTGCGGGAGCGGCTCGTCGCGGTTCGCGGGGGTCAGCGTTCAGGCTGACCCCGGTTGTGGCCGTGGCGTTTCAACCTAGGGTCAGGCTGAAGCCTGACCCTAGAAGCCCAGCACGAACTTCGCGTCGTCCGACATCATCTCGGGCGACCACGGGGGCGTCCAGGTCAGGTCGGTGACGACCTCCTGCACACCCTCGAGCGACGACACGACCTCGTGCATCTGCTCCTGGATCATCGCGCCGGCCGGGCAGCCCATCGAGGTCAGCGAGTACGTGACCGTGACCTTCCCGCCCTCCTCGACCCGCACGTCGTAGACCAGACCCAGGTCGACGACGTCCATGCCGAGCTCCGGGTCCTCGACCACCCGCAGCGCGTCGAATACCTGTTCTTCGGTGAGGCTCATGGCTCCATGGTAGCGGCCTGCTCCCCAGCGTTCGCATCCCACAGCGCTGCGAACGCCCCCTCGTGGCCGGTCGCCTCCCTGCCGCCCAGCAGCGGCTTGGTGGCCGCCACCGCCGCCCGGTCGGATCTGGCCACGCGTCCGGCCAGGCTCTCGGCCCTCCCCAGCAGCTTCTCCCTGGGGAGCACCGCGTCCACCAGGCCCATCGTCCGCGCCTCGTCCGCCGACAGCACCTCGCACGTCGCGAACAGGCGCAGCGCCGCCCCCGCCCCGAGCAGCCGGCTCAGCCGTTGGGCGCCGCCCCACGGCGGGCAGTAGCCCAGCTCGTTGTGGATGAACCGGAGCTTCGCGCCCTGCGCCGCGATCCGCCAGTCGCACGCAAGCGCCAGGTCGATCCCTCCGCCCACGGCGTGGCCGTTCATCAGCGCGAGCGTCGGCACCGGCGCCGCGGCGATCCGGTCGCATGCACGGCTGCCCCGCTCGGTCACCTCGGCGCCCGGCAGGCCGCGGACGCGCGGCAGGTCGGCTCCGGCGCAGAAGACCCGCGTGCCGGCGCCGGTGATGGCCACCACCCGCACGGCCTGGTCGCCGGACAGGCGCTCCACCTCGTCCGCCAGCTGCTCGATCGTCTCCAGCGCCAGCGCGTTCTCGCCGCCCTGGCCGCGCAGCGTCAGGATCGCGAGCCCGTCCCTCACCTCCGTCTCAACGGCGGTCGGCGGCGGCTCGGGCAGGTCGCCGATGGCCTCCAGCAGCTCGGCCTTCGACAGCCGCCGGTAGTCCTCGATGCCCCGCTCGCGTGCCAGGTCGTGCAGCTCGTAGAGCTGCGGCTCGACCGTCACAGGCGGATCTCCTCGTGGCGGTCGCGTGAGAAGAGGTGGATCGAGTCGATGAACCGCACCCGGTTGCACCGCGAGCACAGAACGATGGACTGCGTCCGGGCGCCCTCCGCGAAGTAGCGCACCCCGCGGAGCAGGTCGCCGTTCGATATGCCCGTGCCCACCACCATCTGGTGGCCGCGAACGAGATCGC
>DATAHR010000079.1:0-3861 GCA_036263035.1 Gaiellales bacterium | reverse complement strand
ACTCACCGGCGGCGTACAAGCCGGGCATGATCGTGTGGCCCCAGACGTCCGTGTCGATGCCGCCCATGTGGTAGTGGGCACCGGGCCGCACCGGGATCGGCTCCTCGATCGGGTCGACCCCGGCGTAGTCCATCGCCAGCTCCCGCGAGCCGTGCAGGCGCTCGTTGATGCGCTTGGCGCCGAGGTGCGTGAGGTCGAGCAGCACCGTGCCGTCGACCCCCCGGCCCTCGTCGATCTCGGTCTGCTCCGCGCGCGAGACGACGTCGCGGGACGCCAGCTCGCCGGCGTTCGGCGCGTAGTTGAACATGAAGCGGTCGCCCTCGGCGTTTCGCAGGTACCCACCCTCGCCACGGCAGCCCTCGGTGATCAGCACGCCGTTCGCCTTGAGCGTGGTCGGGTGGAACTGCATGAACTCCATGTCCTTCAGCGGCACGCCCGCCCGCCAGGCCATCGACATGCCGTCACCGGTGCAGGCATAGGCGTTGGTGGTGCCGCGGTACATGCGGCCAAGCCCGCCCGTGGCCAGGATCACCGCGCTCGCCTCCACGCCCTGGACGCCGCCGCGGACGAGATCCCACGCGGTCACGCCGACGCAGCGCTCGCCGTCGGTGACCAGGTCGAGCGCGAACCACTCCTCGTAGACGGTGACGCCGCTCTTGACCAGCTGCTCGTAGAGCACGTGCAGGAGCACGTGGCCTGTGATGTCGGCGGCGTAGCAGGTGCGCGGCGCCCCGCCGGCGCCGAACGGGCGCTGGGCGATGCGGCCGTCGTCCATGCGCGAGAAGATCGCGCCCATGTGCTCGAGCTCGTAGATGTCGCCCGGGCCCTCGGCGCACATCACGGCGATGGCGTCCTGGTCGCCCAGGTAGTCGGAGCCCTTGACCGTGAAGAAGGTGTGCTTCTCCGGGCTGTCCTCGCCGGCGTTGCCAAGCGCGGCATTGATGCCGCCCTCCGCCGCGCCGGAGTGGCTGCGGGTCGGGTGCAGCTTCGAGACGACACCGACGTCGACCCCGTAGCGGGATGCCTCGATGGCCGCGCGCATCCCGGCAAGGCCGGCGCCGACCACCACCACGTCGTGTCGCACCATCACACGCCTCCGAACGATCCGAGGGGACTGTGCACGCAGCCTACCAAGCCGCACCAGCCCACCGCGCCGTCATCACGGGCGCTGCAGCACGTGTCACAAGCCTGTTACAAGCGGCGACAAACCACCAACCTTAGGGTATTCTGGACAGGCCGCGCGACCCCTCGTGTCGCGCACCGATCGTTCTTGGGAGGACCGTTGGCGAAGATGGCCTTTGCACTTCCTGCCGCACGGCAGGTGCACCGCAACCTTTCGCAGGAGCAGCTGCTCGAACGCTCGCTCGCGATGCCCAACGCGCGGCGTACCAGCTACGGCGCTCCCAACGTGCAGACCGAGGTGCTGGCCCGCTCCAAGCGGAGCACCTACATCGTGGCCGACGATCCCGACGCCTACCCGCACCAGGCGATCGACCGCGAGGAGTGGAACCGCGTCTCCGAGATGCAGGACGCCTACATCGCGGAGCGGGAGATGATCGTCGTCGACGGCTACATCGGCGACACGCCCGAGCACCGCGTCCCCGCCCGCCTCTACATCGAGGCCGCGAACGCGAACATCGCCGGCATGCAGGACGTCCTCTACTTCCACGACCCGGCCGAGGGTGAGTTCGAGCCGGAGCTGCTGGTCATCTATACGCCCAACCTGACGGTCGAGGGGTATCCGGACGACCGCCTGATCGCGGTCAACCTCGACCTCTACGTCACGCGCGTCTTCAACTCGGACTACTTCGGCGAGTCGAAGAAGGGCGGCCTGCGGATGTGGAACCACCTCGTCTTCGAGCGGGGCGGCCTCGCGCTGCACGCCGGATGCAAGGTGATCCCGACCGACAGGGGCCAGAAGACGGGCCTGATCGTCGGCCTCTCGGGCACCGGCAAGACCACGACCACCTTCACGCGCCAGAACGGCTCGCTGCCGGTGCAGGACGACTTCGTCGCCTGGTGGCCGGACGGCTCGGTTTCGGCCACGGAGGCGGGCTGCTTCGCAAAGACGTTCGCGCTCAATCCGAAGGACGAGCCGACCATCTACGGGGCAGTCACCAAGCCGAGCGCCTACCTCGAGAACGTCAGCCAGAACGAGCAGGGCGAGGTCGACTTCTTCGACGAGAGCTACACGAAGAACGGCCGCGCGGTGTTCTCCTTCTCCGACATCGAGGCGGCCGACGCGAGCAGCATCGAGAAGGCCGACTTCCTGCTCGTCCTGAACCGCAACGAGAACGTGATCCCGGCGGTCGCGAAGCTGGAGGGCCCGCAGGCGGCGGCGTTCTTCATGCTCGGCGAGACGACGGGCACGGCGGCCGGCGGCAAGGACGAGGAGGGCGTGTTCCTCCGCGTGCCGGGCACGAACCCGTTCTTCCCGATGCACCACGACCTGCAGGGCAACCGCTTCCTGGAGCTGCTCGAGCAGAACCCGATCGACGTGTACATCATGAACACCGGACGGGTCGGCGGGCCGGAGAGCGAGCAAAGCTCGAAGAAGGTGCGGATCCCGCACTCCTCCGCGATCGTAAAGGCGATCGCCGAGGGGACGATCCAGTGGGAGACGGATCCGGACTTCGGCTACAAGGTGGCGTCGCACGTGCCGGGGATCGACGACGCGGACATCGACCTGCTGCAGCCGCGACGGCTGTATGCGGCGACGGGGCGGAGCGAGGAGTACGGCGAGCGCGTGGCCAAGCTGAAGGCCGAGCGCGCGGAGTTCCTGAAGCAGTACCCGAGCCTGTCCGGCGCCATCGTCGATTCGGTCAGGTAGCCGCGTCTCACAACCGGGTCAGCCTGAAGGCTGACCCCAGGTACCCTCCCTCGCCTATGACGATCCGGGAGCCGATCTGCGGCCGGCTGGTCTGCCTCGCGCCCCTCTCCACCGAGTCCGTCGGCGACTGGGTGCGCTGGATGGAGGATCCCGACACCACCCGCTACCTCTACGCGCCCGGCGAGCGGCCGTCGCAGCCGCCGACTCCGAGCGGCCTGCTCGACTGGGGCCGCCGCATCCTCAGCGATCCCGAGCGGGTCGTCTTCGCCCTGCGCGACAGCGAGTCCCGGCAGCTGATCGGCGACGCCCGCCTCACTCCCGTGGGCCGGCGGCGCGCGAAGTTCTCGATCATGATCGGCGTCGGCGAGTTCCGCGGACGCGGGCTGGGCACGGAGGCGACGACGCTGGTCTGCCGGTACGGATTCGACCGCATGGGCCTGAGCGAGATCGTGCTCGATGTGGATCCCCGCAACGAGCCCGCGGTGCGCGCATACCGCACCGTCGGCTTCGAGCACGACGGCGCGATCACGATGCGGCTGCCGCGCAGCCGGTTCCGCCCGGTTGTCGCCTCTGGCGCGGCTCAGTAGACTCTCCGCCCCACCTGCGGAGGAGCCGCCGATGAGCCCCCAAGGAGCACAGCCCGCCGAGTTGATGGATGTCGCCCTCTCCGGCCATCGCGCCGGCACCCGTAAGGGATGGGCCGACGTCCTCGCCACCGTGCCGCTCTTCAGCGGCCTCAATCACCGCCACCTTCGCCGCGTGGCAGACAGGGCGACGATGAAGCGCTACGCGCCGTACACCCAGATCGTCCGCACGGGCGACAAGGGCGACTCCTTCTTCGTCATTCTGGACGGCGTCGCCGCCGTGCGGCGGCCGGGGAAGCGCGCCATCAAGCTTCGCGCCGGCGACTTCTTCGGGGAGCTGGCCCTGCTCGACAGCTCGCCGCGGACGGCGACAGTGGAGGCGGAGACGGAGGTGTTCGCCATGCGGCTGGGAAGCGCGGCCTTCAAGAAGGTGCTCGAGAGCGAGCC
>DATAHR010000078.1:0-9631 GCA_036263035.1 Gaiellales bacterium | reverse complement strand
CACCGCCTTCCCCAAGGGCTCGGATCCGCGCGAGCTCGGCTCGCCGGTGGTGGTGCTCGCCGTCGATCCGTCGAAGCTCCGCCCGCCCCGCGGCCGGGAGGGCTGGGACGTGAATGGCGTCCTGGCGTTCTCGAAGATCTGCACGCACGCCGGCTGCGCCGTCGCCATGCTGCGCTACCCGCTCTACGAGCAGAACGAGCCCGGCCCCGCGCTGGTCTGCCCCTGCCACTACTCCACCTTCGACGTGCTGCGCGGGGCGGCCGTGGAGTTCGGGCCGGCCGGCAGGCCGCTGCCGCAGCTGCCGCTGCGGCTGGCGTCGGACGGCTCGCTCGAGGCGGCGGGCCCGATGTCCGGGCCCGTGGGGCCGGCCTGGTGGGGGGTGAGCCGGGCGTGATCCGCAAGAGCACCTCGGCGCTCGACGAGCGCACCGGGATCGGGCCGATGCTCGTCAAGGCGCTGCGCTACCCGTTCCCGGAGAACTGGTCGTTCCTGCTCGGGGAGATCGCGCTCTACTCGTTCGTCATCCTCGTCCTCACCGGGATCTACCTGACCTTCTTCTTCGACCCCAGCCTGCACACGACCGTGTACCACGGCAGCTACTCGCCGCTGCAGGGCGCGAAGGTCAGCGACGCGTACGGCTCGACCGTCCACCTGTCGCTGGACGTGCGCGCGGGACTGCTCGTCCGCCAGACCCACCACTGGGCGGCGCTGGTCTTCATCGCCGCCATCACCCTGCACCTGATGCGGATCTTCTTCACGGGCGCATTCCGGAAGCCTCGGGAGCTGAACTACGTGATTGGCGTGACCATGCTCGCGCTTGCGATTCTGGAGGGCTTCTTCGGCTACTCGCTGCCGGACGATCTGCTCTCGGGCATGGGCCTGGCGATCGCCTACTCGGTGGCGATGTCGATCCCGGTGATCGGCGAGGACCTGGCGCGGTGGCTGTGGGGCGGGCAGTTCCCCGGCTCGCATGCGTTCGAGTCGCGCATGTACATCATCCATGTGCTGCTGATCCCGGGAATCCTCGGGCTGCTGATCGCGGTGCACCTGGCGCTGATCATGGTGCTGCACCACACCCAGTTCGCCGGGCCGGGGCGCAGGGAGCGGAACGTGGTGGGACTGGTCGCCTGGCCGTCCTACGCGCTGCGGTCGATCGGGCTCTTCTTCGCGGTGGCGGCGGTGCTCTTTGGCCTCGGCGGGCTCGTGCAGATCAACCCGATCTGGCAGTACGGCCCGTACGAGCCGTGGCTGGGGACAAACGGCGTGCAGCCGGACTGGTACATGGGCTGGCTGATCGGCGCGCTGCGGCTGATGCCGAACTTCGAGCCGACGATCGGCGGCTACACGATTCCCAACCCGTTCTGGGGCGGCGTGCTGTTCCCCATGGTCACCTTCGGCATCCTCTACGTGTGGCCCTGGGCCGAGCGGTGGGTGAGCGGCGACCGCGCCGAGCACCACCTGCTGCAGCGGCCGCGCGACAACCCCTGGCGGACCGCGCTCGGAGCGGCGCTCTTCACCTGGGTGGTGGTGCCGTTCGTGGCCGGGTCGTCGGACCGCATCTTCGTCACCTTCGATATCCCGTATCCGCGGCAGGTCGATGTGCTGCGAGGTCTCTGGTGGCTGCTGCCGCCGGTGGTATTCGTGATCACCCTCACCGTCTGCCGGCACCTGCGCGAGTCGGACGTGCGGCCGCTGCGGGGATGGACCGGCCGGGTCGTGACCCGCACGCCGGACGGCGGCTTCGCCGGGGCAAGCGAGCCGGAGAACGGCCCGCCGGCGGTTTCGCCGACTGCTCCGCAGGGCAGGTCTTAGGCGACACCCTGAAGGAGGAACCATGGGCGAGAACATCGACGACCTCAAGGGCAAGGCCAAGGAGGAGGCGGGCCGGGCGACCGATAACCGCGACCTCGAGGCCGAGGGCAAGACCGACCAGGCCAAGGCCGATGTCAAGCGCGGCGTGGACAACGCTGCCGACTCGGTGAAGAGCGGTCTGGACAAGGTCACGCCGTAGCGCACCCTGGTGGCGGGGCGCACACCGCGCCCCGCCACCACGTTTTAGGGCACCGGCGCTCGGGCACCACCCCCTGCATGCGCCCCCCGGCGCGGCCGGGCGGCGTGATCCCCGTCCACCCGCCCAAGGAGGCTCGATGCCGTCCGTCTCCGACCACCTGATCAGCCGTCTGCGTGAATGGCAGGTCGACCGCATCTACGGCTACCCCGGTGACGGCATCAACGGCATCATGGGGGCGCTGCGGCGTGCCGGCGACGACGCACCCGCGTTCGTCCAGGTCCGCCACGAGGAGATGGCGGCCTTCATGGCCTGCGCCCATGCCAAGTTCAGCGGCCGCCCCGGCGTCTGTCTGGCGACGTCGGGCCCCGGCGCAATCCACCTTCTGAACGGCCTCTACGACGCCAAGATGGATCACCAGCCGGTGGTGGCGATCGTCGGCCAGCAGGCGCTGTCGGCGCTCGGCGGCGACTACCAGCAGGAGGTCGACCTGCAGGGCCTCTTCAAGGACGTCGCGCGGGAGTACGTCCACATGGTGACGAAGCCCGACCAGGTGCGGCATCTGGTCGACCGGGCGTTTCGGATCGCGATGTCCGAGCGCACCGTCACCTGCGTGATCGTTCCGAACGACGTGCAGGAGGAGGACGCGGTCGAGAGCCCTCCGCGGATGCACGGCACCATCCACTCCTCGACGGGCTACCGGCCGCCGACCGTCGTCCCGCACGAGGACGACCTGCGCCAGGCCGCCGAGATCCTGAACGCCGGGGAGCGCGTCGCGATACTGGCCGGCGCCGGCGCACTGCACGCGGGCCGTGAGGTGGTCGAGGTGGCCGAGACGCTCGGGGCAGGCGTGGCGAAGGCGCTGCTCGGCAAGGCCGCCGTTCCGGACGACCTGCCCTTCGTCACCGGCTCGATCGGCCTGCTCGGCACCAAGCCGAGCTGGAACCTGATGATGGACTGCGACACCCTGCTGATGGTCGGGTCGAGCTTCCCCTACAGCGAGTTCCTCCCGAAGGAGGGCCAGGCGCGCGGTGTCCAGATCGACATCGACGGCCGCATGCTCGGCATTCGCTACCCGATGGAGCTGAACCTGGTCGGCGACTCGGCGGCGACCCTGCGCGCGCTCCTGCCCTTCCTGGAGCGCAAGACCGACAGGTCGTGGCGCGAGCAGATCGAGAAGGACGTCGCCGACTGGTGGGGCGTCCTCGAGCGCCGGGCGATGCAGGACGCCCACCCGATCAACCCCCAGCGGGTGTTCTGGGAGCTCTCGAGCCGGCTGCCCGACCGCGCGATCCTGTCCAGCGACTCCGGCTCGGCGGCCAACTGGTACGCACGCGATCTGAAGCTGCGCGAGGGCATGCTCGCCTCGCTCTCCGGCAACCTCGCCACGATGGGGCCGGGCGTCCCCTACGCGATCGCGGCGAAGTTCGCACACCCCGACCGCCCGGTGATCGCGCTCGTCGGCGACGGCGCCATGCAGATGAACGGCATCAACGAGCTGATCACTATCGCCAAGTACTGGAAGGAGTGGTCGGATCCCCGCCTGGTCGTGCTCGTGCTGAACAACCGCGACCTGAACCAGGTGACCTGGGAGCAGCGGGCCATGGAGGGCGACCCGAAGTTCGAGGCATCGCAGGACCTGCCCGACTTCCCGTACGCGGAGTACGCGCGGATGGTCGGCCTCGCCGGCGTGCGGGTGGACGATCCGGACGCTCTCGGCGCGGCATGGGACGACGCACTGACGGCCGACCGCCCGTTCGTGCTCGAGGCCGTGACGGACCCGGATGTGCCGCCCCTGCCGCCGCACATCACGCTGAAGCAGGCGAAGGCGATGACGTTCGCGCTCGCCAAGGGCGACCCGGACTTCGGCGACATCGTCCGGCAGACGCTCAAGGACAAGGTCTCGGAGTACCTCCCGACACGGTGACATCCGTCGCAGCAGCCGGCGCAGCGGTCGAACGGGTCACGGCCCGGGCGTTCACCGTGCCGACGGACGCCCCCGAGCAGGACGGCACCGCGGCGTGGGATTCGACCACCCTGGTGCTGGCCGAGGTGGAGGCGGACGGTGTCACCGGCACCGGCTACGCCTACGGGGAGGGAGTGGCCGCCGAGCTGATTCGCTCGAAGCTGGCCGGGACAGTATCGGGCCTGGACGCGATGGCGATCCCCGCGGCATGGTGGGCGATGCGGCGCGAGGTGCGCAACGCCGGGGTGCCCGGGGTCTGCGCAACCGCGATCTCCGCCGTTGACGTGGCGCTCTGGGATCTGAAGGGCCGGCTGCTCGGCCGCTCGCTCGCGCAGCTGCTCGGCATGGTGCGAGAGCGTGTGCCGGTGTACGGCAGCGGCGGGTTCACGTCGTACTCCGACGAGCGTCTGCGAGAGCAGTTCGCCGGCTGGGCCCGTGAAGGGGTGACCGCCTGCAAGATGAAGGTCGGCACCGAGCCAGGGCATGACCCCGAGCGGGTGGCGGCTGCGCGGGCGGCGCTGGGCGGGGGCGTCGAGCTCTACGTCGACGCGAACGGGGCGTACGAGCGGAAGCAGGCGATGGAGCTCGCGGAGGTGTTCCGCGAGCAGGACGTCACCTGGTTCGAGGAGCCGGTGTCGTCGGACGATCTCGAGGGCCTGCGGCTGCTGCGTGACCGGTCGCCCGCCGGGATGCGGATCGCCGCCGGCGAGTACGGCTACGACAGCTGGTACTTCAGGCGCATGCTGGAGGCGGGCGCCGTGGACGTGCTGCAGGCGGATGCGACACGCTGCCTCGGGGTGTCCGGCTTCCTGCAGGCGATCGCGCTGGCGGACGCGTTCGGCGTGCCGATCTCGGCGCACACCGCGCCCTCCCTGCACATGCACGTCTGCTGCACGGCCGGCCACATCGCGCCGCTCGAGTGGTTCCATGACCACGTGCGGATCGAGCACGAGCTGTTCGAGGGCGCGCCGCGCATCGAGGACGGAACGATCGGGCCCGACCCCGAGCGGCCGGGCCTCGGACTGGAGTTGAACGCCGAAAGGGCTGAACGGTATGCCGCGTAGACAACGAATGATCGGGAAGGCGCTGCAGAACCTGCGGGAGGGGAGGATGCAGCGGTCGCTGGCGTTGACGACGGCCGCGTCCGCGCTGCCGCTCGGCATCGAGATCTACTTCGAGCACTACCGCGGCTCGTTCGGCGACAAGTGGATGTGGACGCCTGTCGTGCTGACGCCGCCGCTGGTCGCCGCGGGCGTGGCCGGCGCCGTCTCGCCTCGCGCCGCGCGGACCGTGCTTCCGGCGGTGTCGGCGCTCTATGCGCTCGATGGCCTCGCGGGGGTCGTCACCCACGTACGCGGGGTGCTTCGCAAGCCGGGTGGCTTCCGCGAGCCGGTCTACAACATCGTGATGGGCCCGCCCCTGCTGGCGCCCGGGTCGCTCGTGCTGGTGGGAGCCGCCGGCATGCTCGCGGCCGTGGTCCGCCGGGAGCGCTAGCAGGTGCCGTTCGAGGATCCCGGGCACCTGCCGAACCACCGCGGCGGCGAGGCGGCGGAGCCGTACGATCTGCCCCGCCAGCGGCGCGGCATCACGCCGCAGATGCACGGGCGCTACCCGGATTTCAACGTGCTCGAGCACGCATCCCGGTGGGACGAGCCGACGCGTGAGGTCGTGCTGGCCCGTCTGGAGCCGCCCGAGTACCGCTACTTCCAGCCGGAGGAGCTGCCCACGCTCGAGGCCTTCTGCGACACGGTGATGGCACAGGACGCGGAGCCGCGGATACCGGTGCTGCGGTTCGTGGATGCGACGCTGCACGAGGGCCGGCTGCCCGGCTTCCGCTACGAGGGGATGCCGCCCGACGGCGAGACCTGGCGGCGGGTGCGTCGAGGGCTGGACGACGAGGCGCGTGGGCTCGGGGCCGGCACCTTCGCGGAGCTGGCGCAGGAGGGGCGCGACGGCATCGTGAAAAGGTTCTCCCGGGAGGAGCTGCACGGCGGCGTCTGGGACACGATGCCCGTCAAGCGCGCCTGGACGGTCACCACGGCGGCGATCCTCTCCGCCTACTACTCGCATCCCTGGTCGTGGAACGAGATCGGATTCGGCGGCCCCGCCTACCCACGCGGCTACATGCGGCTGGGTGTCGACCAGCACGAGCCGTGGGAGGGCCGGGAGGCGAAGGGGCTGGCCGCCGACTTCCAGCAGGACGTCGACGCCGATCCGGGGATGCGTCCGTGAGATCCGTGAGGCTGTTCAAGGGCAGCGTTCGCCCGCACGACAACGACTCCGCGTTCCTGCTCGACCCCCACCGGCGCCACGTCCCGGGAGCCGCGCGCATGCGCCATTACCGCGAGGACGACGCCGTCGACATGGTGATCGTGGGCGCGGGCGCCGGCGGCACGGTGCTCGCCCAGCGGCTTGCCCGGGCCGGCTGGCGGATCGTGATCATCGAGGCCGGGCCGTTCTGGGATCCCGATCGCGACTGGGTGAGCGACGAGGCGGGCTCGCACCACATTTACTGGACGCAGACGCGGATCATCGGCGGCGAGGACCCGGTCGCGCTCGGCAGCAACAACAGCGGCCGCGGGGTCGGGGGGTCGATGGTCCACTACGCCGGCTACACGCCCCGGTTCCACCCGTCGGACTTCCGGACGCGGAGCCTGGACGGAGTGGGGGCGGACTGGCCGATCAGCTACGAGGAGCTGCGCTCCCACTACGAGCGGGTCGAGCGCGAGCTGCCCGTCGCCGGGGAGTACTGGCCGTGGGGCGACCCGCACGGCTATCCGCACAGCCCGCACCCCATCTCCGGCGCCGCCGAGCGGGCGTGGGAGGGAGCGCTGCGCTACGGCATCGAGATGCGGGTCGGCCCGGTGGCGATCGCGAACGGGCAGTTCGGGAACCGCCCGCACTGCATCTATCGCGGGTTCTGCCTGCAGGGGTGCAAGGTGAATGCAAAAGCGAGCCCGCTCGTGACCCACCTGCCGGACGCCCTCGAGCACGGGGTGGAGGTGCGGGCGGACTCGATGGCGACGCGCGTCGAGACGGACGGCAGGGGGCGCGCGACCGGGGTCGTGTACGTCCACGAGGGACGGGAGCACATGCAGCGGGCCGACGCCGTTGCCATCGCGGGCTACTCGATCGAGACGCCGCGGCTGCTGCTGAACTCGCGGTCGCCGGCCCATCCGAACGGGATCGGGAACGGGACGGATCAGGTGGGCAGGTACGTGATGGTGCAGGGCGCGCCGCAGGTCGCCGGCCGGTTCCCGGAGGCCATGCGGATGTACAAGGCCCCGCCTCCCGAGGTGTCGAGCGAGGTGTTCTACGAGACGGACAGGTCGCGCGGGTTCGCGCGCGGGTTCAGCATCCAGACGATCAGCCCGCTGCCGATCGGCTGGGCGGAGCACGTCATCGCCGACGGCCACTGGGGCAGGCAGCTGCGCGAGTACATGCGCGACTACAACCACTGGTCGGTGCTGGGCGCGCTGTGCGAGCTGCTTCCCGAGCCGGGGAACCGCGTCACGCTGGCGGACGAGGCCGACGAGAACGGCATGCCGCTGGCCCGGTTCGACTACACGCAGTGCGAGAACGACCGGGCCAACATCGCCTTCGCGAAGGGGGTGCTGCACGACATCTGGGACGCGGCGGGCGCGCAGGACGTGCTCACGATCGACCGGTATGCACACCTGATCGGCGGCTGCCGGATGGGTACGTCACCGGAGACGAGCGTGGTCGACGGCGACCACCGCTGCTGGGAGGTGCGCAACCTGTTCGTGGCCGACGGCAGCGCGCTGCCGACGCAGGGGTCGGCCAACCCGGCGCTGACGATCATGGCGCTCAGCTCGCGGCTGGCCGAACGGCTGGCGTCGGGCCGGGTGTCGCATTCCAGAGGTCGACACGGATCGAGGATGGTGGGAGTCGGATGAGCAAGGTCGTTGTGGTGACGGGTGGGTCGGCCGGCGTCGGACGGGCGACCGTCCGGGCGTTCGCGGACCGGGGGTACGACGTGGCGGTGCTCGCGCGGGGCACCGACGGGCTGGAGGCGGCGCGGCGCGAGGTCGAGGCGGCCGGCGGCCGGGGGCTCGCGATTCCCGTGGACATCGCGGACGCGGATGCCGTCGAGCAGGCCGCGCAGCGCACCGAGGACGAGCTGGGGCCGATCGACGTCTGGGTGAACAATGCCATGGTGACGATCTTCGCCCGGCTCCAGGACATCGAGCCGGAGGAGTTCCGCCGAGCAACGGAGGTGACCTACCTGGGCACGGTGTGGGGGACGATGTCGGCGCTGCGCAGGATGCGACCGCGCGACCGCGGTACCGTGGTGCAGGTCGGGTCGGCGCTGGCATATCGGGGCATCCCGCTGCAGTCGCCGTACTGCGGCGCAAAGCACGCGATCCAGGGCTTCACGGACTCGATCCGCACGGAGCTCCTGAACGAGCACAGCCGGGTGCACGTGACGATGGTGCAGATGCCGGCGCTGAACACGCCGCAGTTCAGCTGGTGCCGGTCGCGGATGGGCAGGGAGTCACAGCCGGTGCCGCCGATCTTCCAGCCGGAGGTTGCGGCCGAGGCGATCGTGTGGTCGGCGGAGCACCGCAAGCGCGAGCTGTGGGTGGGCATGCCGACGGTGAAGGCGATCGTCGCCAACGGCATCAGCGCGCTGGCGGTCGACCACTACCTGGGGCGCAAGGGCGTGTCGGCGCAGCTGCTGAACGAGCCGCTGCCTTCGGGACGGAAGGACAACCTGTTCGAGCCGGTGCCAGGCGACCACGGCGCGCACGGGGCATTCGACGGCGACGCCAAGCCGGTGAGCCGGCAGCTGGAGGCGTCGCTGAACCGGCGCGCGATCGCGGCGGCAGCCGCCGGCGGCGCAATCGCCGTCCGTGCGCTGCGGCGGAAGGGGTAGGCTGGAGGTATGGCACCCGGCGCAGAGGTCACACCGGCGCCGCTCTCGCAGCTGGTTCGCGAGGCGGCCGGCATGGTCGACCCGACCGACAGCCTGGCGCTGGTCGGGGACTTCGAGCGGTGGTTCGAGGACGACGACGAGCCGGCATCCACGGTGCCGAACCTGGAGCGGCGGCTGGCAGCGGCGCTTGACGAGCTGGATCCGGAGGGCCAGGAGCCGGCTCTGGCGGTGGCAGCGGCGGTGGTTTCCTATCTGGCAACGATGCCGCGCCACGCGCCTCGCGACGCGGAACGCGTGATCGAGCAGGCGCTGCGGATGCAGTACGGGGACGACGTCCCGGACGCGATCGCCGCCTGGCTCTGAGCCGGCGGACGTCACGCTCCCGTAACGCGCCCGTGACGGCGCACCCGTCACGCTTCCGTAACGAAACGCTCACGCCCACCCGGTCGGGCTTTGACTCCAATAATTGGGTTCTGAGCGGGCTCCGCTCAACCAGGCGGACGACCCGTCACGATTGCGTGCCGATTCCGCAACGCCCACCCGGTGGGTCTTTGACACCGTCCGGGTCGGCGTGACTGCTTCGTAGCGGGATCGTCACCAACTGCCTCCGTGACGGTCTGTGACACTTTCGCGACAGGTCGAGTGTCACGGAACCGTCACGCGGCGGTTACACCCAGCCGACGGGTGTTGGTCTCCAATAGTTGGGTCTGGGTGGGCTTCGGCTCAACCAGGCGGGCGACCCGTCACAAGTGTGTTCCAG
>DATAHR010000077.1:0-26108 GCA_036263035.1 Gaiellales bacterium | reverse complement strand
CGCCGTGCAGCACCGCCTCCTCGCCCAGCTCGGAGGTGGCCAGGCGCGGGGCGAACGGCGAGATGGAGCGGAGCCGCCGCTCGACCGCGGGCAGCAGGTCGGGGTTGCCGCCGATGCCGCCTCCGAGCACGATGAGCTCCGGGTCGAGCACGGGCGCCACGCCGGCGATCGCGGTCGCGATCCGGCCCGCCTCTTCCTCGACGACCCGGGCCGCCCTCGCGTCGCCACGGCGGGCCGCGGCGAATATGCCCTTGGCCGGCTGCCGCAGCCCTGAGGCGCGTGCGGCGCCGGTGACCGCCGACGCACCGGCCCACTCCTCGAGCATGCCTCGCCGGCGGAACCGCCGGTCGGACGGGTCGCCGGTGCCGATCGGCATGTAGCCGATCTCACCGGCCGCCCCGCCGGCACCCCGGTAGAGCGCGCCGCCGATCACGATTCCCATGCCGACGCCGGTGCCGACCCAGAGGAACGCGAAGTTGTCGACGCCCCGCCCGGCCCCCTGCGAGCGCTCGCCGAGGGCGGCCAGGTTGACGTCGTTCTCGAAGCTGACGGCGGTGCCGAGCTGCTCGCGGATCGCCTCGACCAGCCCCTGCCGGCCCCAGCCGGGCAGGTTGGGTGCATGTGCGAGCAGGCCGCGAGAGGGGTCGAGCACGCCGGAGCTGCCGACCGTGGCGTGGGTGACGTGCCCCCAGCGCAGCCCCGCGTCGCTCGCGATCCTGTGGGCCACGTCGCCGATCTGGCGGACGAGCGCGTCAGCGCTGCGCGAGCGCGTCCGTTCGTCGACGCGGGCGATGATCGTCCCGGTGATGTCGGCCACGGCCGCCCGCAACCAGTGGGCACCGACGTCGATGCCGACCACCCAGCCTGCCTGCGGGTTCAGCTCGTAGAGGACGGCGCTCGGCCCCTTGCCCCCGCTGGCGCGGCCGACCTCGTGGACCAGGCCGGCGTCTACCAGGCTGCCGAGGGCGAGCGACACGGTCGGCTTCGAGAGCCCGCTCTGGCGCGCGATCTGCGCCCGCGACGTGGCGCCGCCGCGCTGGATCAGGTCGAGCACGGCCCGCTCGTTGATGGCCCGCAGGAGGCGTGGCTGGCCCGCGGCATACCGAGTCTCTGCGATCGCCGTCGTCTTCCCTCCTCAACCGCCTATAGTAAGGAAACCTTACTGACAGTGGGAAAATACGCCGCCGCCCGGACGGGTGTCAAGATAGGGGGAACACCATGGCCCATCAGTTAGCCCTCTTTGGGGGAGACCCCGTCCGCACCGACCCCTACCCCGCCTGGCCGGAGATCGACGAGCGCGATGCCCAGGCGGTGGCCGACGTGGTGCGCGGGGGGCAGATCGGAGGGTGGCCGGAGCCGGGGCCGAAGGCGGCCGAGTTCTCCTCCCGCTTCGCGGCCTATCAGGGCGCCGAGCACGGCATCGTGATGGTCAACGGCACTGTCACGATGGAGGTGGCGCTGAAGGCGCTCGGGATCGGCTGGGGCGACGAGGTGATCGTGCCCGCGCTGACGTTCGCGGCCACGGCCTATGCCGCCATCGCCGCCGGAGCGCTGCCCGTCATCGTCGATGTCGAGCCGGAGCGCTGGACGATCGACCCGGACGCAGTCGAGGCGGCCATCACGCCGGCCACCCGCGCGATCATGCCCGTTCACCTGGGCCAGCAGATGGCCGACATGGACCGGCTGGTCGAGATCGCCGACCGCCATGGCCTCGCGATCGTCGAGGACTGCGCCCACGCCCACGGCCAGCAGTGGGGCGGCCGCGGCGCCGGCTGCATCGGCGCGTTCGGGTCGTTCAGCCACCAGTCCTCGAAGATCCTCACCGCGGGCGAAGGCGGCTCGCTGCTGACCAACGACGAGGCGCTCGCACGCCGGGCGCACTCGATCATCGACTGCGGCCGGCCGAAGGACGCCGCCGAGCAGGAGTACACGTTCGGAGCGAACTACCGGCTGGGCGAGCTCAACTGCGCGCTGCTCTGCACCCAGCTCGACCGCTTCGAGGCGCAGCGGGCGCAGCGGGAGCAGGGCGCGCGCCTGTTCGAGCAGCTCGCCGGTGGCCTGGAGGGCGTCAGCATCAACGCGATCCATCCGCGGATCACGCGGTGGAGCTTCTACCGCTACCTCGTGCGCATCGACCCCGAGGCGTTCGGCGGCGCCGGCTGCGAGGCGGTCGCCGACGCGCTCGTGGCCGAGGGCATCGGGGCGGAGGTGCAGTATCCGCCGATGAGCCGCTACGAGCTGTTCCAGCCGCACCTGTCGCGGCTGCCCGTCTGCGTCGAGCACGCCGACCGGCTCGATCCGGCGCGGATGAGCTTCCCGGTCGCGGAGGCTGCCGGGGAGCGGCAGGCCGTGTACCTCAAGGAGTGCGTGTTCCGGGCCGGGCGGCAGGGCGTTGAGGACGTCGTCTCGGCGCTGGCGAAGGTGCAGGCGAACGCGGACGAGCTCGCCTCCGTGCCGGCCGCCTGAGGGCGATCCGCTAGGGCATCATCGACGCCGGGAGCGGCAGCGTCAGGATCCGGCCGGCGAGGTGGAGCGCCGCATCCGTGCGGCTTCGCAGACTCCGATCCATCGCGGCGATGCTCCCAGCCCCGGCCGGCCGAGTGGGAGAGTGTCCGGTGAGGGTGCTGTGAAGGTCCGGTTAGCCGAAGAAGCGCGGGAGCAGCTCGCGGTTCTCCTCGAGCAGCGCGTCCAGCAGCGGAGCGGCCACGCGGTAATCGGCCGACAGCGGGTTCGCCATCAGCGCCTTCAGGGCGGTGTCCCGGTCGCCGGTCACGGCCGCCTCGACCGTGAGCCGCTCGTAGGCCTTCACCTGCTCCACCAGCCCGAGCATCTCGGGCGCGAGCGGCTCCACCGGCAGCGGCGTCGCGCCCTCCGCGTCGATCCGGCACGCCACCTCGACCACCGCGTCGTCCGCCAGATTCGGGATCGCCCCGCCGTTTCGGACGTTGACCACCTGCACGTCGCCGCGGTCGGTGTGCAGCGATTCGAGCAGCATCGCCGCGGCCTCGGAGTAGAACGCCCCGCCCCGCTGCTCGAGCAGCTTCGGCTTCTCGTCGAGCGACGGATCGCGGTACATCTCGAGCAAGTTGCGCTCGATCTCCATCACCTCGTCCGCCCGCGAGCGCGCCGTCCGCTGCTTCTCCAGCACCTCGCCGGTCAGGTAGAAGTAGCGCAGGTAGTACGAGGGGATCGAGCGGGTGAGCCGCACGAGGCCGCCCGGCAGGTCGACTTCCTCGCCCAGCTGGTCGGCGAACGTATCGATCAGCTCCGGTAGCCGGTCGACGCCGTCGACCAGCACCTTGCGCTCCCAGGACAGGTGGTTGAGACCGACGTGCTCGAGCTGCACCTGCGAGGGCTCGACGCCGAGCTGCTTTGCCAGCGACCGCTGGAACCCGATCGGGATATTGCACAGGCCGATCGCGTGGTGGCCGTGATCGATCAGGGCCTGCGTGACCAGGCCTGCCGGGTTCGTGAAGTCGAGCACCCACGCGCCGTCGGCTCCGAGGCGGGCCGTGTCCTCGGCGATGCCGAGCACGACCGGCACGGTGCGCAGCGCCTTCGCGAAGCCGCCGGGGCCCGTCGTCTCCTGGCCGATGAGGCCGAAGCGGGCCGGGATCGTCTCGTCGCGCAGCCGCGCCTGCAGCCCGCCGACCCGCAGCTGCACCAGCACGAAGGATGCGCCGGTGACCGCCTGCTCGCGGTCGGTGGTGAGCGTCAGCCGCCCCGGGAAGTCGAGCTTGCGCAGGATCCTGCCGGCCAGGCCGCCGACGATTTCGAGGCGCTCCTCGTCGATGTCGTGCAGCACCAGCTCGTCGACGTCCAGCACGTCGCGGCGCAGACCGAAGCCTTCGATCAGCTCCGGCGTGTAGGTGCTTCCCCCTCCGATCACCGCGACTTTCACAACGTCCCAATCCTAGGGTATCCTGGCGCCGAAGTGAAATCGTTAGGAAAGTTTCCTGACAGATTCATCGAGGAGATCGCCGGCCAGCCGGACGCTGTCCGCCGGGCGGAGGCGGCGCTCACCCGGCAGGCCGACGACGTCGCGCAGCTGCGCCGCGCGCTCGACCGCCCGGAGCCGGTGATCTTCACGGGGATGGGGAGCTCGTACGACGCCTCGTACCCTGCCGTGACGACGCTGGCCGGCCGCGGCGTCGACTGCTGGATGCTCGACACCGCCGAGCTGCTGCACTTCCGGATGGCGGCGATGCGGCGGGCGGGCGTCCTCGCCTGCATCAGCCAATCCGGTGAGAGCGCCGAGCTGGTCAAGCTGGTCGACCGGCTGCCCGCGGAGCGCCCGCTCGTCGCGGCGGTGACGAACGGTTCGGACAACACCTTGGCGCGGGCCGCCGACATCGCCCTCGACACCGGCGCCGGCGAGGAGCACGGCCCCTCCACCATGACGTTCGCCGCAGCGCTTGCGGTGCTCGACGCCCTGGTCGGCGACCCGCCGTTCGAGCGCGCGGCGCTCGAGATGGAGCGGCTGCTCGCGGGGGCGGAACAGACAGCCGACCACCTGTGCGAGTGGATCGACGGCCGCCCGACGCTGGCACTGGTCGGCCGCGGCTCCGCCCGGGCGGCGGCCGAGATGGGCGCGCTGACGCTGAAGGAGGCCGCCCGCTTCCCGGCCGAGTCGCTGCAGGCGGCCCAGTTCCGGCACGGGCCGCTCGAGCTGGCGGGACCGCGGCTGGCGGTGATGGTGGTGGCGACCGAGCCGCGGACGCGCGACCTCGAGCTGCGGCTGGCCGAGGAGCTGGCCCGGGCCGATGCGGCCGTGCTGGTGATCAGCCAGGACGGCGAGGCGCCGGACGGATGCGAGTCCGTCACCGTCGGGCCGCTCGAGAACGGGCTGGCCGCGGCCGCCGCGACCATCCCGGCACAGCTTCTGGCCTGGCGGCTGGCCCGGTCACGCGGCCTGACGCCGGGGGAGTTCGCCATCGCCGGCAAGGTGACCACGCGCGAGTGAGCCGGCGCATCGCCCTCACCGTCGACACGGAGCACCCGGACCATCCGGCGGCGCCGGGGAATCTGGAGCGGCAGCTCGGCGAGCTGGAGCGCCGCGGCGTGCGCGCGACCTTCTTCGTGCAGGGCAGGTGGGCCGCCGCGAACCCGGGGCCGGCCCGGCGGATCGCGGAGGCAGGGCACGTGATCGGCAACCACTCGAAGTCGCACGCGCCGATGGACATGCTCACCGACGACGGCATCGCCGCCTCGCTGAGCGAGGCGGAGGAGATGATCGAGCGGAGCTGCGGGGCCAGTCCGCGGCCGTGGTTCCGGTGCCCCTATGGCGACGGCGCCGACGACCCGCGGGTGCTCGCCGCCATCGAGCGGGCCGGCTACCGGCATGTCGGCTGGGACATCGACACCACCGACTGGGAGCCGGCGCGCACGCCCGCCGACATGATCGTGACGGTGCTCGACGGCCTGCGCCGGCACGGCGACGGCGCGATCGTGCTCATGCACAGCTGGCCGGACGTGACCGCGTCGGTGCTTGGCGACCTGGTCGACCACCTGCGGGACGAGGGCGCCGATCTGGTGGGGGTCGACGAGCTTGGGTAGGCCCCCCCACCCCGCCATCCTCGCCGTCGACGGCGGCAACTCCAAGCTCGACGCCGTGCTGCTCAGCCGCGGCGGACGCGTGCTCGGCGCGGCCCGCGGCGGCGGCGCCAGCTTCTCGCCCCACGACCACGACGAGTCCTTCGCCGAGCTGGCCGCGACCGTCGGCCGGGCCTGCGGGTCCGCAGGCGTCACGCCCGGCAGCGCGCCGATCGCCGAGGTGGCGGTGTTCTGCCTCGCCGGCGCCGACCTGCCGGTGGACGATCGCCGCCTGTTTCGCACCATGCGCTCGCTGGGCTGGAGCGAGCGGCTGGTGCTGCGGAACGACACCTTTGCGGTGCTGCGGGCCGGCACCGACAGGCCCTGGGGCGTGGGCGTGGTCTGCGGCACCGGGCTGAACTGCTCCGCGGTCTCCCCCACCGGCCGGATCGTGCGCTATCCCGCCATCGGCGAGATCTCCGGCGACGGCGGGGGCGGGGACTGGCTTGGCCTGCACGCCCTGCGCGCCGCCATCCGCGGCCGGGACAGGCGCGCCCGCCACACCGTGCTCGAGCGCGAGGTGCCCGCGTACTTCGGCCTGTCGTCGCCGAAGCAGGTGATGGAGGCGATCTACCTGGGCAAGCTCGATCATCACCGCCTGACGGAGCTGCCCCCGCTCGTGTTCCGGGCCTCGGCCGGAGGGGACGCGGCCGCGCAGCAGATCGTCGATGCGCTGGCGGCCGAGATCGTCGCGATGGTCGTCTCGGCGATGCGCAGGCTGCGGATGACGGGAATGGATGCGGACGTGGTGCTCGGCGGCGGCGTGGCGCGAGGGCGCGACCCGCGGCTGCTCACGCACATCGAGGATGGGGTGCATGCGGTTGCGCCCGCGGCCCGCGTGTCTGTGCTCGACGCCCCGCCGGTGCTCGGCGCCGCCTATCTCGGCCTTGACGAGATCGGCGCGCAGCGGCGAGCATACGGCCAGGTGCGGGAGGCGATCACCCACGACCGCCTGGTGGCACCGAGGAGGAGACGCTGAGTGGCCAGGATCCTGTTGGACGGCGTGACGAAGGTGTTCGGGTCGGAAGTGGTGGCCGTCGACCACATTTCCATGGAGATCGCCGACGGCGAGTTCATGGTGCTGGTCGGCCCGTCGGGATGCGGCAAGTCGACCCTGCTTCGCATCGTCGCCGGGCTGGAGGAGCTGACGGACGGCGAGGTGGTGATCGGCGACACCGTGGTCACCGACCTGCCGCCGCGTGACCGCGACATCGCGATGGTGTTCCAGAACTACGCGCTCTACCCGCACATGTCGGTTGCGCAGAACCTGGAGCTCGGCCTCAAGCTGCGGCGCACCCCGAAGGCGGAGCGGCGGGCGAAGGTGGAGGAGGTGGCCGCCGTGCTCGGCCTTGACACGCTGCTCGACCGCAAGCCGGCGCAACTGTCAGGTGGCCAGCGCCAGCGTGTGGCGATGGGCCGCGCGATGGTGCGCGAGCCGCAGGCGTTCCTGATGGACGAGCCGCTCTCCAACCTGGATGCGAAGCTGCGCGTCGCGATGCGGGCCGAGCTTGCCCGGCTGCGCGACACGCTGCACACCACCACCATCTACGTCACCCACGACCAGGTCGAGGCGATGACGCTCGGCGACCGCGTCGCGGTCATGAAGGACGGCGTGGTCCAGCAGCTGGACAGCCCGCCGGTGCTCTACCGCAGCCCGGCCAACCTGTTCGTGGCCGCCTTCATCGGCTCGCCGTCGATGAACCTGATCCAGGCCACCGTGCGCGAGGGATCGCTTCACTTCGCAGAGCACCGGCTACCGGTCCCGCCTGGCACCGACCTGCGCGCCTACGAGGGCCGCACGGTGGTGCTCGGGCTGCGGCCTGCGGACTTCGAGGACGCCGCGCTGGCCCGGGACGAGGGCATGCCGGTGATCGAGGTGCTGGCCGAGGTGGTCGAGGAGCTCGGCTCGGAGGTAAACGTGATCTTCCGGATGCAGGTGCCGCCGGTGATGACGGAGGCCGTGCGTGCGGCCGCCGAGCCGGACGCCGCGGACGACACCGTGGTGCCGCTGGTGGCGGACGCCGGCGAGTCGATCTGCACCGCCCGAGTGAACGCGCGCAGCACCGCCTCCGCGGGCGAGCGGGTGCGGCTTGCCGTCGCCCCCGACCGCTTCTTCTTCTTCGACCTGGAGACCGGCCGGGCGATCCAGGCCCAGACGGCGACCGTCTAGTCTGGCTACGCCGTCTCGGCGACCCTTGCGGCCGGCTCGGCTTCGGCGTCGCGCGGCTCGGCGTCGAAGCGGTAGCCGACGCCGTAGTGGGTGTGGATGTACGTGTAGGCCGCGCTGCGCTGGTCGAGTTTCTCCCGCAGCTTCCGCACGCACACATCGACTGAGCGGTCACGCGGCCGGTATGGCGTTCCCCAGACGCGCTGCTGGAGCTGGTCGCGGCTCATGACGCGGCCGCGCTCGGAGGCGAGCACCGACAGCAGCCGGAACTCCGTCCGGGTCAGCTCCGCGTCGGTGCCGTCGAGAATCGCGCGATGCAGGTCCGGGTCGATCACCAGGCCGGGCACCTCGACGCGGTGCCGCGCCACCGGGTCGGATCCTCGCCCGGCCCGCCGAACGACGGCCTGGACTCGAGCAACGAGCTCACCCATGCCGAACGGCTTGGCGAGGTAGTCGTCGCCGCCGATGCCGAGCGCGTGCACCTTGTCCTGTTCGGTGCCCCGCGCGCTGACGACGATCAGCGGGATACCGATCCCGTCGGCGCGCAGCGCCTCGATCATCCGCCAGCCGTCCATGCCCGGCAGCATCAGGTCGATGATGGCGACGTCCGGACGCTCGAACCGCAGCTTCTTCATCGCACGGTCCCCGCGATCCGACCACTCGATCTCCATCCCGGCGTGGCGAAGGTGCGTCGCCATCGCAGTCGCGATCACCGCGTCGTCCTCGACGATCAGAACGCGGGGCACGCCAGCCTCCGCAGGTTGCATTGCCGGGCCATCGCTGCAGCGCGGGCGTCAGCTCGAGCGATCACCCGGGTGAGCGTCGAGAGCTCCTCGAAGCCGCCGGCCATCGCCGTGGCCGCCTGCGCGCGGACGGAATCGACGTCGTCGCGCAGCTCGAGCACCTGCTCCTGCGCCGGGTGCACACGGTCCGTTCGCCACGCAATGCGAGCAAGATCGGCCACGCGCATGGCGAGGTCGAGGACGCCCTCCACCGCAGCATCGCCGCGGACGGCGCTGACCGTCGGGGCGACCCCGGTGCGAGCGTCGGCCTCGAACCCGAGGACGACGTTGGCCAGGCGGACATCGCGCGCGCTGAGCGCACGCTCGGCTGCATCCAGCAGCCGCAGGGCGCCGGCCAGGTTCGCGCTCAGCCGCTCGGAGATGAACCGGTTCTGCTGCTCCGCCACGCCCTCAAGTCTGCCGCGGCGCGGCCGCCGGTGGGTCGCACCCCGGTGTCAATTGGGTGAAGGGTTGGTGAAGCCCGCCGAGCAGGCTAGGCGAGAGGGCTGGTCACCTCGTAGATCAGGGCGGCCACGGCGGCGGCGGCGGGCAGGGTCAGGATCCACGCGAGCAGGATGTCCGCGGCAACTGGCCATCGAACGCCGCTGAGCTTGCTCGCAGCGCCCGCACCGAGCACCGAGCCGGAGATCACCTGGGTCGTCGAAACCGGGAATCCGGCGCGGCCGGTGTACCAGAGAACCATGCTGGCGGTCGTCTGCGCAGCGAAGCCATGCGTCGGTTCCAGCTTGAAGATGCGTGATCCCACGGTCCGCATGATCCGCCACCCGCCGACATACGTGCCCGCCGCGAGGGCAATGCCGGAGCTGACCTTCACGTACCAGGGGATGGTGAACTGGTCGAGCGTTCCGTTCGTGTAGAGGGCGAGCGCGATCACACCCATGGTCTTCTGCGCATCGTTGGTGCCGTGGAGGAATGCCATCAGGCTGCCCGAGCCGATCTGGGCCACCCGAAAGCCACGGTTGAGCCCTCCGGGCCTGGCCCGGTGGAACACCCAGAAGATGGCGAGCATCGCAGCGCCGGCAAGGAGAAAGCCGATCACCGGGCTCTGCACCGCGGGCACCACGATCTTGTTCCAGATGCCGTCCCATTGGACGCCGCTCGGGCCCTCCGCCGCCAGCATGGCTCCGATCAGGCCGCCGAACAGCGCGTGCGACGACGACGACGGAAGACCGAAGTACCAGGTCGTCAGATTCCACGCGATGGCGCCGAGCAGCGCGGCAAGCAGGAGGTGCTGCGTGACCAGCTGGGTGTCGACGATGTCCTGACCCACGGACTTGGCCACCGCCGTCCAGACGAGCGCACCCAGCAGATTCATGACCGAGGCGATCAGCACGGCGACGCGCGGCGACAGGGCCCGCGTTGACACGGTGGTCGCGACGGCGTTGGCCGTGTCGTGGAACCCGTTGGTGAAATCGAACGCGAGGGCCGCCGCCACGACGAGCCAGACCAGCAGGCCGCTCACCGGTTCTTCAGGTACACGCTCTCGAGGACGTGCGCTGCCGTCTCACAGCCGTCGACTGCCTGCTCCAGGTCCTGGTGGATGTCCTTCCACTGGATCACGACGAGTGGATCCATGCCGTTCGAGAACAATCCAGCGACGGCGTCGCGCACGATCCTGTCCGCTTCGTCCTCCAGGGTGTGGATTCCGACCAGCAGGTCCCGGACATCCTTCAGGCCCTCGAGGGAGGCGACGGCGTCTGCGAGCTTGGACGTCGCCCGGTGGAGGACACCGGCCTGCTCAATCGCCTCCGGCCGGACGTCGGCGACCTTGTAGAGCAGCAGCATGTCGGCTACCTGATCCATCAGATCGCAGACGTCGTCCAGCGCAGCGGCCAAATCGTAGATGTCCTCACGATCGATCGGGGTGACGAAGCTCGTGTTCAGCAGCTGGACGATCTCATGGGTGACCTCGTCACCGATGTGCTCCCGATCCTTGATCTCGGCGACCAGCGCGAGACGGTCGGGATAGTGCTGAAGAAGTTCCAACAGCAGCTGCGACGTCGCAACCAGATTGCTCGCAGACCGGTCGAACAGTGCGTAGAACTCCCGGTTCTGCGGAATCAACCTGAATCGGGCCACCGGCCCAGCCTACCCAAAGCTGCGGCCGCCTGATCGATGAGCCGTGGTCTGCGGGGCGCCATCCACCTGCGCGGGTCCGACGCGGGTCGAATTGGCACGGCGCGGGCGCCCGCCCTGGCGGGACGGGCTCGTGAGGCGGGGACGACGCCGCCCGGTCTACACTCAGGCGGCGAACATGTCCGTGGTCACCAAACGCGATATCGACGCCCTCTGGGGCCCTGCGACACCGCAGTTCGCATACCAGATCGCGACCCGGATTTCATCGCTGATCGCGGACCTCCCCGCAGGCGACCCGGTGCGCGTATACGGCATGCAGCGGCTCGCTGACCTCGACCGCCTCGCCCAGGGCACGACCAAGGGCGCCGAGCGCGGGCACTGAGGGGTCAGGCCCGGCCGGCGAACCCGCGCAGTACGTCGCGGGCCACGTAGCCGGCGATGCTCGGGTTCTCCTTCAGCCTGCGCACCGAGTAGCCGTACCAGGCCTCGCCGTAGGGGGTGTAGATGCGGACGCGGTGGCCGGCGGCGATCAGCCGGTCGCGGAGCTGCTCCTTGACGCCGAGCAGGAGCTGAAACTCGTAGATGTCCGGCGTCAGGTTGCGCTGGTCGGCCAGGCGCCGCGCCTCGCCGACGAGCGCTTCGTCATGCGTGGCAACGGCGACACGGCAGCCGAGATCGACGAGCTCGCGGAGCAGCGCCAGGAAGTTGCGGTTGATCAGCGCCCGCTCGGTGTAGGCGATCTCGGGCGGCTCGATGTAGATGCCCTTGACGAGGCGAACGCTGGGCGTCAGGTCGGCGAGGGCCCGGACGTCGTCGAAGGTGCGGCGCAGGTAGGCCTGCAGGACGATGCCGACGTTCTCGTGGCCAGCCTCGCGGAGCGTGCGGTAGACGGCGAGCGTGCCGTCGGTGAGGCCGCTGTGCTCCATGTCGATGCGGACGCGGTTGTCATGGCCGGCGGCCACCTCCACCACCCGCGTCACCAGCTCCAGCGCGAGGTCGGGGTCGAACTCGAGCCCGAGCGCGGAGAGCTTGACCGACACGGTGGAGTCCAGCTGCTCACGTGCGATCGCGTCGAGCAGCGCGACGTACTCGTCGGCGGTGCGAAGGGCCTGGGAGCGCTCGTGGATGAACTCGCCGAGCACGTCGACCGTGGCGACGGCGCCGATCCGGTTCAGGGAGGCGACCGTAGCGAGGGCGTCCTCGAGCGTCTCACCGGCCATGTAGCGGTCGGCGAAGTGGCGCACGAGCGGCTTCGGGACGACCGGAAGGGATGTGGCTATGAGGCGGTCGACGATACGCACGGCCGCAGGGCATCATAGGACGATCAGGCGCTCGAGCACATCGTCGGCGAGCGCCTCGATGGCGGCGGTGGATCCGGTCATGGCCTGGGAGAAGTCAGCCGGGTCGCCGGCCGCGGCCGTGGCGGACAGGGCACGCCAGGCCACGGCTGCCTCGGGGGGCGGATCACCGGCGGCGGGGGCGGCGAGCAGCTCGAGCAGATCGCCGTATGCGTTGAGGGCAACGGCGAGGCGGCCGCTCGCCGCACCCAGGCGGTCGAGGTAGTCCGGCGTGGCAACGCGGGGGCCGTCGGCGGCCCGGGAGAGCGCCGCGAGCGCGGCGCGGACGTCGGCGGCGGCGGTCGCCTGCTGGGTGCGGCCGGCCTGCTCGAGGGCGGCCTGGGCAGCCGAGAACGGGTCGTCAAGCGCGTCGGCGTGGACGGCGATCGATGCCTCCTCGGCGCGCTCGGCGAGGCCGAGCATGACGACGGCGTCGCGGACGAGCCGGCGGTCCGTGACCGGCTGCAGCCGGTCGTCGAGGGCCAGGTAGCGGTGGTCGCCGTCGCGGCCGAGGGCGATCAGGTAGACACGGTTGGAGCGGCCCGGCTGGGCGGCCATGACCGCCGCGACCGGCTCGCCGGCGGCCTGGGCACGCGCAGCGCCGGCGGCCGCCTCGAGCTCCTGCTCGAGGGTCACGCGGCGGGGGTCTCCGCCGGCTGGACGGCAAGCCGCATCTCGAGCGCGACGAGGGCGGCGGCGGCAAGCGCAGCCCAGGCAAGCGCGGGAACGAGCAGCGCGGCGGAGATGAGGGCGCCGGCGATGCCGAAGAAGATGACGGCGAGCTCGTTGGTCGTGACGGAGGCGACGTCGTCGGGGCGGGTGCGCACCTGGCAGGCGAGGCCGGCGACGTACGCGACGGTGAGCGCCAGCAGCTGCGGTTGAGCGAGCGCGGCGGCGGCCGCCGAGAGCAGAGCGAGGGTCGACCACGCGATCGCGTAGCGGCGGCCGCGGACGAGGCCGAGCCGGACGATGGAGGTGGTCTTCGGCGGAGAGGCGCTGCGGTCGGCGTCGTGGTCGAGGTAGTGGTGCATCATCAGCATGCCGACCGCATATGCGGCGACAGCGAGGGCGGCAACGGCGATCGGGAGCGAGATGCGGGCTCCCTGGAGGACGGCGGCGCCGGTGACGCAGAGCCAGAGGCAGGTGCAGGCGATCGCCTCGCCGACGAACGGGCGGTAGGCGGCGCGGACGGGAGGCTGGGTGTAGAGGATGGCGCCGGCCACGCCGGCGAGGCCGAAGGGCAGCATCACCAGGCCGCGGGAGGCGACCAGAACGAGGCCGAGGACGGCGGTGAGGACGAAGGCGACGAGGAAGAGGGTGCGCAGTGCACGCGGGGTGAGCAGCCCGGCGACGAGCACCTTGCTGCCACCGGAGATGATGCGGGGGGAGGCGTGGCGGTCGGTGCCGGAGCGCCAGTCCTCGAGCTCGTTGACGGTATGGGCAAGGACGCCCTGGATGAGGACGCCGAGGGCGACGGCGCCGAGGTAGTACCAGCCCTGGACGTCGTCACCGGCGCCGAGCGCGGTGCCGAGGGTGATGGCCGAGAAGCTCCACAGAAGCACCGGGATGATGCGAAGCTCGAGCCACAGACCTCGTAGCGATGGGCTCATGGCAGGCCACGATACCAGCGGCCGGAGGTGCTTCTGGGTTCCGTCCGACACGGTCCGTACGATCTCGGGATGACTGCAGCACAGCTGATCGAGCCGCGCGGAGGCACGTCCGCGGAGGTCGAGGCGTGGAGGCTGCACGTCCTGCTGCAGGCCGGGTATCCGCTGAAGGTGGCAGAGCGGATAGCGCGGACGACGGCCGACCTGCACCAGGCCGTGCAGATCCTCGAGCGCGGATGCGCGCCGCACATGGCGGCGCAGATCCTGACCTAGCCGGCCAGCAGCCGCCGTGAGCGGCGCGGGCGGCGATACTTCGGGGATGAGCGCGAATCCGCAGCCGACGCAGTACGGCGACCGCAGGGTGTACTCGGTGGCCGGGTTCAACCAGGGCGTGGGCGGATGGCTGCAGCGGCTCCCGGAGGTGTGGGTGGAGGGTGAGATCGCGGAGCTCAAGCAGCAGGGGAGGTGGGCGTTCGCGTACATGACGCTGAAGGATCCGGGCTCGGGAGCGTGCCTGCCGGCACTGATCGCGAGGACGCGGCTGGACGCGGTGCAGCCGCCGCTGCGGGCGGGCGACAGGGTGCACGCGCTGGGCCGGGCGGAGATCTATGCGAAGAAGGGGGAGCTGCGGTTCCGGGTCAGCGCGATCGAGCAGTTCGGGCTGGGGCTGGTGCTGCGGCAGATCGAGGAGCTGAAGCAGCGGCTGGCGGCGGAGGGGTTGTTCGCGACGGAGCGGAAGCAGCCGCTGCCGTTCCTGCCGCGAGTGGTCGGGCTGATCTGCGGAACGGACGCGGCGGCGAAGCGGGATGTGCTGGAGACGGCGGCGAAGCGTTATCCCCCGGCGCGGTTCCGGGTGATCGAGGCGGCGGTGCAGGGTGCGGGCGCGGTGCCGCAGATCCTCGCCGCGCTGCACCGGCTGGAGCGGGACGAGGAGGTGGACGTGATCGTCCTCGCGCGTGGCGGTGGGTCGTTCGAGGACCTGCTGCCGTTCTCGGACGAGCGGCTGGTGAGGGCGGTGGCTGGGTGCGCGACGCCGGTTGTGTCGGCGGTGGGGCACGAGCAGGATACGCCGCTCGTGGACTACGCGGCGGACGTGCGCGCGGGGACGCCGAGCCTGGCGGCGAAGCTGGTTGTGCCGGATCACGCGGCGGTCAGCATGGAGCTGGAGGCGCTGGCGGGCCGCGCGGGGAGGGCGCTGCGGGCACGGGCACAGCGGTGCAGGGAGTCGCTCGAGCTGCTCGTCTCACGGCCGGCGTTCGCGGATCCGGCGAGCTGGATCAGCGTGCGTCGGGCAACGCTGGAGCGGACGCGTGACGCGCTTGACCGCTGGCCCGGGACGCGGCTCGAGCGCGAGCGGGTGATGCTCGGGCATGCGCATGACAGGCTGCGGCTGCTCGGCCCGGCGGCGACGCTGGAGCGCGGGTACGCGATCGTGCAGGACGCGGAGGGACGGGTCGTGTCGCGCTCGCAGGAGACGGCGCCCGGGGACCGGATCGCGGTTCGGCTGGCGGAGGGACGGATCGCCGCGAGGGTCGAGGAGGTGGCGGAGTGAGCGAGGAGATGACCTTCGAACAGGCGCGAGCGGAGCTGGAGGAGATCGTGCGGCGGCTGGAGGATGGACAGACGTCGCTGGATGAGTCGCTGAAGCTGTGGGAACGCGGGGAGCAGCTGCATGCGCTGTGCAGGGCGAGGCTCGACCAGGCGGAGCAGCGGGTGGCGGAGCTGCTCGAGCGAATGGGCCGCGCGCCGCAGGACTAGAGCACCGCGAGCCGCGCCGAAGCAGGGCGTCAACCCCCGTTCGGCGCCGCGCCCGTCACCCCAATTATTGGAGTCAAAGCCCCACCGGGTGGGCGTGACGAAGTTGGCACCGAGTTGTGACGCGTTTGTCCGATGGTTGAGCGACCGGCGCTCCGGGGCCAATTATTGGAGTCAAAGCCCGAACGGGTGGTGTGAGCGGTTCGGCGCGCAACTGTGACGGTTCGTTGCTGCGGCGTTGCGGCGTTATCCGTACGGTGAGCGTATGCCTCGCAAACCGCGCATCGATTATGGCGGCGCCATCCAGCATGTTGCCGTGAACGGCAACAACCACCAGGTGATGTTCCTCCACGACCGTGATCGCTGGGAGTTGCTCGGCCTGCTTCGCACCACAGCTGAACGCTACGGCTGGCACGTGCTCGCGTACTGTCTCATGGACACCCACTGGCACCTGCTCGTACGCACCCCGAAGACCCTCTCGGTCGGGATGCAGCGCCTGAACAGCGTCTACTCCCGTAGCTTCAACCTTCGCCACGGCCGCAGCGGCCACTCCATCCGCCATCGCTTCATGTCTGTCCCGGTCGAGACCGAGGCGCATCTTCGTGAGCTGTCTCGCTATATCCCGCTCAACCCGGTCCGTGCGGGGCTTGCCAGCCATCCGCTCGACTGGCCGTGGTCGAGCTACCACGAGCAACTCGCGCCGGACGACTCACCGGACTGGATGGATGCCGGCTGGTCGGCCCGCATCCACGGCGGTGTCGACCACTTCCGCGCCTACGTTGATGCCGGCCTGCTCGACCGCGCCGTCGAGCTCACCCCGTGACGTCGAGCAGCGCCTCCACCCCTCGCCGCTCCAGCCCGCGCGCGACGATCAGCCGCTGGATCTCGCTCGTGCCCTCCCAGATCCGGTCGACCCGCAGCTCACGCAGGAACCGCTCCGCAACATTCGTCCGCATGTAGCCGCGCCCGCCGAACGCCTGCACCGCCCGGTCGGCACACCGGTTCGCTGCCTCGCTCGCAAACAGCTTGGCCGCGCTCGCCCTGTGGTGCACCAGCTTTCGGTCCGCCGACGCATCGTCGGCCAGCGAGGCAACGTTGTACGTCAGCAGCCTGGCCGCCAGGCAGTCCGCTGCCGAGTCGGCCAGCGGGAAGCTCACGCCCTGGAAGTCGAAGATCCGCGACCCGAACTGCTCCCGATCGAGCGTCCACCCCACCGTCTCGTCGAGCAGCCTCCGCATCGCCCCCACGCACCGCGCCGCGATGTGGATCCGCTCCTCCACGAACCACTCGTTCTGAAGCTCGTCGCCCTTCCCCACCATCTCCACGCCGCCCAGCACCGCGTCGGGCTCCAGCAGGCAGTCGAACCGGATCGTCGGATGCCCATGCGGATAGTTGTGGGTGAACGGCGGGTCGTCCACGACCTCGATCCCCGCCACGTCCCGGTCGACCAGGAACAGCGTCGGCAGCCGCGCCCCGTCCCCGTCCACGACGTTCACCATCACGATGAAGTAGTCCGCGATGTCCCCGCTGGTGACAAACCACTTCTCCGCCCGCAGCCGCCACCCGCCGTCCTCCTCCTCCGCCGTGCCCGCGATCCCGCCTGGATCCGACCCCGCCTCCGCCTCCGTCACTGCATAGGCGTCCGCCCGCTCGCCCCGCAGGGTCGGCAGCAGGTACCGCTCGATCTGCTCCGACGTCCCTCGAGACAACACGTTGTACCCGCCGCCGACGTTCCACCAGATCGCGTTCGTGTTGCGCCCCAGCTCCTCCTGGACGAGCACCTGCTCCACGTTCGTCCACCCCCGCCCGCCGAGCTCCACCGGATGGTTCCCGCTGTCCAGCTCCCGTCGCCGCGCCTCCTCGCGCACGTGCGCCCGCTGCTCCTCCCCCAGCCGTCCTCCCGCCAGCTCCGCCGTCACCTCGAGCGGGATCAACACCTCGTCAACGAACGCCGCCGCCCGGGACCGCAGCTCCCGCTCCCCCTCGGTCAGTGCGAAGTCCACGCAAGCTCCTCCAGTCGGCGCCGCTCGGGCGCATCATGCTCCTCGTCCTCCCGCAGCGCCGGCACCAGCAGGTACTGCTCCCGCAGCACCGCCGCCAGCCGCTCCGCCAACGGCTCCCTCTCCTCATCCACCTGCGCCCGCTCCAGCCTCGCCCGGCACGACCGCAGGTAGGCGAACCACTCATCGATCCCACCACGGTGGATCAGCCGCTCGATCCGCTCCTGCTCAGCCTCGGCGTCACCGATCCCGAGCGCCGCCATCAGCCCCGGCACCTCACGCTCGATCTCCGGCGTCAGGAACAGCCACCGGTCATCGCCGTGGATCAGCCTCACGGCTCGTCGATGCCCGGCACTGCTGCGCGCAGCATCTCGTGGAACGCGAGCACGCCGTTCTCGTTGCGGTTGAGCACGCCCCGCTCGTACGTCCGCGACTCCAGCCCGAGCTGCACCTGGTCGCAGAGCTCGACGTCCTCGTCCATCACCTTCTTGTTGAACCGCCAGTTGATCGCCCGCACCACCCGGTCGCGCACCGCGCTCGACCCCGAGTGGTAGACACGCGCCTCTGTGCGCGTCCGCCGCAGCCCGTCCGGGAACAGCTGCCACGTATCGATCTGGTCGGGATAGATGTCGATGAACGTGGACGGCCACAGGTGCACATACGTCCACGACCCCTCGAGCTCGGACGGGAATCCCGGCATCGGACGCAGCAGCTTCTGATACAGCCGCTCCTGGTAGTGCTTTGACGGCTTGTCCCGGAAGGGCCCGTCGATCCACGTGTGGTGCTTCGCCGGGTGCGCGAGGTACCGCTTGTAATCCAGAATCCGCAGCAGCCCGGGATGCCCCACCGGGATGTGGTAGCCCTCCAGGTAGTTGTCCGCGATCACCTTCCAGTTGTGCTCATACGCGTTCCGGTGCCTCCCGCTCGCCGTCAGCTCGGCAAGCCGCAGCCGCCCCAGCTTCTCCGCCAGGTCGCCGAAGTACGTGTCGAGCGGCTCCGTCTCCTCGCTCATGCACACGAACACCAGCCCGCACAGCTCGCCCACCCGGAACTGCGGCAGCTTCACGGCCTCGCGGTCGAGGTCGTCGAACCCGCGCGCCTCGGGAACCGCGGCGAGCTGGCCGTCGTGGCGGTACGTCCAGCCGTGATACGGGCACCGCAGCACCTTAGGGCACGACCCCTCACCGCTCAGGATCCGCGCCGCCCGGTGCCGGCACACGTTCGAGAGCGCGCGCAGCTGCCCGTCGCTGTCGCGGAGGACCGCGATCGGCTCGCCGGCGATGCTGGTCGTCCAGAAGCGCCCCGGCTCGGACACGTCGCTGACATGGCAGGCGAAGTTCCACGCCTTGAGGAAGACCTCCCGCATCTCCGCCTCGTAGATCTCGGGCGACGTATACGCCCGCGCCGGCAGCGTCTTGCCTTTGGTGTCGCCGACCACGCTCATGCGGTGCTCCTCGCGTCCAGGGGAATCCGAAGCTCGTTGCCGATCGCGCCCAGGATCAGGTCGGCCGCCCGATCGTGGGTGATCGTCCCGGTCAGCAGCTGCAGGCCAAGGCCGTCGACGACCGCGGCCAGCCGCTGCGTCGCGTCCTCGATGTTGACCTCGGCCGACACCGAGCCCTCCTCCCGCGCCTGCTCGATCAGCCCCTGGATCTGCTCGACCCACGACGCCGAGGACCGCCGCACGCTCTCGGCCAAACGCTCGTCGAAGATCGAGCTGCGCCACATCTCGACCCAGAGCAGCCAGTCGTCGCGGAACACCGCGTCCGCGCCGGCGTAGATCAGCAGCAGCCGCTGCAGCCGTCCGAGCGCCGTGGGGATGTCCGTGATCGCCTGCTCCGCTGCCTCGTCCGCCTTGACGTCGGCGTGCTCGAACGCCTGCATCAGCAGGTCCGCGCGCGTGTCGAAGTAGTAATGCAGCAGCGCGCTTGAAACACCCGCCTCCCGCGCCACGGTGCCCATGCGCAGCCCGTCGGCCCCCTCGCGGGCGATCACGCGACAGGTTGCCTCGAGGATCTCGGTCTTGCGGTCTGCCATGGGCACAGGGGTACCTAGCTGACTGACTAGTCAGTCAGAGCCAGCATAGCGGACACGGCGCTCCCCGTGAACCCCCTACTCCGTGCTCGCCGCCTCCACGTCGCCCTCCAGCTTCTCACCCGGAAGCACGTACAGGAACGCCATCGCCGCCGCGGCCGCGCCGAGCAGGTCGGCGATCAGGTAGATCCAGATCTTGCTCCACTCGAAGAGGCCCGTGACCATCCCGCCGACGGCGATCGCCGGGTTGAACACCCCGCCGGAGATCCCGCCCACGGCGAACGCGCCGGCCACCACCGTGAAGCCGATCGCCAGGCCGTAGAACGAGTTCCCGAGCGTGCCTCGGGCGGTCGCGACGTGCAGGACGACCCACGCCAGCGCGAACGTGAAAACGAACTCCGCAACCAGCATCTTCCCCGAGCTCGCGACCGCCGCGTGCGGCTCCTTGCCGCCCACCCAGCGCACCACGAGGCCCGCCAGCGCCGCAGCAACCACCTGCGTGATCGCGTAGGCGACCCACTCGACCGGGGCCATCCGCCCGCGCACGAGCACCGCCGTGCTCACGGCCGGGTTGAAGTGGCCGCCCGACACGTGGCCGCCCGCGAACACCATCACCATCAGCACGCCGCCGATTGCCAGCGGCGCCAACGCCCCGGCACCGGCCTTGTTGGTCGCCATCCCGACCGTGAACATGAAGATGAACATCCCGATGAACTCGACGACGAGCTTGCGGTCAAGTGGATACGTCATGAGGCCCTCCCGGTCCAGAGGCGCCGGCCCACGAGCGGCGGCGCGGTGCGCCCAGACTATCGGCCTCCTCGGTCGGAAGGAGTTCGCCCGGCGGCCGCGAACATCGGCTGTCCATGCGCCGAACTCGCCAGCTGCTGCTGCTCGTCCCCGCCTGCCTGGCGCTGGCCACGGCAAGCCCGGCACAGGCCTCCGAGCACTACACCGTCCGCTGGGGCGACACGCTCACGTGGATCGCCGAGGCCCACGGCATGTCGCTACAGCGGCTGGCGAAGGTCAACGGCCTCGACCCCTACGGCGTCCTGGTGGCGGGCACCGTGCTGCGCATCCCCGGCCACCACGCCACGGTCACGCACCAGTCCGTCCTGCGCACCCACGGCGGGCATCGCATCACCGTCCAGTGGGGCGACACCCTGAGCGGGATCGCCGCGCGGTACGGCACCACGTTCACGCACCTGGCCGAGATGAACGGCCTCGACCCGGGCGGCGTCCTGCTCGCCGGCTCGACCCTGATCGTGCCCGGCCACGCCACCCAGACGGCAGCGGCGCCGGTTGCCTCCGGCGGCGACTTCGACGCGCAGCGCTCGATCGATCGTTGGTCCGCGCACTACGGCGTCAACCCCCACCTCGCTCGAGCGGTCGCCTGGATGGAGTCCGGCTACCACACCGGCGTCGTCTCGTCGGTCGGGGCCTGGGGCGTGATGCAGATCATGCCCGACACCTGGAGCTTCGTGGAGACCCTGATCGGCCACCCCGTGCCGCGCACACCGGACGGGAACGTCCGCATCGGCGTCGCCTATCTGCACCACCTGCTGAGCGAGTTCGGGGGCAGCGAGCGGCTCGCCCTGGCCGCCTATTACCAGGGCCCCGCCGGCGTCCGCCGCTACGGCGTCCTCCCCGCGAGCCAGCTCTACATCGCCGACGTGCTCGCGCTCAAGGCGCGCATGTAGCCCTACTGTCCGGCCGCGGCGCGCAGCGCCTCGACCCGCGCGCCCAGGTGCGACAGCACCGACGCGCAGACCGTGTCGCAGAGCTGGAACACCGACTCGTCCGCGACCCGGTAGTAGCAGTGCAGCCCCTCGCGCCGCCGGATGACGAGTCCCCCGTCGGCCAGCAACCCGAGGTGCTTCGAGGCGTTCGCCTGGGTACATCCGATATCGGCGGCTAGCGTCCCCACGGACCGCTCGCCGTCCCGGAGCAGATCCATCAGCATCAGGCGCGTGGGGTCGCCCAGCAGCCGGAAGCGGTCGGCTACGGTGCGGGCGTATTCGGCGGGCAGTGGATGGGGAAGCGCCATTTGCGCCATCCTAGCGCATATGCAACTATATAACCAGCCAGTTACACAGTCAGGAGACCGCATGTCAGACGCCATCGAGATCACCAAGGACAACTTCAAGAGCGAGGTGCTCGAATCCGAGATCCCCGTTCTGCTCGACCTCTGGGCCGCGTGGTGCGGTCCCTGCCGCCTCGTCGCCCCCGTCGTTGACGAGCTCGCGGTTGAGTACGCCGGCCGCATCAAGGTCGGCAAGATCGACGTCGACGAGCAGCCGGAGCTGCAGGAGGCATTCCAGGCCCTCAGCATCCCCACCCTCGTCCTCGTCAAGGATGGCACCGTGGTCGCCAAGGCCGTCGGCGCCCGCCCCAAGGCTGCGCTCGCCGCTGCGCTCGAGCTCGAGCAGCACGCGGCTGCTGCCGCCGCCTGACATCCGGTCTGCTGTGCGGAGCCTCGCGGGAGAGGCTCCGCACACCGTGGCCCTCTGTAGCATGCCGTGATGCTCACGGTGCTCGAGGGCAACAACTTCCTCGTCGCCGACGACCAGGGCGACGTCGGCAGCGGTTCGGAGGGGCTCTACTACAACGACACCAGGTACCTCTCATCCTGGCGCCTGCTCCTGAACGGCGAGCCGCCGCAGCTGCTCAGCTCCGGCACCGTCGACTACTACTCGGCCGCCGTCTTCCTCCAGAACCCGGCCACGCCGACCATGCCCGCCGGCGCCGTGTCGCTGATCCGCGACGTGTTCGTGGGCGAGGGCGGGATGCAGAACGGCCTGCACGTCGAGAACCACCTGCTGGACCCGGTCGAGCTGGAGCTGCGGCTCGAGTTCGACTTCGACTTCCTCGATCTGTTCGAGGTGAAGGCTCGCGAGTACCGCGAGGAGGATCTCGTCTTCACCGCCCGCACCGCCCCCGAGGGCCGTGTCGAGGCCGACCGCGACGACCAGGAGAACTCGTGGTCGTTCCGCCTGCGCAACGACGCCTTCCGCGCCCAGGCGCTGGTCTGGGTGTCGAAGCGCGGCGAGCCGGGCGATCGGTCGATCACCCACCGGATCCAGCTGGGCCCGGGCGAGACATGGGAGACGCGGGCCAACGTGGTCCTGCTCGGCGCGGACGACGAGCGGCGCCAGCGCTACACGAGCTTCTACTTCGGCCAGGAGCGCGTGCGCGTCGAGGAGTCCATGCGCTCATGGCAGCTGCACGCCCCCGAGCTCGTCACCGACTGGGAGGAGCTGCGCAACACCTATCACCGCTCCCTCGCCGACCTGGCCGCCCTGCGGATGCGACCCCGCCAGGGCAGCGTGCAGCTGCGCGACCTGCCGGCAGCCGGGCTGCCCTGGTTCATGACGGTGTTCGGCCGTGACACGCTGATCACCAGCTACCAGACGATGCTGCTTGGCTCCAACCTCGCGGCCGGCACGCTCGAGGCGCTGGCCGCGCTGCAGGCGCCCAGTCGCGACGACGAGCGCGACAGCGAGCCCGGAAAGATCGTGCACGAGGTGCGCGTCGGCCGGGTGGCGGCCGAAGGCGGCGCGTTCCCCTACTACGGCAGCGTCGACTCGACCCTGCTGTTCCTGATCCTGCTCTCCGAGCTCTACCGCTGGACCGGCGACGTCGACACCATTGCCGCGCTGCGCCAGCCGGCGATGGGGGCGCTCGCGTGGATGCGCAAGCAGGCCGACCTCGACGGCGACGGCTTCATCGAGTACCACCGGCGGTCGAAGCACGGCCTCGAGTCCCAGTCCTGGAAGGACTCCTGGGACTCGATGCGGTTCCACGACGGCACGGTCGCCCGCACGCCGATCGCCACGGCCGAGGTGCAGGGCTACGCCTACGACGCCCGGCTGCGCACCGCTGAGCTCGCCCGCCGCGTGTGGCGGGACGACGCGCTCGCGTCCGCGCTCGAGGCCGAGGCGGTGACGTTGCGCGAGCGGTTCAACGCCGACTTCTTCGACGAGGACGCGGGGTACTACGTGCTCGGCCTCGACCAGGACAAGCGCCGGATCGACTCGCTCTGCTCGAACATCGGCCACCTGCTGTGGAGCGGGATCGTGGACGAGGATCGCGCCGGCCTGATCGCCGAGCAGCTGATGTCGCACACGCTCAACTCCGGCTGGGGCGTCCGCACGATGTCCGACGGCGACCGCGGGTTCAACCCCATCGGTTACCACACCGGGACCGTCTGGCCGCATGACAACAGCCTCGTGGTGGCGGGGCTCGTCCGCTACGGCTACCGCCAGTACGCGAACAGGATCGCGACGTCGATGCTGACCGCGGCGCGTCACTTCGACTACCGCCTGCCGGAGGTATTCGCCGGCTACAGCCGCGAGATGACGCCCTTCCCGGTGGCATATCCCACTGCCTGCTCGCCTCAGGCCTGGGCGACGGGCGCCCCGGTGCTGTTCATGACCTGCATGCTCGGGCTGCGGCCGGATCCGGCGACCGGCCGGCTCCAGGCCGACGCCGTCCTACCCGAGGCGTGCCAGCGGCTCGAGCTGCGCGGCGTGGCCGCGCTCGGCCGCCGCTACGACATCCACGTCCGCGGCGGCCACGCGGAGGTGCGGGAAAGCGCGTAATGCCTCCTCCCCGCTTCGGGTGAGGCCGAACCACCGGCCGCGTGAGGCACCCGGCGGCGAGCCCGCCGATCACAGGCCTGCGGGCCGTACCACCAGCCGCCGGTGGTGCGGCCCGTATGTCATCTGCTACGCGACCGCGGCCAGCGCGGCGTCGACCTCGTCCGGGTCGGGCGCCACCGAGATCGTCTCGACGGACGGCTCGACCGCGTCGATCGTCTTCAGCCCGTCGCCGGTGATGTACACGACCACCGTCTCGTCATCACCGATCTCGCCGCGCTCCGCGAGCCGGGCCAGCACGGCAGTGGTGACGCCGCCGGCCGTCTCCGTGAAGATCCCGGTCGTGCTCGCGAGCAGGCGGATGCCGTCCACGATCTCACCGTCTGAGACCGCCTCGATCGATCCGCCGGTGCGTCGGGCCACGTCGAGCGCGTACACGCCGTCGGCCGGGCTGCCGATCGCAAGCGACTTGGCGATGCCGGTCGGCTTGACCGGGATCACCTGATCAGCGCCGGCCGCAAACGCGGTCGCCACCGGCGCGCACCCGGCGCCCTGGGAGCCGTGCATCGCCGGCGCGGGCCCGTCCGGCAGGAGCCCGGCGGCCCGGCCCTCCTCGAAGCCCTGCAGGATCTTGGTGTAGAGCGAGCCGGAGGCGATCGGGGCCACCACCCGGTCGGGCACCCGCCAGCCCAGCTGCTCCGCCGTCTCCAAGGCGATCGTCTTTGACCCCTCGGCGTAGTAGGCCCGCATGTTCACGTTCACGAACGCCCAGGGCCGGTCGTAGCTGAGCTCGGAGCAGAGGCGATTGACGTCGTCGTAGGTGCCGTCCACGGCGAACACCGTGGCGCCGTAGGCAGCAGCCGCAATGATCTTCTCCCGCTCGAGGTCCCCCGGAACGAAGATGTAGGTGGGCAGCCCGAGCGCGGCCCCGGCGGCTGCCGTCGCCCCGGCCAGGTTGCCCGTTGAGGCGCACGCGAGCGCCTCGAATCCCAGCTCCACCGACTTGGCGGCCGCCACCGCGACCACGCGATCCTTGAACGAGTGGGTGGGATTCGACGTCTCCGTCTTGACGTAGAGGCGGCAGGAGAGCCCGAGCTCCGCGGCGAGGCGGTCGGCGCGGATCAGCGGCGAGTTGCCGACGGGCAGGCCGCGCGCCGGGGCGTCGACGGGCAGGAACGCGGCCCACCGCCAGAGCGTCGGCGGCCCCGCCTGGATCAGCTCGCGCGTGACGCCGCGGGCGATGGCCGGCTTGTCGTAGGCGGCTTCGAGCGGCCCGAAGCAGTGGTCGCACGCGAACCGTGCGTCGAGCGGGTGCTCGGAGCCGCAGCCCTTACACACCAGATGCGTTGCGTACATGTCGTCTCCCGGGATGGGCCGATCTGATCGGCCGGTTCACATCTTCCGAGGCGTTGCCTCGCCGGACGTGGCACCGTTCCCGCTGCTGCGGTGCGGTTGCCGAGGCTTCACAGGGCCGGTCCCTCCGCCTCTCTGGATGCGTTGCCGGGAAACCCCCGACGTCTGCTGGTTCAGTGCCCACATGGTAGTTGCGCGCGGCTGCGGCGGTCAATCCCGAACCGCTACCGTATGCGCGTGATCCTCGATCTGGGCATTCTCGTGATCACGCTCGCCGTCCTGGTCGCACTCCTCGCCTGGGCCCGGCACACGAAACGGCGGCGGGAGCTGGCCCAGTGGCAGGTCGCGATCCGCTCCGTGCCGCACGCGACGATCGTCGAGCTGGTGCGGCCCGGTGAGCACAGCCAGCGCATCGCCCGCCTCGACCCGGCGTCCGACGACTTCTCGACGCAGTTGGAAGAGGCCCGGTACGCGGCGATGGAGCGGGCGGTGGCGCTGAACGTGGCCCGTCAGGGCCTGAATCCCTAGATGATTGATTCCACGGCGCCGTGCGGTCTGAGCGATCGGTAGGCAAGCAGCGCAAGGATCGAGGGAGGGCCGATATCGGGAATATCGGCCCGACCGAGGACGCAGCGATGCGACGCCTACCGGTCGCAGCACCCTGACGGTCGGCAACTACCGACAGTGAGGCGATCAGACGTGCGGCGTCGTGGAATCAATCATCTAAGCCGCCGCCTCCGCCGGCTCGCGGGCGACGGTCACACCGATCAGCGACCCCAGCCGCGCGTC
>DATAHR010000076.1:0-7905 GCA_036263035.1 Gaiellales bacterium | reverse complement strand
TCGTGGACCGGGCGCCAGGCTCGAGCTGGCGGCGTCGCTCGACATGCTCACCTCCCGGGAGCGCGAGGTGCTCGACCTGGTAGCTGCCGGGCTATCGAACGACGAGATCGCGGAGCGACTGGTCGTCAGCCGCGCCACGGTCAAGTCGCACGTCGCCAGCCTGTTGCTCAAGCTGAGCTGCCGGGATCGGGTGCAGCTGGTCATCTTCGCGTACGAGGCAGGCGCTATCCGGCCGGGTGAGGAGGCGAAGACGTGACCCCGCCGCCGACGGAGGCTCCCGCATAGGCAGGCGTGACACGGGGTGCTTTAATGGCGCCCCGAAATGAGCCTTGGAACTGAGCTGCCGGCGAGCGTCGTTGGCGTAACTATTGTCTTTGTAGACAACAACGGGATTCCGCGTTCGCGGAGCGTCCCCGTCGAACGCCTGGCTGAGGTGTGCGAGCGCGGGGTCGGCATGACGACGCTGTTTCCGATCTTCCTCTCGAACGACGGGCTGACGTTCGACCACCCACCGCTGTCGAACGTGTCCGGCGACGTGCGTCTGCTGGCGTCGCCGGGGATGATTGTGCCGCTCGCGGGGCAGCCCGGGTTCGCCTGGACGCCGGGCCGGCAATTCCTGAACGACGGCACGCGCTCCCCCTACTGCCCGCGCGGGATCCTCGAGCGGGCGGTCGAGCGCGCTGCCGCTGCGGGGCTCGAGGTGCGCGCGGGCTTCGAGATGGAATGGTTCATCGGCCATGCCGGGCAGGAGCTCTCCCCGGCGCACCACGGGCCGGTCTACTCACCGCACGCCATGCTCCAGGTCGACGAGTTCTGCACCCAGGTGCTCGCCGACCTGGCCGCGAACGGCGTGCCGGTGGGGCAGTTCCACGCCGAGTACGGGCTGGCGCAGATGGAGCTCTCGATCGGCGCCTCCGATCCCGTCACAGCCGCCGACCGGCAGCTGCTGGCCCGCCAGACGATCCACGCCGCGGCCCGGTCACATGGGCTCCGCGCGTCCTTCTCGCCCGTTGTCTCGATGGACGCGGTCGGAAACGGGTGGCACATCCACAGCTCGGTCTCGCGGGACGGGCGCAACCTGATGGCGGGCGGAGACGGCCCGTCCGGAATGACGCGGGAGGGCGAGGGCTGGGTGGCCGGCATGCTGCGCGACCTCCCGGCGTTGTCCGCCGTGGCGGCGCCCAGCATGGTGTCCCTGCTGCGGCGGCGGCCGGGGTACTTCGCCAGCGCGTACGCGTTCTGGGGCGTGCAGAACCGGGAGGCGTCGCTGCGCTTCGTCCCCGGCGGCGGGCTCGTGCCCGATGAGGCGGCCAACGTCGAGCTGAAGGCGTCGGACGCCTCCGGGAACCCCTACCTGGCGCTGGCGGCCGTCATCGGCGCGGGCATGGCCGGCCTGGAGGAGGGGCTGACGCTCCCCGAGCCGATCCAGGACGAGCCGAGCTCGTGGGACGACGACGAGCGCGAGCGCCGCGGCGTGCGGCGGCTCCCCGAGACGGCGGAGGATCAGATCGCCGCCGTCACCGGCTCGGAAGCGGTCAGCCGGGTGCTGGGAGAGGAGGCGGTCGGCTCGTGGACCGTCGTGCGGCGCGCCGACTCGGCCGCAGTCGAGGGACAATCCCCTGAGGACATCGTCGCCGCGTATCTCTGGAGGTACTGACATGGCCATCGAGCTTCCATCCGCGCAGCTGCTGCCGGGAGCGGCACGGCTGGCCGAGCTGCACGCCGCCGAGCTGCCCCAGAAGGACGAGCTGTGCGGCTCCTTCTGCACGTTCCTCGCACTGCGCGCAGCTGGTGTCGAGGTCGCCGACCAGGACGCGGTGGCCGAGGCGGCGGGCGGCGTGCTTGCGCCGGAGGGGTACGACCACGCGGCCGAGCTGCCGGAGGGTGAGCCAGGGCGGCGGGACTACCGGCTGCAGCTGCCGGTCACGGACGACCCGGCGGTGTCCGGGGTGTCGGCTGCGGGCCTCGTCCGCGCCGTCGACGAGCTGAGCGGCGGCTCGCGAAGGGCCATCCCCGTCGCCGGCCCGTGGGACGGCCATAGCGTCTCGGAGCTGCTGGCGCTTGCCTCGGCCGAGCAGGAGGCGGCGGTCGTGCTCAACATGGCCACGGGCGTGCTGTGGGGCTCGCATCCGCCGGTGTCGACGCTGCTCCGGTATCTCGAGGACGGCGACGACTCGGCAGGCCCTCCCCCGGACTGGCACGTTGGCCACTTCACCGGCTGCCTGGGCGCAATCCGCGGCGCACGAGGCACGCTCGTCATCGTGGCCGACACCTACCCGTCGCTCGGGTGGAACGCCGTCTACCTGCAGCCGGCCGAGCGGGTCGCCGCGGCGCTTCGCCGCGACCATCTGCCGACCGACGGCGGCGTGCTGGTGATCGTCCCGACCGAGCGAGCGGGCGATCTCTCCGCCGCGCTGGAGGCTGCCGGCCTCACCGTCGCCACATGGGACAACGGCAGCCCGGACGTCCGAGCCTGAGGTTACGTCTGACACGAATCCACGCCGGCGGCGTCACAGACGCTGCCGGCGTGCTTTGAGACGGCCGTCCGGCCGCCGGCCTATTCGCGCGAGCAGGGGTGCCAATCCGGTCACGATCCTGCCACATGGCGCGCGCGCATGCTTTGAGACCGCCCGGGCCGGCCGCAGGCCGGCCCGGGCAACGAGGCGATGGCGAAGTGTCACGGCGGCGTGGCGGAGGTCGCGCGACGGGGGTGTGCGGGGTTTGACACCCGAACCGCGCGTTCGCGATGGCAGGCGGCCGAACGTTGCGAACCGATCACAACGCCGTCTCAGCGCCCGTGCGCCGGGTTTGACACCGTCCGGCCGGCCGCCGGCGTCGCGAGCGTGCGACGAAACGGTCTCACCCGGCGCCCCTGCGGTGGATCGGTAGACTCGCACGCCATGACGACCTGGCCGAACGGCGCCCGCGGGGCGGTCGCCTTCACCTTCGACTTCGACGCCGAGGAGGTCTGGATCGGCGACGATCCCGAGAACGCCAACCGCCCGGGCGTCCTCTCGCAGGGCACCTATGGCGCCAAGGTCGCCGTCCCGCTCCTGCTCGAGCTGCTCGAGCGCCAGGGCCTCCGCCAGACCTTCTTCGTCCCCGGCCGTGTCGGCGAGCGCCACCCCCAGCGCGTCCGCGAGATCATCACCGCCGGCCACGAGGTCGGCCACCACGGCTACACCCACACCTCGCCCGCCAAGCTCTCGCCCCACGACGAGGAGCAGGAGCTGCTTCGCGGGCTCGAGGTGCTCCGAGACCTCGGCGCCGACCCCGTCGGCTACCGCTCACCTTCGTGGGAGTTCTCTCCGGCGACAACGGACCTGCTCAGCAGGCACGGCTTCCGTTACTCGTCGAACTACATGGACGACATCCGCCCCTACGTCCACGCCGACTCCGAGCTGATCGAGCTTCCCATCCAGTGGATCCTCGACGACGCCGCCTACTTCTGGTTCTCGAGCAGCGGCATGGACTGGACGCGCTCGATCACGCCGCCCTCGACCGTCCGCGAGATCTGGTGGGCGGAGCTGGACGGCATCGTGGCCCTCGGCGGCGCCTGCATCATCACGATGCACCCGCAGGTGATCGGCCGCCCCCACCGGCTGGCCTTCCTCGAACAGTTCATCGCCGACGTCAAGGCGCGCGGCGACGTCTGGATCGCCACCTGCGCCGAGATCGCCGACCACGCCCGGTGAACGGCCGCCGCGCGCTCGTCACCGGCGGCGCATCGGGGATCGGCGCCGCCACCGCCGCGCTGCTGCGGGGCCGCGGCGCGCAGGTCGTCACCGCTGACCTGCGCGGAGGCGACATCACCGTCGACGTGCGCGACGGCCACTCGGTCTCACAGGCCGTGCTCGCAGCGGCCGACCGTCTCGGCGGCCCACCCGACGTGGTCGTCACGGCGGCCGGGATCTACCGCATCGCGCCGGCCGTCGCCATCACCGCCGCCGAGTGGGACGAGGTGCATGAGGTGAACCTCCGCGGCACCTTTCTCACCGCCCGCGAGGCCGCCCGCGCCATGACCGCCGCCGGCACCGGCGGCGCCATCGTCACCATCGCCTCCACCGCCGCGCTCGAGCCCGACGCCGGCGAGCCGACCGCCCACTACAACGCCAGCAAGGCCGGCGTCGTCGCCCTCACCAAGCAGCTCGCCGTCGAGCTCGCCCCGCACCGCATCCGCGTCAACACCGTCTGCCCCGGCGTGATCGACACGCCCATGCTCCGCCTGATGGACGACCCCGAAGCCGGCGAGCAGTTCCTCCGCGAGGACGTGCCGCTCCAACGCCTCGGCGCTCCCGGCGAGGTCGCCGAGGCGATCTGCTTCCTGGCGTCCGACGCCGCCGCCTACATCACCGGCGTTGCCCTGCCGGTCGACGGCGGCCTCAGCCTCTGACTACGCCACCAGCCGCTGGTCCGGCTCCGGATCCCCGGGCGGGGGCTCGTCGCCCTCGCTCACCCAGGTCGAGATCCGCCGGTTCACACGGCTGAACAGGCCCACGAACCCGCCCGGCACGAAGATGACGATCACGAGCAGCGCAGCGCCGAGCACCGTCAGCGTCCAGCCCGGGTAGTTGATCAGCTTCGTCTGGATCGCCGTCACGATGGCCGTGCCGATGATCGGCCCCGTCACGGTGCCCAGCCCGCCGATGACGAGCATCGTCACGTCGATCGACATCGGAGTCAACCCCATCTGGCTGGTCGTGAACGACTGGTTGAAACTGAGGTAGAGCGCGCCGGCAACGCCCGCCAGGAACCCCGAGAGCACGAACGCCGCGACCCGCGCCGCACGCAGGTCGACGCCACGCGCCGCGGTGTACGCCGGCGCGTCGCGCGCCGACCGCAGCGCATACCCGAGATGCGACTGCCGCAGCCAGGCCACCGCGAAGCACGATGCGATGATCACGCCCAGGCACACCCAGTAGTAGGCCCGCAGGTACGCCTCCTGCCCGTAGTCCGGGAACAGGCCGGGCACCGCCGGATAGCCGAACGAGCCGCCTGTCAGCCCCTCATCGGAGAACCCCAGGTGCGGGTCGTTGAGCGCCGTGTACTGCACGACCTGGGCGAACGAGAACGTCAGCAGCGACGTGTAGATCCCGAACAGCCGCAGCGTCGGGATGGCGAGCAGGAACGAGATGCCCGCGCTCAACACGCCGCCGAGCACGATGGCGATCGCCACCGGCACCGACGTGTAGTGCAGCATGATGTACCCGGATCCATACGCCCCCAGCGCGTAGATCGCCAGCTGACCGAAGTTCCAGACGCCGGCCATCCCCAGGATGAAGTTCCAGGAGATGTTCAGGATCAGGATGATCTCGGCCGTAACGATGATCGTCATGTAGTACGGGTTCGTGTAGACGAGCGGGAACACCGCAGCGATCAGCACGCCGAGCCCGATCAGCAGCCACCGGCCCGCGGTCAGCGAGCCCAGCCCGCCGATCACAGCCGCGCCTCGCTGGGGCTGCCCTTGAGCCCGTATGGCCGCACGAGCAGGATGGCGAGGATCGCCGCGTAGAGGATCGTCAGCGTCCAGGTCGTGCCGTACCTGACCTCGGTGAACGCCTGGATCAGCCCGACCAGGTAGGCCGCGTAGATGGTGCCCGTGAGGCTGCCGAGCCCGCCCAGCACGACCACGATCAGCGCGAACAGCAGCGGCTGGTCGCCGGCCGTCGGTGATGCGAAGTAGAGGCCGCCGAGGAACACGCCGCCCACGCCGGCCAGCGCCGAGGCCAGGCCCATCGTCAGCGGATACAGCCGGGTGACGGGGACGCCCATCGACCGGGCCGCGTCCAGATCCTGAGCCACCGCCCGCACCGCGAGCCCCCATCGCGTCCGGGCAAGGAACAGCCCCAGCGAGCCCATCAGCACGATCGAGATCCCCGCCATGGTCAGCTCGTGGTACGAGATGGTGACGCCCTTGACCAGCTCTACATGCCCGCTGACGATCACCGGGACGTTCTTCTGGAACGGGCCGAAGTGCTGCAGCGCCAGGTTCGTGATCAGAATCGCGACGGCGAACGTGGTGATGAAGGTGACCATCTCGAGGTCGACCTCCTTCGCCCGGTTGATCAGCGGCTGCACCGACACCAGCTCGGTCGCCGTGCCGAGGATGAAGGTGACGATGAACGCCAGCACGAGCGCCACGAGCGCGTTCACACCGTGCTCGGCAAGCGCCCACCAGCCGACGTACGAGCCGGCCATGACCATCGAGCCCTGTGACATGTCGAGGATTCGCAGCGTGCCGTAGATCAGGGTCATGCCGATCGCGACCAGGCCGTAGATCGACCCGTAGATGAAGCCGTTTGCGAGGATGGCGACGACGTCGGTCATCGACCGGCCTCCGGCAGCGCTCCCAGGTAGGTCTGCACGATGGTCTCGTCGGTCGAGAGCTCGGCGTAGCTGCCGCTGCGGATGATGGCGCCGGCCTCGAGCACATGGACGACGTCCGCGATCCCGCCCACGTGCGTGAAGTTCTCCTCGATCAGCAGCACTGCCGCCTCCGATTCCTTGCGCAGATCGGCGAGCGCGGCGTAGACCGCCTCGATCGCCACCGGTGCGAGCCCGAGCGACGGCTCGTCGATCAGCATCAACCGCGCCGGTCGCATCATCCCCCGGCCCAGGCCGACCAGCCGGCGCTCGCCGCCCGACAGCGTCCGTGCCTTCTGCGCGCGCTTCTCCTCCACGAGCGGAAGGGCCTGGTAGACCCGGCGCAGCGCCTCTCGGCGGCCGCGCCAGGACGAGCCGAGGAACGAGCCCATCAGCAGGTTCTCCTCGACGGTCATGCCGGCGAACAGCCCGTCGCCCTGCATCACGTGCACGACGCCCAGCCCCGCGATCCGCTCGGCCGGCTCGCCGTCCACCCGGCGGCCGTCGAGCGTGACCTCCCCGGCCCACGGCTGGAGGAGGCCGGCGATCGCGCGAAGCATGGTGGTCTTCCCGTGGCCGTTGGGCCCGATCACCACGGCGGTCTTCGCCGGCTCGACCGCGAGATCGAGGTCGTGGATGACCACGGCGCGGTCGTACCCCGCGCGCAGGCCACGCACGTCCAGCAGCAGGTCGCTCATGCAGCCCCTCCCCCGGACGCGCCGAGGTAGACCTCCACCACCTGCCGGTCCCGCATCATCGCATCGGGCGTTCCCAGGAACAGCTCCGCCCCGTGGTGCATGACGAGCACCCGGTCGGCCAGCGCCACCAGCGCCCGCATCACGTGCTCGATGCAGACGATCGCCAGACCGCCGCCGCGAAGGCGCTGCAGCAGGGCGACGGTGTCGTCGATCTCGTTCGGATTGAGCCCGCCGAACGGCTCGTCGAGGAGCAGGACGGACGGGTTCGTGGCAAGCGCCGTGGCGAGCATCAGCCGCTTCTGGTCGTAGACGGGAAGCAGTGAGGCCACCGTCATCGCCTGGTGCTCGAGGCCGACGAGCTGCAGCGCCGCCCGGCCGGCCGCGACATCCCCCGAGCGCGACCGTCCCTCGCGGCCGCGGCGGAAGCTGGCGGCGAGGTACGTGTTCTCGAGCGCCGTCAGGGTCTCGGCGGCGACGGGATGCTGGAACGTCCGGGCCAGTCCCAGCCGGCAGCGGTGGTGGATCTTCGTGCCCCGGATCGGCGTGCCGCCCAGGAACATCTCACCCTCTGTCGCGATGGTGTGTCCGGTGATGGTGTCGAACAGCGTGGTCTTGCCCGCGCCGTTTGGCCCCGCAATGCCGAGCACCTCGCCCGGCTCGACGGTGAACGACACGTCCGCGACGGCGCGCAGCCCGCCGTAGAGCTTCGAGACGCCTCGAACCTCCAGGGCGGGCTGCGCGGTCGCGGCCTCCGCGGTCATGCCAGCCAGGACGGGAGCTGGAACTCCCCGGTGGTGTACGGGTCCGGCGAGATCGCGACCTGCTGCCCGTTCTGGATCTGGAA
>DATAHR010000075.1:0-3904 GCA_036263035.1 Gaiellales bacterium | reverse complement strand
CGCGTTGCCGTGATCGACTACGAGGGATATTTCACAGCCACGGCGATAGCCGAGCAACTCCGGTCGGAGGGGCTGGAGGTGGAGTTCGTGACGAGCCACGAGGCGGTGGCGCCGTACTGTGACCAGACGCTCGAGGGCCTGCCGGTGCGCCGGCGGCTGAACCAGGTCGGCGTGCGGGTGCACCGGGCGGTCGTCGTCGAGTCGATCGAGCAGGAGGGGATCCGGCTGCACGGCGAGTTCCAGGCGCGGTCGGAGCTCGAGGTGGATGGCGTGGTGCTGGTCACCCAGCGCCGGTCAGACGACGAGCTCTATCACGAGCTGGCCGGCGACCCGGCCGCGTTGGAGGCGGCGGGCATCGAGGCCCTTTACCGGATCGGCGACTGCGTTGCCCCGAGGCTGATCGCCGACGCCATCTTCGACGGCCACCGGCTCGCTCGGGAGATCGACTCGCCCGACCCGTCGCGTCCGCTGCCCTACCTGCGCGAACGGCCGCTGATGCCGGTGCCGGAACCGGCGGCATGACTCAGTCAGCCATGATTCCGAGCCGTATGGAGTAGCCGAGCAGCATCGACCTCGGCTCCGGCAGGAGCTCGAGGGCGAGCGCTGCCAGTTCGTCGGCCGCCTCGTTCAGCTCGGGCGCTTGGCCATCGAAGATGTCGGACGGCCCGCCCAGCGAGTGAGCCAGCTCGATGATCCGCCGGCCGTCGGCGACCAGTTCGCCGTGGCAGTGCACCTCTCGCACGAAGGCGAACAGCCCGCTTTCCCGGATGCGATCGGCGTGCTGCGACTTGGGCCAGAAGCTGGATCCGGCGTGAAGGCCCAGCCGTTCGCGAGCGTCCCACCGGACATCGATCACCCGCGCGAAGGCCGCATCCACGCGCGGCTCGATCACGGGCACGACGTCGTAGTCGTACGCGGCGAACACACCACCGGGACGAAGCAGCCGCGCTGCCTCCGGGAGCACGGCGTGCGGATCCATCCAGTGGAAGGACTGGGCGCAGGTGACGATGTCGGCCGTCCCGGAGTCCAGTCCGGTGGCCTCGCCGTATCCCTCGACGAACGAGACGTTCGGGGCCGTTGTCGCATCGCGTGCAATCGCGAGCATGGCCGGGTTTCCCTCGACGCCGATCACACGATCCGCCCGTTCGGACCACGCTCGGGACGAAAGGCCGGTGCCGCTGCCGAGGTCGACCACCAGCCGCGGCCGGGCGCCGGCACAGCGCTCGAGCACCTCCAGCACGACTGCCGGCGGGCTTGGCCGGGCACCGTCATACGCGCTTGCGAATCCCTCGAGGTCGTAGCCGGAGCGGCCGATCAGCTCGCGTGAAAACTCGCTCATCGGACGAATCGTATGCACGACTAGTATGGGGCCATGGCGGAGTACCGGATCACCTACTGGCGCGAGATCCCCTCGATGGTGACGGCGCGCGACGGCGACGGGACGTCCAAGGCGGCGCTGCCCGATCGCTTTCAGGAGGCGATCGACGAGGCGGCCATGAGGCTCGGCATGGCGGGCTCGGACGCCTACCTCGAGCAATGGCATCACGGTGAGTGGGTGGAGTCGGCCGGCGCCCCGGATGAGCTGGTCGCACGTGTGGCCGAGCAGCTGGACACGGAGTTCGACGATGAGCGGCTGGGTTCGCTCCTGGAGGTGTGATGGGCGACATCGCGACACTGCTGGGTGACAACCGACCGGTGCTGAGCGACGGTGCGATCGGCACCATGCTGCAGGCGGCGGGGCTGATGCCCGGGGCGTCGCCCGAGGTCTGGAACGTCGACCATCCGGACCGGCTCCGCGTGATCCATACCGCGTACGCCGATGCCGGCGCACAGCTGCTGACGACCAACACGTTCGGCGGAACGCGGCCCCGCCTGGGGCTTCACGGCCTCGAGGATCGCGTCCACGAGCTGAACGAGGCCGGCGCGCGGATCGCGCGCGAGGTGGCCGACGAGAACGGCGTGCTCGCGCTTGGCAGCATGGGCCCGACCGGGGACCTGATGGAGCCGCTCGGTACGATGACGCACGACGAGGCGGTCGAGCTGTTCGCCGAGCAGGCGGGCGGGCTCGCCGCCGGCGGCGCGCACATCATCCTGGCCGAGACGTTCAGCGCGCTCGAGGAGGTGCGTGCTGCGGTGGAGGGCGCACGCCGCGCTGCGCCCGACGTGCCGGTCGCCGTGACGATGACGTTCGATCTGAACGGGCACACCATGATGGGCGTCAGCCCGTCGCAGGCGCTCGCGGAGATCGCGGCGATGGGCGTGGAGCTGATCGGCGGCAACTGCGGCAGCGGGCCGGATGAGATCGAGGCCGTGATGGTGGCGATGTCGGCTGAGCGGCCGGACGGCGTGCTGCTGCTGGCGCAGAGCAACGCCGGCCTCCCGCAGCTCGTCGGCGACGAGTTCCGGTACGGCGGAACGCCGGAGGTGATGGCCCGCTACGCCGTGCGCATGCAGGAGCTGGGCGTGGACGTGATCGGCTCGTGCTGCGGCAGCACGCCGGCGCACACCTCGGCGATGCGCGAGGCGCTCGGGCTGCCCGCAGCGGTCTAGGTCAGCCGGAAGGCTGACCCTACGACACGGTGATCGACTGCGTCGGACACGCGTCCGCCGCGGCTTCGACCTCGTCGCGCAGCGCCTCATCCGGCTCGGCCACGTAGCGCAGCTCGTCTGCTCCGACCAGCTGGAACACCTCCGGGCACTCGATCATGCACTGCCCGTGGTGCTCACAGGTGGTCTCGTCGACGCGCACCCTCATCCCGCCGCCTCCGCCTCGAACCGGATCGGCAGCCGGACGGGGCCGGTCAGCCCGCTCACCGGTCGCACCACCGGCTCGCCCTCGTACCGCGGGCCTGGCATTCGCCGTGCCATCAGCGGCAGCGCCTCTCGCATGTCGATCCGCGCGAGCCAGTGGCCGATGCAGTGATGCGCTCCGCCGCCGAACCCGAAGTGGGGCGGCCGCTCGGCCGTGATGTCGAACCTGGCGCCTGTGCCGATCGCCAGCGGGTCGGTGTTGGCGGGATACGACAGCAGATGAAGCGTCGTCCCGGCCGGGATCAGCAGTCCGTTCAGCTCCAGCGGCTCGGTCGCCTGCCGTGTCGCCCACATCACGGTGGGGTTCCACCGGATCAGCTCCTCCACCGCGTTGGGCGCCAGCTCCGGCCGCTCCGCCAGCAGCGCGCACTGGTCGGGGTGCTCGACGAACAGCTGCATCGCCAATCCCAGCTGGTTCTTCGTCGTATCCATCCCGCCGAAGATGATCAGCGAGACCATCGCCCGCAGCTCGATGTCCGACAGGCGTCCCTCCTCGCCGTCGTGCGCCTGAACGAGGCTCGACACCACGTCGTCGCCGGGGTGCCGACGCCGCTCGGCGATCAGCTCGTCGGAAACGTCGTAAAGGTTCGCCAGCGCCGCCTCGATCCGTTCGAGATCCTCGCGGATGGTGACCCCGAACGACAGGCCCAGGTCGGTCGACCAGGTGGACAGGTCGTGCCACCGGCCTTCGTCCATCCCGAGCAGCTTGCACAGCACCCGGGCCGCATACGGCTCCGCGAACTGCGAGACGAATTCGCATCTGCCCTCCGCCGCATATCCGTCGATCAGCTCGTTCGCGAGCGCCCGGAACTCGGGCACCATCCGCTCGATCAGCGAGCGTGAGAACGCCGGGTTGCCCAGCTTTCGTAGGCGCCGATGGTCGTCACCCTCCTTGCTGAGCATGATCTCCGACCACCATTCGGACAGCAGGCCGTGCTCGATGCCGTTCTGCGCCGGCCAGGCGTAGCTGCCCTGGCGCAGCCGGCGGTCCTTCAGCAGCGTGCTGACCTCCGCGTAGCGCAGCACCGCGAGGCCGAACGGCGTGCGCGCGCACCAGTGCTGCTCGCGCGCCTCACGAACCTCGGCGGACGAG
>DATAHR010000074.1:0-4665 GCA_036263035.1 Gaiellales bacterium | reverse complement strand
GGCTGCGACAGCGGCACGGGCTTGTTCTGGGCACCCACGAACCCGGTCACGCCGGGGGTGTTCTTGACCAGCGTCCATGCCTCGTCGGTGAGATCCATGTTCACCAGCACGTAGCCGGGCCAGAGCCGGCGCTCGGTCTGCACCTTCTGGCCGTCCTTGGTCTCGACCACGGACTCGGTGGGGACGACGACGCGGCGCACCGTCATCTCCTGGTTCATCGACTTGACCCGATGCTCGAGATTGGCCTTGACCTTGTTCTCGTGCCCGGAATAGGTGTTGATCACGTACCAGCGAAACATGTGCGCTCCGTCATTTCTGGAGTGAGACGAGGTGATCGACGAGGCGCGCGAACACCTGGTCGAGGCCGTACAGGTAGAGGCCGACGATGATGCAGGCGCCGATCACGACCGAGGTCGACTGCCAGGTCTGGTGCCTGTCGGGGAAGTCGACCTTGGCCAGCTCGCCGCGCACCTCGCCGGTGAAGTTGCGGACGCCGGAGAAGAACCCGCGCTTGCGCTGGACCGGCTCTCCGCCGGACTGGCTCTTCGGCTTCCCGGCCAGCGGCGCCGTGACGCTGCGCCTCCCGGCAGGCGGCTGCTGACGGCTTCTCCTGGCCATCGGCTAGCTAGCGCGTCTCCTTGTGCGGCGTGTGCTTTCCGCACCACCGGCAGTACTTGGAGAACTCGATCCTGTCAGGCGAGTTGCGCTTGGATTTGTTCGTCTGATAGTTGCGGCGCTTGCACTCCTGGCAAGCGAGCGTCACGAGAACTCGGACACCTGTGGCCACGGATAACCCTCTCGTCGGTTGAGCCAACGGACGGTATCACAGGGGCCGTTTCCCCAGACCCAGACGCGAACCTGGCCGACGCTAGGAGAAGTACCTCCCGTTGCGCTCGTGCCCGAACCCGGCGCCGGCGGTCACCTGGCCCTCGCTGACCGAGTGGTACACGACCCCCGAGTTCAGGTCGGTCACGTGGAAGTCGATGTGGCATTCCGCCGGCCAGAAGACGCCCTTGTACCCGAACGTCGCATCGCGGATCCGCTGGCGCGGCCCGGTCGCAGTCCAGTGCACCTCGAAGCTCGCCTTACCCGGCTCCCTGGTCGGATGCGGCGAGACCGCGTTTCCGAAATCGTGGAAGTCAGGAACCGGCACGTCGCGCATGTGGTAGCGCGCCCGGTGCTCGCGCAGGTCGGCGTCCGCCGCGCTGGCCGGGATCGGGATCGTCCAGAACAACCCGGACTTCTTGATGCCCGGCTCGAAATCGTGAACCTGCGGTGAGGCGCCCACGGCGCCCGTGAACAGGTCGATTCATATGAATCCGAACGTGCCTTCACGCGCCCGGCCGTCCATGCCGACGTACGTCCCGCGCATGAATCGCATATCTGCATCGAAGGTGTATGAACTGCCGTCGCTGCCGCGCGCGCGTCCCTGCGTCTCGGACGCAGCAATCACACCGTGGAAGTCCGTGATGGTCGACATCTCGAACCCGATCGTCGGCGGAAGCACATGAAAGGCGGGGTTCGACGGCACCGGCGTGAAGGATGCGTCAAGTCCGCCGGGGATAGGTCGCGGCTGCGGCCCGGTCGCAGCCATGGCGACAGCGCTGTTGAACATGCCGGCGGCCCCGAGCGCCGCCGCGGCGACCCCGCCACGCCGCAGCGCCTCACGGCGCGAGATCGGCTGCTCGAACGGGTCTGTGAACACGTGCTCGGGCGCGGCCGCCCGGTCCCAGCGGTTCATGGAAGCCTCCCCTCGTTGCAGATGTTGCGAGCCTACCGGAAGGGGGATAGCCGGTCAACCGGCGGCCATCGCCGCCAGCTTCTCCACGGTGTTCCAGTTGCGCGCCGTTCCAACCACCCCAAGCTTCCGCTCGAGGGTCGGCAGTGTCAGCCGGGCGCGGTGCACTCCCTCTGGCCACCAGACGTAGAGCTCCCGGCCGTGCAGCTCGAACAGCTCCGGCTCGTAGGCCTTCCGCTCGAGGGCCGCCGCCCGGGAAGCCGACGGCTTCGCCGAGAGGAAGATGACGTGGTGGCGCTTCGGGTCGGAGGCGTGATCGCGGAGCGGGTTCCGCCGCACGACCGCCTGCAGCTGCGTGGCCGTGCGCACCGCCACCGGGATCTCCAGGCCTGTCCGCTCGAGCAGCGCCCGCTCGATGCGACGCTCGCTGCTGGCCGCCGCATCGGTGCCTCGATAGACAACGTTGCCGCTCTGCAGCAGCGTCTCCACGTCCTCGTACCCGAGCTCCTCGAAGCACGCACGCAGATCGGCCATCGACACGCGACGCGCGGCGCCGAGGTTGATGCCGCGAAGCAGGGCGACCATCCGGCTCACGGTGCGTACGGTGCCACACCGGCGCTCGGATGCAGCAGCGGCAGCTGCGACCGCCAGCCGCTGCGAAGCAGCTCGAGCAGCGACGGCGGGGTCAGCAGCTGCTGCGGCGTGTCGTCGATCGGTGCGGTCTCGCGGTAGCCCGCCGGCGTCCATCGCCGCGTCCGGCCCCCTGCCACCACCCAGGCCGCACCGTCTCGCACGATGCATGCTCCATCGGGGAGACCGCTCCCGTCAACGGCGTGCAGGCGCCGCCGCGCGCCGTCCAGCCGCTCGTGCTGCAGCTGCGCGTCCATCACGTCGGCTGTCCCGCGCTTGCCGTGCATGTCCCCCCACACCTCGGCGAGCGCGTTGTAGTCGGCGCGGCGGCAGAGGGCGCACGGCCGGTGCCCGGCAGCCAGCGCCGTCGCATCGTCGAGGAAGAACAGCTCCGTGAACCTGCCCGGTTGCATCATCGGCCCGCGGTGCCATCCCCGGAACTCGAGACGGCAGGCAATCCACCGGCGGGTCGCGTGATGGCGGCACACGCGGCCGGCTGCATCGTGCAGGCAGCCGCGGTTGCCGTAGACCAGCCCGCGGGCCGGATCGGCGATCAGGTCGCCGAACGGCGTCACCCGGTTTCGGAGCGTCACGCCGAGCCGGTCGGCGCGGCCGCCGAGATCACCTCCGCCAGCCAGTCCGTCCAGGCGGCCCTGGCCGCGTCGCCATCGACGTCCTGGGCGAACAGGTGGTGGCCCGCGAACACGGGCATCCCCATGCGCCCCCGGCCGTAGAAGCGGTAGAGCGCGTCCTCACCGCGCACGCCCACGAACATGTCGTTCAGGTAGTCGATCTCACCGCGAACCCGACCGATCCCCGGCAGGTCGACGTCGACGCTGTCGCCGACGGCCGCACCATCGCCGATGCGAAGGGCGGCCCGCACCGCTGCGAACGCGTCGTCGCCGAGCGCGTCCGCGGGGCCGTCCGCACCCACGTATGTGACCGGGCGGCCGGCGAAGTGGGCCAGGTACTCGCCCAGGGAGTGCAGGTAGAAGTCGGTGTGCCGGTCGGCGCCGTCGTATTGCGTGTCCCAGTCGCCGGTCATCACGCCGCTGTGCACGTACCGCAGGATCGCGCCGTTGCCGTGGCGCTCGATCCGGTACTCGAGCGAGTTGAACCATCCGTCCTCGCCGTCGACCCGCACGGCGAAGTGCCACGGCCGGTCGAGTGCGGTCACCGTATGGCCGGCGAACTCCTCGCCCACCGCCTCCGGTGCCCCCTCGCCGGTCGGAAACATCCAGCCGGCGGTGCCGTTGCCCGTCGCGACGGCGTCGAACACCTGCTCGGGCGTACCCGGCAGCTCCACCTCTCTGCGAATCTCGAACTCGCGGCTCATGCTTCGACCTCCCTCGTGTCCTTCCGCCGCGGATGCAGGGCGACGACGAACCTGTGCCGCCGCCCACCCGGGGCAGCCTCATCGTGGTACCTGCCGGCCAGCTCGGCGACTGCCTCGCCGAGCTCCTTCGCGAACGCCGCGCGGTCGGCCGCGGTCGCGAACCGGATCTCGCCGTCGATCGCAAACGTCGCCAGCTGCTGCCGCGCCGCCGACGCGCCGCCGATCAGCTCGCCGACGTCCCGCACCAGCCGGGCCGCGACGGCGAGCAGCCAGCGCGCGGACAGCTGGTCGCGCGCCTGCTCGGGATCAGGCGCCACGTCGGGAAGCGCCGTCGGGCTGATCACGTACGACCGCGCGGTCGCGCGCAGCACGCGCTCGGTGCAGTTGCCCTTCCGGCGCTCCTCGACCAGCTCGACCAGCCCGTGGCGCTCGAGCGACCGGAGGTGGTAGTTGACCTTCTGCCGGCTGAGGCCGATGCGGCCGGCGAGCGTGGACGCGGACGCGGGCTCCGCCAGCTCGGCGAGCAGCCGGGCCCGAACCGGGTCGAGCGAGACCTCGGCCGCGGCGGGGTCGTCGATGACGGCGACGTCGATCATGCGCCTATGGTGCCACCGACAACTTTATTTGTCAAGACATGCATATCGGTCGGTGAGGGCGGACACCGGACCGCCGCTTCGGGTGATCACAACACCCCCGCCCGGGGAGTGGCCGGGGCGGGCCGCCACGAGCAGGCTGAGGACACGGGTGCAGGCTTCCGCGGGCACTCGCCGGGGTCTATTCGCCGGACAACCTACGGGAGGTCTTCCGTGCGCAGAGCGTGGGGTCGGCTGGTTTGTGGATGCGTCGTCGCGACCATCGCGGCGACGGCGACGAGCGCCATGGCTGCCGTTCCGCCGGCGCTCGTCACGGCGACGACGGCGGGCGCGCCGGCCAACGAGTCGGCCGCGCAGGATGGGATCTC
>DATAHR010000073.1:0-2872 GCA_036263035.1 Gaiellales bacterium | reverse complement strand
GTCGCCGACCGGCACCTCGATGGGCGCGCCGGTGTTGCTCACCTCGGCGCCGCGCACCAGGCCGTCGGTGGGCTGCATCGAGATGGCCCGCACGATGTTGTCGCCGATGTGCTGCTCGACTTCCAGCGTCAACGTCCGCCTCGTGTCGGCGTCGACCGTGACGTCGACGTGCAGCGCGAAGTAGATCTCCGGCATCTGATCCGCCGGGAACTCCACGTCCACGACGGGGCCGATGACCCGCGCGACGCGGCCGGTGCTCGCGACGGTGTCGTCGCTCTCGGGTGTCTTCTCATCGGTCGCGGTCATGTGTTCCTCACTCACTCGTTGCACTCGCGTCGGCCAGCGCGTTGGCGCCGCCGACGATCTCGCTGATTTCCTGGGTGATCTCGGCCTGCCGTGCGTTGTTCGCCTCACGGGTCAGCGTCTCGAGCAGATCGTTCGCGTTGTCCGTGGCCGCCTTCATCGCGCGCCGCCGGGAGGCCAGTTCGGCCGCCGCCGCCTCCAGCATCGCGTAGAAGATCCGGGCGGCCACGTACTGCGGCATCAGGGCGTCGAGCACCTCGGCCGGGCCGGGCTCGAACTCGTACTGCGGCAGCGGGCCCGACGGGCTCTCTTCCTCGGTCTCCTCGATCTCCAGCGGCAGCAGCCTGCGCGAATAGGGCCGCTGGGTCAGCATGGAGACGAAGTCGGTGCCGACCAGGTGGATCTCGTCCACCCCGCCCTCGTCAGCCCCGGCGTTGAAGGCCTCAAGCAGGGCTTCGGATATCTCCTGCGCGTTCCGGTACTTCGGCACGGCGGAGAAGCCGCTCCAGGAGTTCTCCAGCTCGAGCTCGCGGAACCGGTGCCAGCCGATGCCCTTGCGGCCGGCCACGTACAGGACCGGCTGGATGCCCCGGTCGCGCAGCGTCTGCCGCAGCCGGCCCGACTCGCGCAGGACGTTGGCGTTGAAGGCGCCGGCGAAGCCCTGGTCGCTGGTCAGGATCAGGACGGCGGCCCGGGACGGGTTCTGCGGCTCCTGGGTGAACGGGTGGGTGACGTTGGTCGAGCGGCTGATCACCGCCTCCACCGCGCGGGTGAGCTCCCGGGCGTATGGCTCGGCCGAGCGCTGCTGCTGCTGTGCCCTGACGATCCGCGACGACGCGATGAGCTCCTGCGCGCGGGTGATCTTGGCGATGGACTGCACCGAGGAGATCCGCCGCCGGACGAGGCGAAGTTGCGCTGCCATGGGATGCTACGACTCCTTCTGGGGCTTCGGCACCCGGCGGGCGATGGTCTCCTGCTCCTCGCTCTCCAGCGGCTCGGACTCCTCGTCCTCGCCGGTCAGCAGCTCTCCCGAGCTGGTCTCGAAGCCCTTGCGGAACTCCGCGACCGCGTCCTTGAGCGCGGTGACCGTGTCCTCGGCCAGCGCGAGCGACTCCCTGATCGTCTGCAGGATGCCGGCGTGCGACCGGCGCAGGTAGTCCAGGAAGTCGGTCTCGAACCGGCTGACGTCCTCGACCGGCACGTCGTCCAGGTAGCCGTTGCCGCCCGCCCAGATCGAGACCACCTGCTCCTCGACCGGGAACGGCGAGTACTGCGGCTGCTTGAGCAGCTCGACCAGTCGCGCGCCGCGGTCAAGCTGCGCGCGGGAGGCCGCGTCCAGGTCGGACGCGAACGCGGCGAACGCCTCCAGGTCGCGGTACTGCGACAGGTTGAGGCGCAGGTTGCCCGCGACCGACTTCATCGCCTTGATCTGCGCGTTGCCGCCGACTCGGGAGACCGAGCGGCCCACGTTGATGGCGGGCCGCACGCCTGCGTTGAACAGGTCGGTCTCCAGGAAGATCTGCCCGTCGGTGATCGAGATGACGTTGGTCGGGATGTAGGCGGAGATGTCGTTGGCCTTGGTCTCGATGATCGGCAGGCCGGTCAGCGACCCGCCGCCCAGCTCGTCGGACAGCTTGGCGCACCGCTCGAGCAGCCGGGAGTGCAGGTAGAAGACGTCGCCCGGGTACGCCTCGCGGCCCGGCGGGCGGCGCAGCAGCAGCGAGACCGCGCGGTACGCCTCGGCCTGCTTTGACAGGTCGTCGAAGATGATCAGCGCGTGCTTGCCCTGGTACATCCAGTGCTGCGCGATGGCCGAACCGGTGTAGGGCGCGATGTACTTGTAGCCGGCCGGGTCCGAGGCCGGGGCGGCGACGATCGTGGTGTACTCGAGCGCGCCCGCCTCCTCCAGGGCCCCGCGCACCTGGGCGATCGTGGAGCCCTTCTGGCCGATCGCGACGTAGACGCAGCGCACCTGGCGGACCGGGTCGCCGGACTCCCAGTTCGCCCGCTGGTTGATGATCGTGTCGATGGCGATGGCGCTCTTGCCGGTCTGCCGGTCGCCGATGATCAGCTCCCGCTGGCCCCGGCCGATCGCGGTCATCGCGTCGATGGCCTTGATGCCGGTCTGCAGCGGCTCCTTCACCGGCTGCCGCTCCACCACCGACGGCGCCTGGGTCTCGAGCAGCCGCAGCTCGGTGTCCTCGATGGGGCCCTTGCCGTCCAGCGGCTCGCCCAGCGGGCCGACCACGCGGCCGAGGAAGCTGTCGCCGACCGGCACGGACAGCACCTCGCCGGTGCGCTTGACCTGCTGGCCTTCCTCGATCTCGTTGAACTCGCCGAGGATGACCACGCCGATCTCGCGCACGTCCAGGTTGAGCGCCAGGCCCCGGACGCCGTTCTCGAACTCGAGCAGCTCGTTGGCCATGGCGGAGGGCAGGCCCTCGACTCGCGCGATGCCGTCGCCGCACTCGATGACGGTGCCTATCTCTTCTCGCGTGGTACCGTCTGGCTCGTATTCCTGGACGAAGTGCGCCAGCGCGTCCCGGATCTCTTCCGGCCGGATCGTCAG
>DATAHR010000072.1:0-18296 GCA_036263035.1 Gaiellales bacterium | reverse complement strand
CGGTCTCGTTCGAAGACGAGGATGCGGCCCTCGAGTGTCTTCAACCGCGACCGTTCGGCCGGCTCGGCTGTATCCACGTTGAGCTGTTCGATCAGGGTCCGAGCACCGGGCAGGTCGCCCGCAGCAAAGACCAATTCGACGGCCAGCCGCCCTCGGCGCGCGCGGTCTTCTCGACGCCGAAGCGGTGTCAGACGCTGGCTGAGCGCGGCCAGCTCGGCCGCCGCGACCATCGATCCTCTCGCCCGGGCCTCCCTCGCCCCCGTTTCGCAGGATGCGGCCGTCGTCCCACTGCGCCCGGCAGACGACTTTGCCAGATGGCGCGCGCGCTCCTCCGCGCCATCGACGACAGCCGCCCATGCGCGGTGCGCCCGACGACGCTCAGCGTCCGTCGCGGCCCCGTAGGCGGTCGCGCCGATGAGCGGATGGGTGAACCGCACCTCGTCCCCCACCGAGAGGACACCGGCGGCCGCTGCCTTGTTCAGATCCGCATCCAGGGTCGAAGAGGGAAGCGCGCGCTGGAGTGCAGCCAGGGACGGCCGCCCGTGGGCTGCGACGTGCAGCAAGAGGCGGCGCACCCGGGCGGGCAGCGCCCGGACGCGGGCCGCATGGAGATGATCGAGCTTGTGGGGGACCACGGGCACGCCGACGGGGTCGTGTCGTCCGTCGCCCTGCGCTCGGGCCAGCTCGAGCGAAAGCAGGGGGTTGCCCTCGGACAGCGCATGGATCCGCGCCGCGGTGATCGACGAAAGCGGATGGCCAACGGCTTCGGTCAGCATCGCCCTCGTGTGCTCGAGCGACAGCCCAGCCAGCGGCAGTGAAACGACCGGTGATGTGCCCCGCAGCCGATCGAGCAGGTGGGCGGAGTGGCCCAAACGTACGCTGGCGAGCAGCCGGCACCGTTCGTCGCCCAATCGTCTGAGCGCATAGCCGATCGCCGCGGCGCTGGCCGGATCGAGCCAATGCACGTCGTCGATCACAAGGAGGACGGGCCGGTCGCCGCCCGCCGTGCGCAGCAGCGTCCGAAACGCCGTTGCCACCGCTCTCAACTCGATGCGCTCGCCGTCGGGTCCACGTAGCAGCGCGGCGTCGATCGCGGCGCGTTGCGCTTCGGGGAGCGACCCACCAGCCAGGTCATAGAGCGGATCAGCGAGGTCGGCGAAGGTTGCGTACGAGAGGTCCGCCTCTGCTTCCACCGCGTATGCGCACGCCACGATGTGGTCGCTCTCGCACCGGCGAACCAGCGCATTCAGCACCGCCGTCTTTCCGACACCCGCCTCGCCTTCGAGCACGACGGCGCCGCCGCCGGGCGCCGTCAGCGCAGCCCAGGCACGCGCCACCTCGGCATCACGTCCGACAAGCGAAAGGGCGCGCATTGTCATGAGGCAATTATCACATGCGCGGCGATTAATCCGGCGGAATTCCGTGGTTACAGCCGGGCCAACGGTGGCTACGGTGGTGCGGTCACGTCCCCACCGGTACCGCCACCAGGCCGGTACCGCAGCAGAGGAGCCGACGGTGTCCAGTCATCTCCATGTTGGCGGCCGCATGGTCGCAGGCGCCGCATGGCGCGTTGCTCCGGATGAGCCGGGAGTGAGCGGCCGGTGAGCGGACGGCCTGACGCTGGTCGGCAGGCGCGGCGACCGTGCAATCCCGCCGGCCGCGACTCGAGGGAAGGAGCGCGTGGTGAACACCTCCATTCACAGGCGGTTCGCAATCCTGGTGTCTGTAGCAGCGGCTGCCGTGGTCATCGGCCTGCATCCGCAGGCGGTGGCGGGGCTGACCGGAGCTTCCGGGGCCTCTGACAACGGCGGCGCGGCTCACGCGCCGGCCGGCGGCGGAGCGGGGCACGGAAAATGAACGGCACGTTCGCACGAACGGCGTGCGGCCTGGCGCTCCTTCTGGGCGTTGGCGTCCTCACGGAGGGCCAGGCCGTACGTGCCGCCGCGGTGGCAGGGGTGCTCACGGGCAGCCCGAACACCTGGGATCCGTCGCAGGCGTACGACCGTTCGAGCAGCGCAGGCGTGCTCGCGTGGACGGTCTATCGGCACGGGATCCCCAGGGCGGTGCTCAGGATCGGCACGCAGCCGGTCGTCCGGTTGAACCGGCGGGGGCAGGCGTGGGCGTGGAGCCTCGACGCTGGCACGACCACCGCCGCCTACCAGCAGGTGCGGCATGGCAATTCCGATCTCAAGCTGTACGACTGGACGACCGGGACGCGGACGAGCCCGGGCGGCACGGTCAACACGTCTCGGTGGGAGTACGAGCCGGCCGTTTCGGGTCATTGGCTCGTGTTCGGGCGGCTGAACCGCGCGCGGACGCCTGACCTCCGGCGGTTCCTGCTCGACAACCTCCAGACCGGGACGCAGGTGGAGCTGGCCCGGTTCGAGGGCAGCGGCCAGACCGGCACGTTGTCGTCACCGCACATCAGCGGCGACTGGGTGACGTGGACGGCCATGGGCCACGGCTACCAGCGGTCGATCGTCCACCGCTACCGGATCTCCACCGGGCAGGACGAGCGGATCCCGCAGCCGGACGGGTGGTTCGACTACCTGTCGACGATCGGCCCCGACGGGACGGTCTACTTCCTCAGATCGCTCGGCGGTTGTGGCCATCGGGTCACGTTCGAGAGCTACACCACCGGCGGTGTTCTCACGGCGCTCGGCTCGATGCCGGCCGGCCGCGACGGCGGTGACGAGATGTCCGCCGCACCGCAGCCTGACGGAATCGTCGATCTCTACTTCGACAGCTACCGCTGCACGCAGAGTCCCCCGAACGGGAACATCGACGTGCTCCGCCTCTCGCTCGGAGCGGTGGCCGAGCGCCTTGCCGGTGCGGTCGCGGTCACCGGCGACCAGCCGAAGCACATTCCCGCCTGGCTGCGAACGATGGAGGCCATCCGATGAAGCGCTGGCCCGTCTCTGTGGCGGTCCTCGGCGTTGCGCTGGTCGCAACGGCGCCGGCGATGGCCCTCCGATCCCATCCCGTTCACCGGCCGACCCTCGCCCGGATCGACCGCTGCTTCTATGCGCCGTCGCCGAGTGCCTGGTGGCCGCTCTGGCCGCGCCGCTCCCCACATCCCGTGCACGCCGGCTTCAACGATATGCACGGTGAGAGCCCGATGTACGCGCACTGGGGTGTGGATGTGCAGACCAGCACCCCAAGAGCCAGGGTGTACGCCATGACCTCGGGCGTGGTCGCGAGCGTGGTCACCTCCGGACAGGATGCCCATCTCCAGATCGGCCCCTTCTTCTACTACCACGTCGTCAGCCGCTTCCGGGCGGGCACATTCGTCGGGCGCGGCGACTGGGTCGGCCGTCTGGTACCCGGGGTTGACCACGTGCATCTGGCCGAGAAGGAGCCGGGCTGCGACTTGCTCGATCCGCGCCGCCTGACTGGTCCGCTGGCCGACCCAGTGAACACCGAGCATCCGACGATCCAGAACCTGACCGCCTACGCGGCCAACGGCGCGGCGTACAGGATCTTTCCTTCGTGGCCCAGTCCTGACCGGTCAACGCCTGTCGCGCTCAGCCGGCTGCACGGCGTGGTCGACCTGCGGGCTGAGATCTTCGATATGCCGGTTCGGAAGACCGATGACAACCCCCAGCAGCCGCTGATGGTCGCGGCGGTTCGCAGCTGGCTGGCGCCGCTGACGAAGACGTGGCGCCGCTACGGCCGGGCGGTCACGGCGTACGACGGAGCCACGTGGATCAAGGACAGGCGGGCGTACTACAACGTGATGGCCCCGGGTAGCGTCCACGTCCGCTCGTGCTTCAAGAACCCGGCGCGGCAGTGCGAGAACAGATACATCCTGCACACCGCGGGCCTGGGCCTCGATACCCGCCGCTACCCCGACCGCTGGTACCACTACTGCATCAGTGCGCTCACGATTCGCAACGTGCGGTCGACCCAGTGCTGGCCCGTGCGGATCCAGAACCATCCGCGGCGCTCGCCGCTGGGGTAGTTGGGATCGGCGAAGCGGAGGGGGAGGGATTCGAACCCTCGACTGAGGAAAACCCCCAGTAACGGTTTTCGAGACCGCCGCATTCAACCACTCTGCCACCCCTCCACGGGTGCGCGACCAGTCTAGACGCTGACGTTCGGCGAGCCCTCGCCCGCGAGCGGCTCCGTGGCCGCGGGGCTCGGAACGCCGGGCACCGCGGCCTCGTCGATCGGAGCGGTGCCGGTATCGGTCAGCACGCGCAGCGCGTCGGCCGGCATGTAGACGCGCACCGGGTCACCCTGCTTGTAGCTGAGCTCCTGGCCGGTGTTCTGCACGAGCGCCTGCACCTTGTCGCCGTTGGCCAGGCCGACGATGACCTGGTTTGCGTTGCCGAGATAGACGACGCGCTCGACCATGCCCGGCACGCGGTTCTCGCCGGTCGCGTCGTGCGGCTCCAGGTGCACCCGCTCCGGGCGGATCACAATCTTCGTTTCGCCTGTGGTCGCAGTCTCGCCCTGTGCGGCGTAGAGCTCGAAGTCTCCGACCGTGACGCGGCAGCGGCCGTTGCTGCCGCCGTGCGCCTGGGCTGTCATCAGGTTCGACACGCCCAGGAAGTCGGCCACGAACGTCGTCGATGGCTCCTCGTACACCTCGCTCGGCGGCCCCACCTGTTCCACCCGGCCGTCGCTCATCACGGCGATCCGGTCGCTCATGGTCAGCGCCTCTTCCTGATCGTGCGTGACGTAGACGAATGTGATCCCGACCTGCTGCTGCAGCGCCTTCAGCTCGATCTGCAGCTGCTTTCGCAGCTTCGCGTCAAGCGCGCCCAGCGGCTCGTCCAGCAGCAGCACCGCCGGCTTCAGCACCAGCGCCCGCGCCAACGCCACGCGCTGCTGCTGCCCGCCGGACATCTGGGCCGGCTTGCGCTTCTCGAGCCCGCGCAGCTGCACCAGCTCGAGGGCGTCGCCCACCCGCTCGCGGATCTCGGACTTCGGCCGCTTCTGCCGCTTGAGGCCGAACGCGACGTTGTCGTACACCGACAGGTGGGGGAACAGCGCGTAGCTCTGGAACACGGTGTTGACGTTGCGCTTATGCGGCGGCGTGAACGCCATGTCGTCGCCGTCCAGCAGGATCTGGCCCTCGGTCGGCTGCTCGAACCCGGCGATCATCCGCAGCGTCGTCGTCTTGCCGCAGCCCGACGGGCCCAGCATCGAGAAGAACTCACCGCCCGGCATGTGCAGGTTGATCCCGTCGACCGCGGTCACGTCGCCGAACCGCTTGACCAGATCGACCACCTTCACTTCACCAGCCACGCCTCAGGGCTCCTCTCGTTTGGGTGCAAAAGGGTACAACATCACCTAGATCCCGAACCCGGCCACGTCGTCGATCGCCGAGCCGCGGCCGTGCTCGCCGCGGGTGAAGAAGCGGAAGACTAGGACGCCGCCGATCACGGCCGCAAGCGTGATGACCATGATCACCGTGGCGATCCCGTCTGTCGACGGCTGCGGCGTCGCCCGGGTGGCGTTGTAGATCGTCATCGGCACGGTGGTGGTGTTCGCGCCGTTCGAGAGCCACTGGCTGATCACGAAGTCGTCGATCGAGATCGCGAACACGATTGCTGCGCTGGCAACGATGGCGGGGAGCAGCAGCGGCAGCAGCACGCGGTACAGCGCCACGCCCGGCGAGGCGCCGAGGTCGGCGGCGGCCTCCTCGTATGACCGTCCGATCGAGAACAGCCGGCCTCGGACGATCACGACCACGTAGCTGATCGAGAAGGTGACGTGGCCGAGCACCTGTGCCGGTGTGCCGAACGGGACCGCCGTCAGCAGCTGGGAGAACAGCAGCAACAGGGACACGCCCATGACGATCTCGGGCGTGACCAGCGGGAACAGCATCAGGAAGTTCGCGCCGCCGGATCCCCGGCCCCGCCAGCGAGCCAGGCCGATCGCCAGCAAGACGCCGATCGGGGTTGCAACCACGACGTCCAGGAAGGCCAGCTTGATGCTCTGCTGGAGGGCGCCGCGCAGGGCGGGATCGTGGAACACGGAGTTGATGTCGGGCGACGTGCTCGTGTACCACTTGGTGGTGAATCCGTGCCAGACCGTCAGCGAGCGGCTGTTGTTGAACGAAAACTGAATGGCCACCAGCACAGGGGCGATCGACCAGACGATGTATGTCCAGGTGATCACCACCAGGAACCGCGGCTTGCCCCACGGGTTGCCGATCCAGCCGCGCAGGCGCCGCCAGGTGCTGAACTCCTGGGCGCTCGCGCGTCCGGTGGCAACCGCCTGGCTCATGCCGGCAGGTCCCTGGACGCGCGGTGGATCGTCCACATGTAGTAGCCCATCAGAAGGACCAGGAACGCGGACAGGATGATCGTGATCGCTGCGCCGATGGTCGGCTGCGGGCCGCCGTGGAAGTAGAGGTCGATCTGGTTTCCGATCATCGACGTGGTCGGCGCCCCGGACACGATGTTGGGGGTGTAGTAGTCGCCGAACATCGGCAGCACGATCAGCACCGCTCCGCCGAGCAGTCCCGTGCGCGACAGCGGCAGCGTGACGTGCAGAAAGGCGCTCCAGGGACTTGCCCCGAGGTCACGGGCCGCCTCCAGGTGGGAGCGGTCGATCCGGTCGAGCGAGGCGTAGAGCGGCAGGATGAAGTACGGGATATAGCCGTAGATCAACGCAACGACGACCGTGAAGCTCTCACCGCCAAGGTAGTTGTTCGGATCGGTGACGAGCCCAAGGTGGAACAGCAGGTCATTGATGCGGGTCGCCGACAGGAACCGCTCGGCGTAGCCGCCCGGCGACAGCAGGTTGATCCAGGCCAGCATCCGCATCAGGTAGCTGATCCAGAAGGGCAGCACGAGCAGGATCAGCAGCAGGCTCTTCGTCCGCGAGGCGTGCCGGGAGATGTAGTAGGCGACCGGGTAGCCGATCACGATGCAGCCGGCCAGCGACAGCAGCACGTACCTGATCGTCCGCAGGAACACGTCCCAGTAGATGCCGCCGGGTTGCAGCTCCGTGAGCACCTGTGACACCCAGCCGAAGTTCCAGTCGACCGGGTTCCAGGCGGGCACGGCGGTGAGCAGGATCGGATCGACGCTGCCGAACGCGACGCCAACCACGGCGTAGAACGGCAGCACGAACAGGATCAGCAGCCAGACGACCCCCGGGAGGGCGAAGGCGGGCCACAGCCAGCGCGGATACATCGCTCCCTATCCTACGCGCCCGATTGGAACTGTGAGTAGCCGTTCTGCCAGAGCTGCTGCCCCTGCGTGGTCAGTGTCATGTACTGCAGCGAGGTCGGGCCCAGATCGTCCGCCGTCAGCACGGTGTTCGAGAGCGACTCGGGCAGGATGCCCTTCTTCACCATGTCGGCCGGGTCGACCTCGGTCAGCGGCGGCTGGTAGCCGTTGTAGTTGAGGAAGTTGTTGTAGCCCTGCGTGTTGTCGAGGATCCAGTTCAGCCACAGGTGCGCGAGCACCGGCTTCTTCGTGGTCGAGCAGACGGACCACATGTCGTTCTGGATCGGGCCGTTCCCAGGTCCGGGGTTCCAGAACCGCAGGACCTGCTTCGACTCCTTGTCCGCATAGAAGAGGTAGCCGGCGATCGCATCGCCCGACCATGCCTGGTTGAGGTAGGCCTTGCGCTCTGCGACCGTCGAGTACTGCAGGTCGCCGACCTTGACGTTGCAGATGCTGTACAGCTCCTGGAGGTCCTTGACGGCCTGGTTGACCTTGTTCGGATCCTCGGTGTTGAGATCCTTCTCGCCCTTGTGGAGCAGCGCCATGCCAATGGTCTCGCGCACCTCGGAGAGCAGCGCCGTCTTCCCCTTGTAGGCCTGCGCCTGCCAGAAGATGTCCCAGGGGTTGGGCGTCAGGCTGGGGATGTCCTCCTTGACGAAGTCGGTGCGATAGAGGATCCCGGTCGTGTAGACGGTGTAGGGGACGCTGTAGTGCGAGCCCTTGTCGTAGAACGGATCGACCAGGGATGGCCAGACGTTCTTCTGGAGGTTCGGGATGTAGTCCAGGTTCAGCGGCTTGATCAGCTTGGCCGCGACCACGCGGGCGATGTTGTCCGGAGTCATCTCCATCACGTCGGGCTGGACGGTGCCGGACGCCAGCTTCGTGATGCCGCTGTTGATGTCGTCGAAGGGCGTCACCTTCACCGTCACGCCGTACTTCTTGCCGAACGCCTTCATCACGGCCGGATCGATGTAGTCCGGGTAGTTGAAGATGCTGAAGTCCCCGCCCGTCTCCGGCTTGAGGCCCGAGGCGATGGGATCCTCGTAGAGCGGCAGGGTGACAGGCACGTTGGGCCGGGCAAGCGGCAGGCCGAGCGGGTTGTTGGCGTTCGGCCCGGCCCCGCTGCTACCGCCGCCGCCGGCCGAGGTGCTGTTGCTGCACGCGGCGAGCACGCTCCCGGCACCCGACAGGGCGAGCGCGGCGCCTCCCGACCGGAGCAGAAAGTCTCTGCGGGTGGCGCCAAAGCGGCGTTCCTTTGGATGCATCGTGAAGCCCTCCCGTCCCTTGACTGACTGGCCAGTCAACTGCCGTGTTCGTGCGACTGTATCGAGTTACGGACCCGTGTCAAGGACACTCGTCACGTCCGTTTGGATCCAGCTGTCCGATATCTTGACGCGCGATTCAAGCAATCAACCGCGCAGTCGTCAAGGAGTAGACGCCCAACTCCTTGCATTTGTTGAATCCGGCCGGTACGAATAGCCGCGTGGCGCGGCCGAAAAATCAGACCGAACGCCGGCGCCAGCTTGCGGAAGCGGCGGGCCGCGCCATCGTCGCCCGCGGCGCCGCGGCCGTGCGGCTGAAGGACATCGCCGAGCAGGCGGGAGTGACCCCGGGGGCGGTGCTCTACTACTACCCCGACGTGAACGCCCTACTAGTCGAGGCGCACCGCTCGGCCGGCGAGCGCTTCTGTGAGGACCGGATCGCGGCGCTGGCCGAGATCGATGATCCCCGCGACCGGATGTTGGCGGCGATCCGGACCGGCCTGCCGACCGGGCCGGAGGACGAGTCCGTGCGGATGCTGTACGAGATGGACGCGCTGGTCGGCAAGAGCGCGCTCTACTCGGCCCTGACGGTGTCGTTCTTCGAGCGGCAGGTGGCGCTCTACCAGGTGATTCTGGAGGCCGGCGTCGCGCGCGGCCTATTCGAGCTGACGGACGACTCGCACACGCTCGGGCGCAACCTGGTGGCGCTGGAGGACGCCCACGGGCTGCACGTGCTGATGGGCGACTCGCCGATCGACCGCGACGAGGCAGAGCGGCTGATCATCGCCTACGCCTCGGCGGTGACCCGGTGCGATCTCCGCAGCGCGGCGCTGTCACAGGCCTCCCTCCAGGCGTAACGGCCCGGTCACACCAACGCCGGTGACGGAAAAGTGCCCGGCACTTTTCCGTCACCCGGCGGCGGTTCCAGGCGCAGACGGATGGGCCGCTCTGGCAGACTCCCCGCCCGATGCCGCGAGACCTGCAGCCGCTCTTCGCCCCGCGATCCGTCGCCATCCTGGGCGCCTCCAACGACCCCGCCAAGTGGGGCAACTGGCTGGCCCGCGGTGCGCTGCGCGGCAAGCATCGCCGCCCCGTCTACCTGATCAACCGCAACGGCGGTGAGGTGCTCGGCGAGCCTGCCTACCGCTCGCTGGCCGAGCTGCCGGGAGACCCCGAGCTGGTCGTCATTGCCGTCCCCGCCCGCGCCTTCGAGCAGGCGGTCGACGACTCGCTCGCCCGCAACGCCCGCGCCCTGATCGGCATCACCGCCGGCCTCGGCGAGGCCGGCGAGGCGGAGCGGCTCCGTGAGCGCGAGCTGGTGTGGCGGATCCGCGAGGCGGGGGCCATGCTGCTCGGCCCCAACTGCCTGGGCGTCTTCGACGCCTCCAGCGACCTGGGACTGGCGTCGAACGAGTTTCCGCCCGGCCGGATCGGGCTGATCTCCCAGAGCGGCAACCTGGCGCTCGAGCTCGGCCTGCTCGCCCGGCGGTACGACCTGGGATTCTCCCGCTTTGCCTCGGTGGGCAACCAGGCAGACCTCAGCGTCGCCGAGCTGGTGACCTCCTACGCCGCCCACGAGGAGACCGAGGTGATCGCGCTCTACGTTGAGGATTTCGGGGACGGCCGCGCCTTCGTCGACGCCGCAGCGAACGCGGGTAAGCCGTGCATACTGATCACGACCGGTGGCAGCGACGCCGGCGAGCGCGCGGCTGCCTCGCACACCGGGGCGATGGTCACGCCGAGCAGCGTCGTCGCCGCCGCGTGCCGGGCCGCCGGGATCTGGCTCGTCTCCACGCCGGCCGAGATGGTGGATCTCGCCCAGGCGCTGCTCAGCACCCGTCGCCTGAGCGGACGACGTATCGCGGTGCTCGCCGACGGCGGCGGCCACGGCGCCATCGCCAGCGACGTCGCCGTCGCGGCGGGGCTGGAGGTGCCCGAGCTCGAGGCGGAGCTGCAGGAGTCTCTGAAGGCGCACCTCCCCGACACGGCCTCGACCCGCAACCCGGTCGATCTTGCCGGCGGCGGCGAGGAGGACTTCTACAACTACTCCCACATGGCTCGCGGTCTGCTCGAGTCCCCCGAGGTCGACGGGCTGCTCATGACCGGGTATTTCGGCGGCTACAGCCAGTACTCCGAGGAGTTCACCGAGCGGGAGACCGACGTCGCCCGCGTCATCGCCCGCGCAGTCGAGGAGACGGGCAAGCCGCTGGTCGCACAATCCATGTACCCCGACGGGCTGCCGAACCGCGTCCTTCGTGAGCACGGGATCCCCGTCTACCTGACGATCGAGGCGGCCGCCGCGGCCATGGCCGCGCTCCGCCCCGCCCCGCCGCCCACAGGTGCGCCCCCGCTGCCCCAGCCGCAGACCGAGCCGTTCGAGCCCTCCTACTTCGGTGCCCGCGAGCTGCTTGCCGCCGCCGGCGTGCCCTTCATCGAGGCGCTTCGCGTGCAGACGCTCCAGGAGGCGGTGACGGCGGCCGACGGCATCGGGTACCCGGTCGTCCTGAAGGCGCTCGGCCTGCTGCACAAGTCCGACGCCGGTGGGGTTCGGGTCGGGATCACCGACGAGCAGTCGCTTGCCCAGGCGTTCGAGGACATGACCACCCGGCTGGCCCCACCCGAGCTCTCGGTGGAGGCGATGGCCCCCCTGTCCGAGGGCGTCGAGCTGATCATCGGCTCGAAGCGGGACGCCGCCTTCGGCCCCGTGGCGCTGGTCGGCATGGGCGGCATCTATGCCGAGCTGCTCGCCGACGTGGCTGAAGCGCTGGCGCCGGTCACCCAGGAGCAGGCGGTGGAGCTGATCCAGTCGCTGCACGGCGCCGCGCTGCTGCGGGGCGCCCGCGGCCGCGCCCCGGTCAGCGTGCCCTCCGCGGCGGCAGCGCTCGTGTCGCTCTCACAGCTTGCGGCCGCGCGGCCGGAGATCGCAGAGATCGAGGTGAACCCGCTGCTCGTGACGCCGAACGGCGCGCTGGCGCTGGACGCACGGATCATCCACGCCGACCGAGGAGGCAACGATGCTGGTTGACGGGTGTTACGACGGCCGGGTGGCGATCGTCACCGGCGGCGGGAGCGGCATGGGCCGGGCGATGGCGCAGGAGTTCGCCCGTCTGGGCGCGTCCGTGCTGGTGGCCGGCCGACGCCCGGAACCGCTCGAGGAGACGGTGGCCCTGATCGAGCAGGCCGGCGGCGTCGCGGCCGCTCAGCCGACGGACGTCCGCGATCCCGACCAGGTGGATGCCATGGCAGCCGCGGCGGTCGACCGCTTCGGCCGGATCGACTGCCTGGTGAACAACGCCGCCGGCAACTTCGTCGTGCGGGCCGAGGACCTCTCGCCCAACGGCTGGCGGGCGGTGGTGTCGATCGTGCTCGACGGAGGCTTCCTGTGCACGCGGGCGGCCGGCCGGCGGATGATCGAACAGGGCGGCGGCGGCGCCGTGCTGTCGGTGATCGCGAGCTATGCATGGACCGGCGGTCCCGGCACGGTGCACTCCGCCGCCGCGAAGGCCGGCCTGCTGGCGATGACGAAGACCCTGGCCGTGGAATGGGCCCCGCACCGGATCCGGCTGAACACGATCTGCCCCGGCCCGACGGATACCGAAGGAGCCGGGCAGGCGCTCTGGCCCGAGCCGGCCGACCGCGCCCGCGTCGAGGCCAGCGTGCCGCTCGGCCGGCTGGCGTCGGTCGAGGAGATCGCGTGGTGGTCGACGGCGCTCTGCTCGGAGTTCGGCTCGTACGTGACGGGCATGAACTTCACGATCGACGGCGGGCACTGGCTGGAGCAGGAGAGCTACCTGCCCTCGCTCAAGCCGCGGGACTGACGACCGCAGCCACCTCTACGCTGGGGCGATGCGGCTGCCCGGGAGAGGCGTTCCCATGGCCTTCGGGGAGGTGCGCCCGGACTGGCTCACGGCGGGCGCCCTCCGGCTCGGCCTGCTCTGCCTCGCCATCGTCGCCATCGAGCTGCTGCCGCTGCGCCTGTCGCCCCGCTCGGCAGGATGGGTGGCGGCGCTGGGCGGGGTCGCCCTTGTGGCCGGCGCGGCGCTGTTCCTCGGCGCCGCCCGGCGGCTGGCAGCGCGGGTGCCGTTCCTCACCGAGTCCGAGCAGCTGGCCTCGGCCGCGCTCCTGCAGCTGCGCCGGATCGGCCTGCCACTGCTCGGCCTGCTGTTCTTCCTCGCCTGGACGCTCGTCTACCTGGGGGTGTGGGCGGTGCACCCGGCCGAGGCGTTCCGCGGGCTCGGCCCACGGCCGCGCTTCGCCGACTTCTTCTACTACTCCGTCTCCACGGCGCTGATCTCGCCGCCGGGCGACATCCTCGCCCACTCGCGCGGAGCTCGGGGTGCGACGATGATCGAGATGCTCACCGGCTTCGGCGTGCTCACCGCGTACCTCTCCAGCTTCGTGGACTGGGGCAGGCGCGTACCGTCGGACGAGCAGGAGCCGGAGCCAGGGCCGGGCATCTAACCGCGCTTGGGGTCCTCGAGCCGCAGGCCAATGGCCACCAGCACCAGCTCGAGGATGATGACGCCGATCAGCAGTGCCATACGGAGAGGGAGGGATTCGAACCCTCGCTGGAGGTTTACCCCCCAGACCCACTTAGCAGGCGGGCGCCTTCAGCCACTCGGCCACCTCTCCCCGGTGTGCGTACGATACTCGCTCGCGCTGACACCGGCATGCGCCGGCGGCGCGCGTCAGGCCGCGGGGGGATCGGCCTGCCAGGTGGCCGGGGCGCCGAGCAGCCCGAGATCGCCGGCCCGCGATACCGCCTGCGCGCGCGTACGGGCGCCCAGTCGGTCGAGGATGTGGGCGATGTGGTTGCGCACGGTGGCGGTGGAGAGGTAAAGGGCCGTCGCGATCTCGGCCGTCGACATGCCGCGTGCCACCAGGCCGAGGATCTCGATCTGCCGGCGGGTGAGCGGCGAGCGGGCCCGATCGGGCCCGCGGCGCAGGGTGTGCACCACCACCCGGCGATCGCCGCAGGATCCGGTTGCGGTCCACATCGCCAACGAGCCCGAGATGCCGGGCCTGGTCGCGTCCGTCCGCTCGCCGGCCGCCGGGATGTGCCGTCCGTGCGCGATCGGGCAATCCGCCGTGCAGATCGGACGCCCTGACACGTCCGCCAGCGCGAGCACCTCGTGGCAGGGCTTCCCCACGGCGGTGCCGCTGGGGATGCCCGTCGCCCGCTCCGCCTCGCTGCTCCAGGCCATCACGCGACCCGCACCGATGATCACCATGGCTTCACCGTAGCCAGTGCCGACGCCGCGGCAAGTCGGCAGAGGCCGTCCCGGCGACAGGCGGCTCCGAACGGTGTCGCCATAGCCGCTTACGGGCTGACGAGGCGGGTCGGCTACGCACCGCGCGGGACGATCATGCCGTTTGTGATCGCGATCGCGACGGCGTTGACGCGGTTGAACGCGCCCAGCTTGTCGGTGGCCCGGCGGAGGTAGGTGCGGGCCGTCGCCGGCGAGACCTCCATCGCCTTCGCCGCACGCTCCATCGTCAGGCCGGCGGCCAGGTAGCTGAGGACGTCGCGCTCCTTGACGGTCAACGGCGCCGCGGGCTGCACCGGCTGCGCGCCGCTGGCCTGCTCGATCAGCTCCATCCTGACCGTCAACCGCTCGAGCGCCAGTCGAACGGATTCCAGCTCGGAGGCCGGCAGCGCATAGGGGCCCCTCGCCGGCGCGAGCTGGCGGAGCTCCGACGTGAGCACGTCCTCGGCCTGGTTGAGCAGGTGGAGCACCTCACAGCCGTCGATGGCGGCCTCGACCGCAGCGCGCACCTCCTGCCAGGCCGAGTAGATCTCTGCCGGGTGCAGCCCCTGCCGCAGCCGCCGGGCAGCGATCGCGCGCAGCGCGTCGGTGAGCGCGGAGCTGCCACCGCCGGCGAGTGCGCCCGTGATCGCATCGGCGATGACGGCCAGGTCGCGTTCGAGCTCGGCCGCCGGCAGCTGTTGGAGAAGGCCGGGCCGGCGCCGCAGCTTCCGCTGCACCGTTGCCATCGCAGGCGAAAGCCGTGTGGGGGTGGAGGAGGTTCGCATCGTGTGTGCCCGTGGTCCAGCACAGACGTCCAGACCACATGGGAACAGGATATTGCGGCGTCCATGCCGGTTCTCTGATGCAGATGGATCATCTTTGCAGGGACGCGGCGCCGGTCGCCGCAAACTCCAGTCGTGCTCCCCGATTGCGCCGTCAACCCGACCTGGAGTGGACATGGCCGACCTTGCGTCGCTGTACAGGCTGAACGAGACGAACCTCGCGCTGCGTCGCGAGTTCATGGGACTGACGGGGCAGGACCTCGCCGTCCTGCGGAAGCTGTCCCGATGGGGTGAGCGGACGGCCGACCCGCTCGCCCGCGAGTTCTACGACCAGCAGTTCGCATTCGCGCCGACCGTCGCCTTCTTCCGCAGCTACGCGGCTGCGGGCAACCGGTCGCTGGACGATCTGCGTCGCGGCCTCGAGCGCGCCCAGGCCGGGTACTTCCGGCAGATCTTTGCCGAGGCCGCGGCCGGCGGGATCTATGGGGTGGGGTACTTCGAGCGCCGGCTGCAGGTCGGCCGGCTGCACAACGAGATCAACCTCCCATTCAAGTGGTACATCGGGAGCTACGTCCGCTACTTCGATCTCGTTCGCAAGCACCTGCGCAGGAGCTTTCCGCACCGCCCGCTGCTGCGAGCGAGAGGCGAGCGGGCCATCCTGGCCGTCATGAACGCCGACATGCAGGCGATCGTGGAGGCCTTCTACTTCGACACGTTCGCGGCGATGGGTGTCGACCTTGCGGCGGTCGCCGTGCCGAGCGCCGACCGCGACCTCTCGGACGCGAGCGGCGAGCTGAAGGCGATGGTGCGATCTCCGCTCGAAGGCATCACCCGCGCGCTGACCACGCTGCGCACCGCGTCCGCGAAGATGGCCGGGTCCTCGGAGGAGGCCGGCCGTGCGGTCAGCGAGATCGCGCGTGCCGCGGGCGACGTGGCTGCGGGAGCGGAGCGTCAGGCGCGGATGGTCGAGCAGGCGCGAGCATCGGCAGGCAAGACCGCCGAGGTCGCCTCCGAGGCCAGCGTTGCGTCGGAGGAGGGCTTCCGGGCGGCCGCCGAGGCAGCCGACGCGATGGGCGCGGTGCGCGAGGCGTCCTCAGTCGTCAGCGTGGTCATGGCCAGCCTGGAGTCGAAGTCGGAGGAGATCGGCGGCATCGTCGAGACGATCAGCGGCATTGCCGGCCAGACCAACCTGCTCGCCCTGAACGCTGCAATCGAAGCCGCACGGGCCGGCGAGCAGGGGCGCGGGTTCTCGGTCGTCGCCGAGGAGGTGCGGAAGCTCGCCGAGCAGTCACAGCAGGCGGCCGAGAAGATCGCCGAGCTGATCGCCGAGATCCAGGCCGAAACCGGAAATGCTGTTGCCGCTGTAGGCGACAGCGCCGTGCAAATCGACTCGAGCGCCGAGGTGGTGGGCCGCGCCCGGGAATCGTTCGCCGCGATCTCCGAGCGCGTGCGCGACATCTCGGCTCGCATCGACGAGATCGCGACCGCGACTGCCGACGTCGCGGCCGTGGCCGAGCAGTCGTCGGCCGCGGCGCAGGAGGTGTCGGCGTCGAGCGAGGAGACCAGTGCGTCGACCGAGGAGGTGGCCGCAGCTGCGGGCGACCTCGCGCGGACAGCCGAGGACCTCGCCGCGATCGTCGCCGGTTTCCGGCTTGACGACACCGAGCAGTCCTGACCGAACGCACCAAGATGAGCCGCCTGCATCATGCACCCGGTGCTATGCCTCGTCGATACTCGTGGCGATGATCACCGGGTCGGCTGCCATGGCATGGGAGACAGTGAGGGAGCGTGACGGGCAGGGCATGCCGCTCTGGGCGCTGGTCGACGCGGTTCCCGATGCCGGCCTTGTCATCGGCGGCAACGGTCGCATCATGGCCGCCAACACCCGCTGCCTGGCCGTCTTCGGCTACGAGCCGGGAAGCCTCGTCGGCCGCCCGATCGAGCTGCTCATCCCCGACCACGCGCGCCGGGCGCACGGCGATAACGTGGCCGGCTACCTCGAGCATCCGACCGCGCGCCCCATGGGCCGGCCGCTCTCGCTTCGCGCAAAGCGCGCGGATGGATCACTGGTCGCCGTCGACGTCAGCCTCAACCCGATCTCGCTCGCGAGCGGCCCCGCCGTCGTGGTCAGCGTCCGCGACATCAGCTCGCTGGCGAACTCGACGTGGCAGCTTCGCGAGTCGGAGCGGCAGCTGAAGCGGCTCGTCGAGGACCTGCCCTTCGCGGCCGTCAGCATCGACAGTGCCGGCACCATCCGCTACTGCAACGCGTACCTGTGCGAGCTGAGCGGCTACGACTCCTCCGAGCTGGTCGGCGCCCGGTGGGCGGAGGTGCTCTCGCCGCCGTCGGACGATTCCGACCGCATGTGGCTGCAGGCGGTGGCCGGTGACGGCTTCATGTCGCGGTACGAATCGCCGCTTCGCACCCGCGACGGGCAGATCCGTCTGCTGGAGTGGTCGAACACGCGTCACATGGACGAGCACGGCGAGGTGCTGACCGTCACCTGCATCGGCGAGGACGTCACGACCGAGCGGCTGATGCAGCGCGAACGGGAGCAGCTGATCGAGCAGCTGCGCCGCGTCAACGCGGAACGGATGGAGCTGCTCGGCCGGCTGACCTGCGCGGAGGAGAAGGAGCGGCGCCGCATCGCCCACGAGCTCCACGACGATGCCATCCAGTCGCTGACAGGCGTCGGGCTGCTGACCGCGTCGCTCAAGGTGGAGGACGGCGAGCGGCTGAAGGTGAGGCGGATCCAGGACATCCTGTCCGGATCCATCAGCGGGCTGCGGCGGCTGATGTTCGAGCTGCATCCCGGGAGCCTCGGGCACAGCGGCCTGACCGCGGCGCTCGACAAGCTGCTCGCAGATCTCGCGGGCGAGGAGGAACTCGAGGTCCGGTTCGACACGGATCGATACGCCGGCGAGGTCGACCGTGCGCAGGAGACCTGCCTCTTTCGCATCTGCCAGGAGGCGCTGACCAACGTCCGCAAGCATGCGCACGCCACCAGAGTCGACGTCGAGCTGTTGTGCGAGGACGACGAGGTGCTGCTGCGCGTGGCCGACGACGGCGTGGGCACCGACAGCCTCAGCTCCGCAGCCGGTCACCTCGGGCTGGTCAGCATGCACGAGCGCGCCGAGATCGCGGGCGGACGGCTCGAGGTCGAGAGCGCCCCCGGACGCGGCACCACCGTTCGCTGCCTGCTGCCCCGCCGCGCGCCCTGATCGCGATGCGCTCTCGTTCGCACGGCGCACCGCCCTCCGGGTAGGTTTGATTCGCGCGGCAGCCGGCCGTGTACGAAGCCGTGGCCGCCGGGCAGACGGCCAGCGACGAGGGGGGCGCCCTGGAGCACTCGCAAGCGATCCCGAAAGAGGCCCACGCCACAGGCGTGCGGCGGATCCCTGCCGCCGCACGCAGCATCATCGTGCTGTGGACGGCCAGCCGGGTCGCCGTCGTGCTGCTCGGGTGGCTGATGAGCACGCGTCTGGGCTGGCACCGGGTGCTCGATCCGTGGCAGCGCCAGCCGTGGACCGCGCTGACCGGCTGGGACTCCGTCTACTACATCAGGATCGCGCACGAGGGCTATGCCGAGGGGCCTCGCGTCGCCTTCTTCTCGCTCTATCCGCTGCTGATCCGCGGCACCGAGGCGGTCACCGGCCTTGGCGACGCCGTGGCCTCGCTCGCGGTCTCGAACATCGCCGCGCTGATCGGGATGATGGGGATCTACGTGCTCGGCCGCGACCGGCTGTCGCCCCAGCATGCGTGGCGCGCCGTGCTGTATCTCGTGCTGTCGCCGTATGCCTTCGCACTGGTGCTGGC
>DATAHR010000071.1:0-1797 GCA_036263035.1 Gaiellales bacterium | reverse complement strand
GAGCTGCCGCCGGGCCGTACGGCGTCCGAGGTCGTCGGGCAGCGTGAGCCTCTGGCCGGTGCGGTCCGGCGCGACCTGGGCTGCGTGTGGCCGTCCGGGCGCGAGGACAAGCATCCCGGGTGGCTGCGGCTATTCCTGTCGCACCAGCCGATGAACTCCGGCCGGCAGACGCCGTGGCCACTCGCCGCGGGGAAGCCGGTCGACATCTTCGATCCGATCCCGCTGTTCACCGATGAAGAGATGCGGTGGGTGGACCTGACGATCGCAGGCACGCACACCGCGGTCGGCGGTGCCAGCGGGTTCGGCAAGAGCGTGTGGCTGCGGCAGTTGACCTGCGCCCTCGCGCTCGATCCGCGGGTGAAGCTGGTCATCATCGACGGGAAGCGGTCGGGCGATTTCGAGCACGTCCGCAAGCTCGCGCACGGCTTCTACATGGGCGCCGAGCCGGAGGAGGCGGCCGAGCAGCTCGAGGCGCTCGAGGCGTTGGTGGCCGAGGCGCTGTCGCGGGCGAAGTTCCTCGGGAACCTCCCGATCGAGGAACGGTCGCCGAAGGTCACCTCGGAGCTAGCTTCGAAGTACCCGCAGCTGCGCCCGATCGTGCTGGTCTATGACGAGGTGCAGGAGGGCACCGAGTACGGCGTCAAGACGAGCAAGGTGGACAAGGCGATCCGGGCGCAGTACACGGGTCTGCTCACTCGGCTGGCGCGGATCGCCCGGTCGGCGGGGATATTCATGGTGCTGGCGTCGCAGAAGCCGGACAGCGGCGTCCTGCCGTCGTCGATCATGGGTAACTGCTCGATCCGTATCGCGTTCAAGGTGTCCGAGCAGGTGCACAACGACCAGATCCTCGGCACATCGGCACGCCGGCTCGGGATCGACGCCACGATGTTCGGCGCGCGGGACCGTGGCATGGCGTGGCTCAAGGGTGGCGACGCCGCGGCGGCGCAGGTGGTGCGGTCGTGGTCGGCGATGGTCGATCCGCAGGTGGCGGTCGACATTGCGGACAAGGCATTCGCGCTGCGGCGCCGGCTCGGGATGCTCACCGGTCAGGCCGACGAGGTCGAGGACGCTGAGATCGTGCTCGACTTCGCCGGTGACGTCCGCCGGGCGATGGCCGAGCGGGGCACGCAGACCGCGCACCTGGCCGAACTCGTCGAGTGGCTGCGCGAGATGCGGCCGGACTACGCGCAGCTGACGGTCGCCGAGGTGGGGCAGCGGCTGCGTAGCGCAGGGATGACTGTGGACCAGGTGAAACGCGATGGCCGCAACGGCAAGGGCGTCGACCTGCGGAAACAGGTCAGCGAAGAGCGCGCCCAAGACGGTTACCTGATCTTGGAAAGCGACGTTTCAGCAGGTGAAGACGGTAACCGGGTCGAGTAACCGGACGGATACCTTTCTACGCCCAGGAGATACCGGAGGAACGATGTTGGAGCTCGTGCTCGGGTTCCTCGTCGCCGCCATGCTCGGCGCCCGCGGCGCGGGGATCGTTGCGGCCGGCATCCCGCTCGGCGCCGTGATCTACATGCTGTCGTGTCTGATCTGGGAGTCCGGGCCGTGTTGGTGGCCGTGGTGCACGAAGCGCAACTCGACCCGGTCGGGGCCGGGGCGGGCGTATCACCGGAAGCGGCCGTGCAGGATCTGCGGGGGCCGCGACCGCTTACGGCTTGGCGCCCGGGTGTGGCGTCGTTAGACGAGCCCCGCGCCGACACTCCTGCTTGGGTGCTCGGTCGGCGCGGGGCTCTCCTTTCGCCCCGGTTACGCCCCCAGTCCGGCGATCCGGGGAAGCAGGTCGGCGAG
>DATAHR010000070.1:0-9376 GCA_036263035.1 Gaiellales bacterium | reverse complement strand
AGCGCGACCGCCAGCGACACCCGCGCCCGCTGGCCGCCCGACAGCCTGCCGACGCGCGCCGCGGCGTACTCCCGGAGTTCGACGGTGTCGATCACGCGGTCGACGGCATCGCGCGGCGCCGACAGCACGCGCGCGAAATAGTCGAGGTTCTGGCGGACGGTCAGGTCGGCGTAGACGGATGGGGCCTGGGTGACGTAGCCGACGCGGCGTCGCAGGGCGGGCGTGCCGGCCTCCTGGCCGAGTACACGCACCGTGCCGCCGGCCACCCGCTGGACGCCGACGATCGCGCGCATGAGGGTGGACTTGCCGCAGCCGCTCGGGCCGAGCAGGCCCGTGATCCGCGCGGACTCGATGTCGAGGGAGACGCCGTCGAGCACCGTGCGCCCGCCGCGCCTGACGACCAGCTGGGAGATGGAGATGGCACTCACCGGCGCGCGCAGCCTACCGGCGGTGCACAGCTTGAGCGCGACCGGCAGCCGGTATAGCGTTGGCGCGGATTCCAGCCCCAACAAGGAGGAGTGCATGCCCGGGTACGCCGACTTCCACAACTGGCTCGAGAAGGCGGTGCAGGACTCAAACGGCGAGCAGATCGGCCATGCGGACGGTATCTACAAGGACAACCGCACCGGAGAGCCGACGTTCCTGCTCGTGAAGGGCGGGCCGTTCGGGATTCACCTCCACTTTGTGCCGCTGCAGGGCGCGCAGCAGGTGGGAGAGGACATCAAGGTGGCCTGGGACAAGGACACGATCTCGCACGCGCCGAAGATCAGCGCGGACGACAGCCTGTCGGCCGAGGAGGAGCGCCGGCTGTTCGACCACTACGGCATCCACTTCGGCGACGAGCCGGCCGAGGGCGCAGCGGTGATCATCCTCGAGCGCTGGACGTACTCCGGCTAGGCGATCGGTATCTGGACACCAGGTAGGAGGCCAGCACGAGCACGTAGACGAGGCCGAACCCGGGGAAGGCCCATCCGGGCATCGGCGTCGCATCGAAGCTCTCGCCGCAGCGAAACCGGGCGGGCTCGCCGGTGTGCGAGAGGAAATCCTCGAGCGTGAGCAGGAAGATCAGGCCGCCCACGCTGGTCGCCGAAAGGGCAAACGCCCATGCCCAGCCGGTGGCGGCCTGCAGGATCAGTAGAAGCAGCACCACGGCGACAACGCCGATGAGCATCTCCGGTATGTAGGAGCTCGTGGGCGCGTGGTGCCAGTACTCGGTAGCTCCGTCGGGACAGATGTCGAACGACCGTACGAACGCGGCGATAGCCCATGCCCCAAGCGCCAGCACGGTGATTGCGATGGTGACGCCTATGACGAAGAGCGTGCCGGGCCGTTGAGGGGCGTCGACATCGTCCAGACCGTCGAACATAGCACTAACGCTATACCAGGTTCTAGAAGATGGCAAGCGGAGTGACGGAAAAGTGCCAGGCAGTTTTCCGTCACCGGCCGCCGCCGTTCCCGCATCGTTGGGCGGAATCCGAAGAGTCGGTTGACGGAAAAGTGCCAGGCACATTTCCGTCAGCGAGCGTTTCGTTGCGCGGCCGTAACAGCCGCTACCGCTTGCGCGCCCGCCAGACCTCTTCCACCGGCCAGCGCTGCGCCCACTCGTTCGTGACGAACGGATGGCTGGGCGTCGTCCCCGGCGCCGGCCGCACCTCGATCATGTCGAGCACCTCGAAGCCGCTCTTCCGGAGCAGCCGGATCATGTCCCCGTATCCGAGGTGGAACTCGACCGACGGATCGTCGGGCCACTCGAACCGGTGCATCCCGAAGTAGCCGCGCAGCAGCCGGTCACCCGCCGGGATCCCCTCCTCGTCCGGCACGCACAGCATGTGGATCGTGCCGTTCACGAGGAAGCTCAGCTCGCCGCCCGGCCGCAGGATGCGAGCCGCCTCGGGGATCCAGCGGTACGGGTCGCACCAGATGCTCGCGCCGTACTCCGAGATGGCGAAGTCGAAGCTCTCGTCCTCGAACGGGGTGTCCTCGGCGTTGCCCAGGTGCAGCGGGAACTCCACGCCGAACTCCTGCTGGAACCGGCGCGCCGTCTCCAGCTGCGCGGGCGAGTTGTCGATGCCGACCGGCCGAGCGCCGCGCCGCGCCAGCCAGGACGACACGTACGCCGTCCCGCAGCCGAGCTCGACGACATCCAGGCCCTCAACGCTCTCCGGAAGCATGCCCACATCGGCCTCCGGCACGCCGAAGACGCCCCAGCTCGGCTCGTTGCTCTCCCACGTCCTGCGTCCCGCCTCGGCGTACTGCGGCGCGAAGCTGTCCCACGCCTCGCGGTTTCGCCGGACGTGCTCCGGTAGCTCCTCGCTCACGGCTAGGCGATCATCGGAACCTGCACCTCGATCACCGGCTCGATGCGCTCGAAGATGTCCTCGAGGCTCGATCCCGTGACCGTGATGCCATGGTTCTTGAGCCCGACCACCGCATGTGCCGGATCGGTCTCGTCGCGGATGATGTCAGCCACGGCAACGGCCAGCTCGGCGGTGCCGCATGGGTAGTTGAACTCGGTGGCCGGGATCCCGGGGATCCACGCGTGCACGTGCACGATCGCGTTCACGTCGGGATGCTCCTGGTAGATCATCCAGTGCTCGATCGCGTCCACCGAGACCCGGTTCGGCTCGACGTTCGGCGGCACGGACAGCACCATCGTGCCCGTCTCCTGCTCGTAGTCCTTGACCATCAGGATGTCCTTGCCGACAACGCGCAGGTTCGACTTGTCGACGCCCGAAGCGCTCATCCAGTAGCGCTGCTCGTCCTTGCGCACGGACAGGTTGCCGTAGGACAGACCGCCGATGCCGTAGATGCGCTTGATCGCCCGCAGCTCCTTCTCGGGGACGATGTCATGCAGCGGGAACGGCGCCGGCAGGAGGCCGAGCGCGTCCAGCCGCTTTCCGGCCTCGTACAGGCTCTCGGTCAGCTCGTCGCCGTCCCACAGCTCCGGCTCGAGGTCGGGGTCGAAGCGGTTGTCGATCACCAGCCGGGAGGTCGCCAGCGGCGTGATGCGGTCGACGATCTCGTGCACCCAGCTCTTCAGGTCGCCCGTGTAGGGGATCGCGTAGTGCCCGCGCTCCGGGGTGACGAAGTGGCAGGAGTGCCCGGGGATGACGAGCATGCCCAGGTTCGCGAGCCCCCGCACCATCAGCGGGTACTCGTACTTGAGGACATCAGCCGGCGGCTCGTCCAGCGCGTGGATGATCGTCACGTAGGTCGAGCGCTGCCTGCGGCGGAAGGGCTTGGGCTTGTCAGGGTTGATGAAGTTGAAGACGACCTCTGCATCGGGCTGCTCGCCGTCGTCCCAGCCGTACCCGCGGCGCTGCCACTCGGCCTTCAGCTCCTCCAGGAACACCGCAGGTACAGAAGCGCGGCCGGGCCCCCAGTAGGCGACGCGCGTCATCCGCTGACCTCGGCCAGGTCATCAAGCTTGACCTCGAGCATCTGCTTCTCACCCTCCATCTCGACCATGCATGCGTCCCGTAGCACCTCGTAGCTCCGCACCACACCGCGGCCCATCGGTGTCGCCACCTTCCGTCCGACGGCCGGCGCTCGATCTCTGAACGATCGGTAGACCGGATGCTCGAATGCCAGGCAGCAGCGTAGCCTGCCGCACAGCCCGGTGATGCGGCCGGGGTTCATCGGCAGCTCCTGATCCTTGGCCATCTTCAGCGTGATCGGGCTCTCGTGCGACGGGAACCGGTTGCAGCACTTGACCGGGCCGCACAGGCCCCCGCCGCCGCACAGGCGGGCACCCTCGCGGGGGCCGACCGCCCGCACCTCGACCCGGCGATTCAGCCGCTTCGCGAGGTCGCTCTGCAGCGACGAGGTGTCGAGCCGCTCCTCGCTGCCATACGAGAACACGATCCGGCTCTGGTCGAACACCATCTCCGCCGACAGCGGCTTCAGCGGAAGCCCATGGCGCTTCGCCAGCTCGCGGAAGAGCAGCATCGCGCGCTTGGACTCGATCCGGTTCTTGCGCACCTGCTCCTCGTCGTCGGGCATGGCACGGCGGATCACCCGCTTCAGCGGCCCGGTCAGCTCCGCGTCGGGCATGTCGCGGTTGGCTTCCACGACGCGGCCCAGCTCGCGTCCGCGCGCCGTCTGGCAGATCACGTTCTCGTTCCAGCGCAGCTCCAACCCGGCCGGATCGAAGGAGTACACCTTGCCGCCTGGCTGGAACACGACGCCGACAACAGTCGCCATCTGATCTATCTCCCTGCCGGAGCCAGCCGCAGGCGGTGGAACATCGCCTCGACGGCCAACGCCGGCTGCACGTTCAACTCGAGTGACCGGCGGGCCTCGGACACGATCGCAACAGCCCTCGCCGCATCAGCGGGCGAGCCGTGCTTCGCATCCTCGGCGAGCTCACCGGCCGCATCGGAGTTTATCAGCGCACCTTCACCACCCAGCGTCGCCGCCATCAGGTCGCGGTACCAGAGCGCGACCACGTCGATCGCCTCCCGCACCTCCTCTGTCTGTGCCCGGCGGGCGGTGCGCTTCGCCCGCTCCTCGATCCGCTTCTCGAGCGCCTTGCGCTGCCGGGCGTCCTCGATGCCGTCAAGCTGGACGGCGCCCTCCTTCTCGACCTGCTTCTGCGCCTGCGCCGAGCGCGCCGTCGCCGCCTCGGTGATGATGCGCGCCGCCACGGCGGGATCGAAGGCCGTGTCGACGTGGCTGGCGCGCGCCAGCCGCAGGTATTCGCGCCGGCGCTCCGCCGAGGCGGGATCCGAGGCGAGCCGCTCGGCCCGGCCGGCGTCGCCCATGGCAGCCCGGGCCGCGACCGGGTCGCCGACGTGCTCGGTCAGCTGCGCGGTGCTCAGGCGCCGGAACGGGATGGCCGTGACCCGCGACCGGATGGTGGGCAGCATCCGTTCGGCGTGGTCCGACACGAGCAGGAACACGGCGTAGGCGGGCGGCTCCTCCAGCGACTTCAGCAGCGCGTTGGCGCTCTCGGTGCGCAGGAGATGGGCGTCGAGGATCAGATAGACGCGCCGCTCGGCCTCGAACGGGCGCATGTGCAGGTCGCGGCGAAGCTCGCGGGCGTGATCCATCAGGATCGAGCCGCCCTCCGCCTCGAGCACGAACAGGTCGGGATGCGCACGGCTCTCGATCCGGCCCAGGCGGGAGCCGAGCAGCGCGGCCGCAAACCGCTCGGCGTAGCGGCGCTTGCCGGCGCCGGGCGGCCCGGAGAGGAGATAGGCGTGGCCGGGCGAGGCGAGCGCCGCTTCCAGCAGCCGCCGTGCCTCGGGCTGGGGCGGCAGGCCCTCGAAGGCGCTCACAGGCCGACCACCTCGCGGACACGGGCGAGCACGGCGCGCGGCGGCCCGGACGCGTCGATGCGGTGGATCCGCTCGGGGAACAGCTCGGCGGCGTCGCGGAACCCCTCGGCGACGGCGGCGTGGAAGCCGTCGCCCTCGGCTTCGATGCGGTCGGGTGCGCCGCCACGGCGGCGGGCAGCCTGCTCGGGAGGCAGCTCGAGGAGCAGCGTCATGGTCGGCATCAGCCCGGCCAGGCCGAGCTGGTTCGCGGCGAGCACGGCGTCGAGCCCGAGGCCGCGGGCGACGCCCTGGTAGGCGAGCGACGAGTCGATGAAGCGGTCGGCGATCACCGTCTCGCCCCGCTCGAGCGCCGGGCGGATCACCTCGTCGACGAGCTGGGCGCGGGCGGCGGCGTAGAGGAGGGCTTCGGCGGCGGGGCCGATCTGCGAGCCGCGGTCGAGCAGGAGCTCGCGTACGCGCTCCCCGGTCGCCGTGCCGCCCGGCTCGCGGACGCGCACGACGGTGATGCCCTCGAGCTCGAGGGCGTCCGCCAGCATCGCGGCCTGGGTGGTCTTGCCGCTGCCGTCGAGGCCCTCGAAGGAGATGAACACGGCGGAGATGCTATCGGCGGGTGAACCCGGCGTGGCGGGTGCGGCAGCAGCTACTCCCCGCCCGTGCCGGGTCGTATGCCTCCAGCGGCCGGTCGAAGCAATCGGATTTTCCCCTGATACGCTCGACTTCACCCCGGGCTCGGCGTGGTCGCGATCGAAGCGGCCGTCTATCTCGCCGCCTGGGCCGCGATCGCTCGTCTGATCACTCCGCGACGGCGTTGACGGTGCCGCCGCGAGGGGCTCAAGCCTCGCCGCGAAACGCCGAAAAGCCCTCGCAGGAGTGACGGCGCCCGCCGCCAATCCCGCACAAAACCGCCACATTTCCTCGAAACACTCCGTGCTACCCTCAGCGCCCTGAATGGCAAAGACGCTCGTCATCGCAGAGAAGCCGTCCGTCGGCAAGGACTATTCCAAGGCCCTCGGCGGCTCCTTCAAGGACAACTCCGACTATCTGGAGTCGGACGACCACGTCGTGTCGTGGGCAGTCGGTCACCTGGTCGAGCTGGCCGAGCCCGAGGACTACGACAGCAAGTTCCGGCTGTGGTCGCTCAACCGGCTTCCGGTCATCCCGGAGCGCTTCGAGCTGCGCCCGATCGAGGGCCGCGGCGCCAAGCAGCTCGAGGTGCTGCGCAAGCTGTTCAAGCGCCGTGACGTCGACGAGATCGTGAACGGCTGCGACGCCGGCCGCGAGGGCGAGCTGATCTTCAACTACATCTACTCCTACCTCGGCTCCGAGAAGCCGGTGCGCAGGCTGTGGGTGTCCTCGATGACCAAGGACGCGATCCGCGAGGGGTTCGACCACCTCCGCGACGGCGCCGAGATGGTGCCGCTGGGCGAGGCCGCCCGCAGCCGCGGTGAGGCCGACTGGCTGGTCGGAATCAACGGCACCCGCGCGGCGACGAAGGTCGGCCGCATGGAGGGGGTCGTCTCCCTCGGGCGCGTGCAGACGCCGACGCTCGCCCTGATCGTCCGACGCGACCTCGAGATCGACGCTTTCGTCCCGGAGACCTACTTCCAGGTCGACGCCACGTTCCAGCTCGACGAGGAGCGCCGCTACAGGGGCCGCTGGTTCGAGGGCAAGGAGGACCGCACCTCCGACCTCGAGCGCGCCGAGGCGGTCGCCACCGCAGCCGCCGGCTCGGACGCGCAGGTGCTCTCCGTCAAGCGCACCGAGCGCAAGCAGCGCCCGCCGCTGCTCTACGACCTGACCAGCCTCCAGCGCGAGGCGAACAGCCGCTACGGCATGTCCGCGCAGCGAACGCTGGCGGCGGCCCAGCGCCTCTACGAGGGCTCGTCCAACGGCGCGATCATCACCTATCCGCGAACCCGCTCGCAGTTCCTGCCGTCGGATCAGATCCCCACGCTGAAGCCGATCGCCCGGTCGCTCACCGGCATCCCGTCCTACAAGCCGCACGCCGAGTACGTCACCTCGCTCGACGTGCTGCCGCTCGCGCGTGTTGTCAATGACGGCAAGGTTGACGACCACCATGCCATCATCCCCACCGGCGACCTGCCCCGCGGCGAGCTCTCGAACGACGACCGCCGCATCTACGACCTGGTCTGCCGGCGCTTCCTCGCGGTCTTCCATCCCGAGGCCCGCTTCGAGGACACCGAGGTCGTGACCGAGGCCGCCGGCGAGAAGTTCCGCACCAAGGGCAAGCGGCTGCTCGAGGCAGGCTGGCGCGGCCCGGCGTTCGGCGACGAGCCACTGGAGCCGGAGAAGAGCGGCGAGGAGGAACCGGAGCAGGCGCTGCCCCGCATCGATGACGGCGAGCGCGGCCGCTGCACCGAGGCCGAGGTGCTGGAGAAGCAGACCAAGCCGCCGGGGCGCTACACCGAGTCCTCGCTGCTCGGCGCGATGGAGACGGCAGGGCGCACGATCGACGATGAGGAGCTGCGCGACGCCATGAAGGAGAGCGGCCTGGGCACGCCGGCGACACGCGCCGACACGATCGAGCGGCTGCTGAACGTGGGCTACATCGTCCGCGACGGCAAGGCGCTGGTTGCCACTGGCAAGGGCCGCGACACGATCGAGCTGCTGGGTACCCACGCGCTCACCTCGGCTGAGCTGACCGGCTCCTGGGAGAAGCGGCTGGCGGAGATCGAGCACGGCCAGGCCGACCGCGCGACCTTCATGGCCGACATCGCCCGCTTCACCGAGGAGATCGTCGACTACTTCCGCGGGATCCGCACGGAGTCGCTCGGCGCCTGCCCCAACGGCGACGGCGACATCCTCGAGAACCGCTCGGCGTTCGGGTGCTCGTCGTACCAGAGCAAGAAGGAGCCCGGCTGCGGCTTCACCATCTGGAAGAGCCAGGCCGGCTTCGTGATCGGCCGCGACCAGGTGCGAGAGCTGCTGGAGAAGGGCGAGTCGGCGCTGGAAGGCCCGGTGCCGGCCCGGCTCGTGCTGGCCGAGGGCAACACGCCGGAGATCGTCGGCGCCGACGGCACGCCGATCGCCGAGACGCTCGCGCTCGGCGCCTGCCCGAACGGGGACGGCGACATCCGGGAGAACCGGGCCGCGTTCGGCTGCACCTCCTACAAGAGCAAGAAGGAGCCCGGCTGCGGGTTCACCATCTGGAAGACGCAGGGCAGCTTCACGGTCACGGCCGAGGACGTCCGGCGGCTGCTGGCCGAGGGCGAGGCGCCGCTGGAGGCGGCCCTGCCGGCGAAGCTCGTGATGGCCGAGGGCAACACGCCGATGATCGTCGACGAGCAGGGCAAGCCGCTGACCGGCGCGCTCGGCCCGTGCCCGAACGGCGACGGCGAGATCAAGGAGAACCGCAAGGCCTTCGGCTGCAGCTCGTACAAGAGCAAGGACGAGCCGGGCTGCGGCTTCACGATCTGGAAGACGCAGAAGGGCTTCACCGTCGGCGAGAGCGACGTACGGGCGCTGCTCGAGCACGGCGAGGCGACGCTCGTCGACGGCCCCCAGCCCGCGAAGCTGGTGATGGCCGAGGGCAACGTCCCGCAGATCATCGGCCTGGACGGCGCGCCGCTGGTGCGGTCGGCCGTGAAGGTGGTGCGCGAGACGATCGCGACCTGCCCGCGCTGCGGTGGTGACATCCGCGGCAACAGCCGCGCGTACGGCTGCTCCTCGTGGAAGAGTCGCAAGAACCCCGGCTGCGGGTTCGTCATCTGGAAGTCGACCAAGGGCCGCGACATCACGCCCGAGGAGGCGAAGCAGGTGATCGAGCAGGGCAGCACCGGGCCGCTCGAATTCCGCGACCGGCAGGGGCCGTTCGTGGGCCGGCTGGTGCTGACCGACGACAAGTCGGTTGAAGTGCAGCGGGCCGACTCGGCGTCGGCCGCCGCCTAGCGCCCGCCGCCGCAGACGCCACTATCCTGCGACCGCCATGGACGCCATCGTCACCGGCGGAGCCGGCTTCATCGGCTCGCACGTCGCCGACGCGCTGCTGGCGCGGGGCGATCGCGTCGCTGTGGTCGACAACCTCGCCACGGGCAAGCGCGAGCGCGTGCCGGACGGCGCCGAGTTCCACGAGCTGG
>DATAHR010000069.1:0-32173 GCA_036263035.1 Gaiellales bacterium | reverse complement strand
CGACAGCTCCCAGTTGCTCTTGAACGTGCCGGAGATCGGCACGTTGTCGGTGTTGCCCTCGATCCGGATCGGGTTCGTCAGCTTCGACTGCAGGATCAGCCCGGCGAAGCTGTCGATCAGGGGATAGCCGCCCGGCTTGATGGTCGCCTCGCCCGAGTCGAACAGCACCTTGTCGGTCAGCACCCGGATCACCAGCCCGCGCTGGTCGATGGTCGTGCTGATGTCGTGCGCGAAGCCGTGCCTGCGCGCGTATGCGAGCACCTGCTGCTGCACGCGCATCAGCGTCTCCTGCTCCTTCTGCGCCGCGCGGTTCGCCGCCGCCTGGGTGGCCTGGCTGATCGGATGCGAGACCTCCGAGGGGACGATCTGCTGCGGCTGCGTGACGCTGTTTTGGTCCGGCGAGTTCTCCTGAACGCCCTGCACCGCCGTCGGGTCACCGGACAGCACGGTCGGGCCGCTGTCCAGCACCCTGCCGATGAACGCCTCCTGGAGCGAGCGCTGCAGCTCCTGCAGCTTCGAGATGTTCACGGACGAGATCGACCACAGCACCATGAACAGGCACATCAGCAGCGTGATCATGTCCGAGTAGGTGAGCAGCCAGCGCTCATCCGCGCCGTGGTGGTCGCCGCCCCCGCCACGCTTCCTCCGCGCGCTCATGCCGCCTCCTGGAGCGGCTCGGGCTCGCCGGCGACGGCCGCGCGGCCGGGATCCTGGGCCTGCTTGCCGCGGTCCGCGGGCGGCACGAACGCCTCCAGCTTCTCGGCCAGCACGCGCGGGTTGTCGCCCGCCTGGATGGAGAGGATCGCCTCCATCACCATGTAGCGGTGGTTGGCCTCCTCCGAGGACATCGCCTTCAGCTTGTTTGCGATCGGCATCAGGATGATGTTCGCGCTGCCGACGCCATACAGCGTCGCCAGGAACGCGCCGGCGATGTGCGGCCCCAGCTTGGACGGCTCATCGAGGTGGGAGAGCACGACGACGAGGCCCATCACGGTGCCGAGGATGCCGATCGTCGGGGCGAAGCCGGCCGCCGCCTGGTAGTTCAGCGCACCGTGGTGATGGCGATGGCTCATGCCCTCGACCTCGGACTCGAGGATGGCCCGCACCAGGTCCGAATCGGTGCCATCCACGACCAGCTGCAGCCCCTTGCGCGTGTAGGCGTCATCGATCTGGTTGACGTCCTCCTCGAGCGCGAGCAGGCCGTTTCGCCGTGCCTTCTCGGCCAGCGTCACCATCGCGTGGATCGTGCGCGCAGGATCGTGGTGGTCGCCCTTCATCGCCTTGACGGCGAGCTTGGGCATGGTCAGGAACCCACCCATCGTGGTCGACGCCATCGTCACGCCGATCGTGCCGCCGCAGATGATCAGGAGCGCCGGGATGTTGACCAGCGTGACGGGGTTCGTCCCCTCCATGAGGGCGCCCATCATGATGCCGCCGACGGCGACACCTATGCCGATGCCGGTGATGGCCTTCATCTGGTCGTCTCGCTCTCAGCGACGGGGGTCAACGGGGCAGCCTCCATGGCTCGCACACATCCTGTTCAGTAATCGACCGGAAAAAGACGCTATTCAGGACTGCTGGGCGCCAGAGCGCGGAAAGCTCAGCACCCTGCCGAGCGCCTGGTCGATGCGCGGGTGGTTGGCCACGAGCGGCGCGCCGAGGGCGCGGGCGATGACGCCCGCGCGCCAGTCCGCGACGAGATCGGCGACCTCACCGGGCGACTCGGCGACGACGAACCGCGAGCCGTTGGTGAGGGTGATGACGGTGTCGGGGTTGGCCTCGACCTGCTGGAGCAGGTCGGGGTTCAGGTAGAGCGGGTGCTCCGGGTTGACGATGCGGTGAAGCGCGATCATTGGGGTCTCCGTCTCCGGTGTCGGCGCCCTGCGGCGGCGGCGAACGGCTCGTGCCGTCCGCCGCCTGCCGCGCGCTACTAATGCTTCAGGTTCACGAGCTCCTGGAGCATTTCGTCGGCCGTCGAGATGATCCGGCTGTTGGCCTGGAAGCCGCGCTGCGCCGTGATCATGTTGGTGAACTCCTGGGCCAGGTCGACGTTCGACATCTCGACCGCGCCCGGAGTGATGAACCCGATGCCGTTCGTGCCGGCCGTGGCGGCCGTCTCAGGCCCGGAGTTGTTCGATGCGGCGAACTTGTTGCCGCTGACCCGCTGCAGGCCCTGCGCGTTCGGGAAGTTCGCGAGCGAGATGGCGGCCACCTTGGTGACCACGCCGGCCGAGTCGACCGCCGTGACGACGCCGTCCTGGCCGATCGTCACCGACTTGGTGCCCTGCGGGATGTTGATCGTGGTCTGGGTTGTGGTGGGAGCGCCGGTCGAGTCGAGCGTGTAGCCGACCACGTAGTAGCCCTCCGGGGTCACCATGTCGCCGTTGGCGTCCGTGCTGAAGTTGCCGGCGCGCGTGTACATGATGTTGCCGAACCCGCTCGGGTCGTCCGTGATCCGGAACCAGCCGTCGCCCTGGATGGCGCAGTCGAGCGGGTTGCCGGTCGACTGGATGGCGCCGGACTGCATCAGGTTGTCGATGCCGTTCAGCTGCACGCCGAGGCCGATCTGCGCGGCGTCGGTGCCGCCCAGCGTCGAGGTCGGCGCGCTCGCGCCGCGCTGCAGCTGGGACAGTGCGTCCTTGAAGCTGGTGCGCTCGGCCTTGTAGCCGATGGTGTTGACGTTCGCGATGTCGTTCGCGGTCACGTCCAGCATGGTCTGGTGGACGCGCAGGCCGCTGATCGCGGCGAACATTCCTCTCATCATTTCGGGTGCCGTGCCCTTTCCGGCCGTCGGCTTCCTCGCGTGAGGTCCGGCTGATCGGCCATGTCGTTGCTGGGGGTGTCCGCCGTTGAGATGGTTGATCCCGCATCCCCGGGCGCCTGACCGCCCACATCTCCCGGTGTTGCGGAGCGTGCAGGGGCTGCGTCCCGGAACCTGCGCATCGCGGCGTCCTCAGTCGGGGCGATATTCTCGATATCGCTCCCTCCTTCGATCCTTGCGCTGCTTGGTTCCGAAACGCTCAGGTCGCTCGGTGATGCGGAATCAACCATCTACGAGATAACGGCGCTGTCGATGTTGGTGAAGACCCGGTCCTTCATGCTGGACGGGTCGACTGCGGTGATCACGGTCTTGTTCGCGACCGAGACAACAAAGGCGGTGCCGTCGACCAGCACCAGTGCGTCCCGCGACCCCTTGGCCGCGGCCCGGCTGACTCCCTCGTTCAGCCGCTGGGACATCGCCTGGTCAAAGGCGATACCGCGCCGCTGCAGCCGCTCGAGCGCATGGCCGCTGAGGCGCACCTCCTGGCCCTGCTCGATCGTGCCGCGCAGCACCGAGTCAAATGGCACCAGCGGCGTGTCCGCGGCGCGCCGCACCGGGGCCGGCCGCGCGGGGCCGCCGACGCCGGGTGGCGTGATCGCGGGGTTGTGGCGGATCGGCTCGTTCACGAGACGGTCCGGATCGCTCCCGGCTCCACCTGGTCGGAGCCCACGTTGATCAGGATGCTGCCGTTGTCGATCTGGACACCGGTGGCCACTCCCGTGACCGCATCGCCGTTACCGTTGATGTAGCCGACGGTGTGGCCGATCAGGCCGACGGCCTGGCTGACCTGGCCGGCGAAGCCCATCCGCTCGGTCGCCTGCGAGAGGTTGGTGATCTGCTCCAGCGTCGAGAACTGCGCCATCTGCGCCATGAACTGGCTGTTGTCCTGCGGGCTCATCGGATCCTGGTTCTGCATCTGGGTGACGAACAGCTTCAGGAAGTCGTCCTTCCCGAGCGTCGACCCCGGCCGCGTGGCCGTCGTCTGCGGCGCCGGGGATGCCGACGTCGCGCTGATGGTGCTCATGCGCCCCTCCTTCTCATGCGAGCACGTCCACCTGGCCGTCAGCGAGCGGCAGCCGTGTGGGCTCGATCGTGTGGTGTGGTTCGAACTCCTCGTCGTCCTCGTGCGCGTGCTGCGGCGGGCCGTCCTGGCTCCCGGGATGCCAGCCGTGAGAGCGCCCCTCGGGCCCCGGCCGGTCGCCGGCGAGCTGGACGTCGATCGTGTGAACGGCGATTCCCTGGGCCTCGAGCGCGCGCCGCAGCTCGCCGTGCGCCGCGCCCAGTGCCTGTGCGCCGGCCGCCGTCTGCGCCGTCAGCGAGGCCGACACCCCGCCCGCATGCGCCCGCAGGCGCACCTGCACGCCGCCCAGCGCTGCCGGCCGCAGGGTGATCCGGGCCGCGGCCGTGCCGTGGCGGTTTGCAACCTTGACCAGCGCGTGCATGGATTCCGCGAGCTCGTGGACGCGCACCCGGGGGAGCTGGGGGGCGCTCGCGGCGGTCGCCGAGACGTGCTCTGCAGGCTGTGCCGGGGCGGCGTCCACGGCGGGCGCGGACGCGGCGGCGGGCGCCGCTGCCGCATGGCGCGCGCGCTGGCCGGCGACGAGCCGCGGGTGCTGGGCCGTCAGGTCGCTGTGCGCCGCGTGCTCGGGCGCGGCCACGGGCAGCTGGATGCCGTTCGCCGGCTGCTGCTTCGGATCGTGCGTGCGCGCTTCCGACCGCGCGGGAATGTGCATGGGGGCCGGTGCGCCGGACGCCGGAGTGGTGCGCCGTGAAGCGGGGGCGTGGCCGGGCCGTCCAGGTACGACCGGGACGGGCAGCTCCCTCGGTGCGAGATCCGATCCGGAACGCGGCTCGGGCGCGGGCTGGTGCGCGGCGGCAGCCAACTGCTTGACCCGGTGCCCGGCGGGCGCGGCCGGGGCAGTCGTCTCGCCGGCCGGCGCGGCCGCAGCGCGGCCCTCGGTGTGGTGCGCGGGCGCCGGGACGGCCGCCGGGTGGGCGGGCGGCACGGCGGCCGCTGCCACCAGGGCGGGCATCGGGCTGGGCGTCGTGTGGCTGTCCGTGTGGCCGGAGGAGTCGCCTTCGGCCGGGGTGCCCTCCGCATGTGCGGTCCGGGCGGGTGTGGGCGCCAGTCCAGGGGGCCCTGCGGCCGTCGCGGCCGCCCCCAGGAGCGCTGTGAAGAGCCCGGGTGGTGCGCCGCCCTTCACGGGGTGCGCGCCGGCTCCCGTGCCCTTCGGGGGCGCGGGCGCCGCGGGTGTCACCTGCGGCGTCATGCCTGGCCCCCGAGCGAGAGATAGGTCTGCATCACGTTGCGAACGTAGGCCTGCGTCTCGGCGTAGGGCGGGATCCCGCCGTACTTCGTGACAGCGCCGGCGCCGGCGTTGTAGGCCGCCAGCGCCAGCTCGGTGTTGCCGCCGAAGCGCTGCAGCTCGATCGAGAGCTCGTGGGCGCCGGCGTCGATCGACTGGGCCGGGTCGTACGGATTCGTGACGCCAAGGGCGCGCGCGGTGGTCGGCATCAGCTGCATCAGGCCGGCCGCTCCGGCCGGGCTGGTGGCGTTCGGATCGAAGCCGGACTCGTGCTGGCAGACGGCGGTGATCAGGGCCGGATCGACGTGCCAGCGCCTGCCGGCGGCCGCGATCAGATCTGCGAACCTGCCGCCGGCGCCCTGCGCCTGCTCGAGACGGCCGGCGAACGCGGTGGCCGCCGGTGCGCCCGTCTGGGCAGCCGGCTGCGTGACCGGCGCCTGCGGGTCCAGCATCGCGGTCAGCTGCTCGACGCGGGAGATGGCCGCCGTCAGGCTCATGCCGCCTCCTCCGAGACCCGGCGACGGTGCGCCGTCAGCGCCACCTCGCCCATGACCGCCTCGTCGCGCCGCGCCGCCTCGCGCTCGTGTGCGGTCAGCCGGCGTGCGCGCAGCCGCTCGAGCACCTCACGGTCGCGCGAGGCCGTCTGCAGCCGCTCGCGGCCGGCGGCGACCTGCGTGTCCTGCAGGGCCAGGCCGTCGCGCGCCGTGTCGTGCTCGCGCTGCACGCGCTCCACCCAGGCCTGGCGCGCGGCCAGGTGCTGGGCGGTGGTCGTCATGCCCGCGGCCGGTGCAGCCTCGGTCAGCGCATGGTCGACGCGGAGCGATGCATCCTGCAGCTCGCGGGCGCGCTGCTCGCGCAGCTGCAGCTCGGAGGCCAGCTCCTGCTGGGCCTGCTGCTGCCGCTGCTCGCGAAGCGAGCGCACCGCTTCCAGCCGGAAGACGAAGCGCTGCATCAGCGTGTGGTCGGGGTCGACATCAGTCTCGGTAATCGGTCGGATCTACTTGCGATTTAGTCAGATTGCTATGTAAGAGCCTTGCCGATCGCGTCGACCACCCGGTCCGGCTGGAACGGCTTCACGACGAAGTCCTTCGCTCCCGACTTGATCGCCTCCAGCACCTTCGACTCCTGGCCCAGCGCGGAGCACATGACGACGCGAGCGCTGGCGTCGAGGGAGAGGATCTCCTTCAGCGCCGCCAGGCCGTCCTTCTCCGGCATGGTGATGTCGAGCGTCATGATGTCCGGCCGCAGGGCCTGGAACTGCTCGACCGCCTCGTTCCCGTTCGCGCCTTCGCCGACCACCTCGTGGCCGGCCTTGCCGAGCACATCGGCGAGCATCTTCCGCATGAATGCGGCATCGTCTACAACAAGCACACGCGCCATCAGGTGGCTCCTCCTTGGTCGGTCGTTGCCGGCCCGGCGGGGGCCAGCACGTGGTCGATTCGCACGGCCCATTCCTGCTCGACGAGCAGAAGCCGTCCGGACGCGAAATGGCGCCCGTTCACGTACAGCTGCACCGGGTCATCCGGCGCACTTTGCAGCTCGACAACCGCACCGGGCGGCAGGCTGACCGCCTGGCCGACCGGCATGCGCGTGCGGCCGAGCTCCGCCCAGACGCGCACGGGCACCGCCCGGATCGCCTCGTTCGGCACGCCGGTGCCCGAGACGCCCGCGCCCGACGAGACCGTCTCCGCCTCCAGCTCGGCGAGGGCGCGCGTCATCCGCACGATGAAGGCGTTGGGGATCAGCTGCACCAGCCGGCACGGCTCGCCGAGCATGGTGAAGCCGACCGAGGTCATGTGCGGTGTCCGCTCGTAGACGTCCGCGGCGTCCTCGGGCGAGGAGAAGAACCGCGTCTCGGGGGGACCGATCTCGACCTCCTGGCCGAGCACCGCTCCGGTGGCGCTGGCCGCGGCGGCCATCATCTGGTTCATCGCCTCGCCGGCCGCCGACAGCTCGAGCTCCGACAGGTCCTCCGTCTCCTCGACGGCGCCGGCGTCCATGCCCATCATGGCCGCGGCCAGGCGCTGGACGCCTGTCCGGGTCATCACGAAGATGTTGCCGCCGGTGACTCCGTCGACGTACGACACCGATGCTGCCACCGCAGGCAACGGAATCTGGCGGAGCGGCTCGGCGCCCTGCGGCAGCACGGTCGGCTGGCTCCGCTCGACCCCGTCGGGGCAGAACATGCCGAGCACCTCGACCACCTCGTCCGCGGTGGAGCCGGTCAGCTTGAGCAGCGCCTCCTCGGTGGTCATTCCTCACCTCCCAGCCGCTCGACGATCTGCACCGCCCGCCAGTTGCCGTTGCGTCCGGGCCGTGCCCGGTGCGCCGGCACGTGGCCTGCGAACAGCGTGACCCCCTCGGAGGCGGGCGCCCGGAAGCGGAGCACGTCCCCCGGCCTGAGCGCCAGCACCTGGTCGATCGGCAGCGCGGTGGAGGCCACCTCGGCGCGCATCTCGACGTCGACGCCCGCCACGCCGGCGCGCACGGCGCCGGCGGTGGAGGGGTCGATGTGCACCTCGCCGTACTGGCTGCCCGACAGCTGGGGCAGCACCTGCTCGATCGACCGGTACGGGAAGACGAGCGACAGCGTGGAGGAGGCCTTGTCGACCTTGACCTCGAGCGTCAGCACGAGCGTCGGCTCGCTCGGCGGCGCGAGATGGACGGTCGAGATCTGGGACTCCAGCTCGAGCAGTCCGAAGTTGACCCCCACCAGCTCGTCCCACGTGACGGTCAGCTGCTCGAGCAGCGAGCTGAGCACCCGCCGCACGAGCGCCATCTCGATCTCGGTCAGCTCGCGCGGCCGCATCATCCCCGTCCCCGTGCCGCCGAGCAGGCGCTCGACGAGCCGCAGCAGCAGTGAGAGCTCGGTGCTCATCAGCACCTGCGTGCCCAGCGGGCGCACGTCCACGATCGCGTTCAGCGACGGCTGGGGCACCTGCGCGATGGCGGTCGACCAGGTCAGCTGGTCGACTCCCAGCACGTCCATCTCGATCTCCGTGAGCAGCTCCGCCGAGAGCTGCTGGGAGGCGAGGCGGCAGAAGGCTTCGTGCGCGCGCTCCAGGCGTCGCTGCTGGTCCTGCGCGAACTTGCTCGGGCGCGAGAAGTCGATCTCGCGCACGCGCCTGGCGCGGCGGGAACGCGCCGGCGCCTCCGGCCTGGCCCCGGCCTGGCCCTGCTTGGCCGCCTGCACCAGCGCTTCGACCTGATCGTTCGAGAGGACGTCTCCGCTCATGCCGCCACCTGCATCGCCGCGAGCATGTTGACCTCCGGTCCGCCCGCCTCCTTGTAGGAGACGTACCGCTCGCCGACGCGGATCCTGATCGTCCGCCCGACCGAGCCGCCGGTCTTCGCCGCGATCACCGGGATGCGGGCGTCGCGCAGAGCCTCGCGCACGGCTGCCTCGTTCCGTGATCCGATGTCCATGCCGCCTCCCATCGAGAACATCTGGGCGCCGCCGACGATGACCGCGCCGAGTGAGTGCCGTTTGATCCCCAACCGCTCCATGTCCCCCACCAGTGCCGGCACCGCGGTGTCGGCGAACTTCGCGGCGGCCGCGGCCCCGTGACGGGACGCCGCCGGAAGCACGACGTGCGCGAGCGCCGCGGCGCGGTGCGCGTTGTCGACGAGCGCGAGGCCGATGCACGAGCCGAGGCCGAGCCCGACCAGCACGTCGCCCTCGGTGCGTGACGCGACCATCTCTGCCATGCGCGCCATCAGCTGGCTCACGCCGCCTGGCCCCACAATCCGAGCCGGGCAAGGACGGTTGCAACGCCCTCCTCGTCCGGAACGAAGAGGAAGCCGAAGCGGCACTCGCTTCCCTCGACGACCATCGCCGAGTCGAGCAGCAGGGCCACGTCGCTGTAGGCGGCGACCGGCGCCAGCACCGACGACACGATCGCGCCGAGCATGTCTGACGCGGCCATGGGCGGCGCCGGCTCCAGCTCGAGGCCGCACATCGAGCCCATCGCGTTGATGTACGCCGAGCCGAGGATGTTGCCGATCTCCTGCAGCGCCGAGAGCTCCATCTCCGGGTCGCCGGCCGCTCCCAGGAAGCCGCACAGCGTGGCCGCGTTGTCGGGCGCGAAGGTGAGCAGGACGGTGGCGCCGAGGTCGCCGACGACGGGGATCCCCACCGCCGTGATCAGCTCGTCCACGTCCCCGACGGCCTCGACCGCGTCGGCCAGCGGCAGTGCCTTTGCGGACGGCACCGAGAGGTCGACCGGGCGGCCGAGCATGGCGGCGAGCGCCGTGGCGGCATTCCCGGAGCCGATGTTGGCCATCTCTCTCAGGGCGTCGAGCTGCAGTTCGGTCAGATCCATGGGGGCCGGTTCCTCCTAGGCGGCGTGGGCGAGTGTCGGGGTGCTGCGGGTGTCGGCCGCGCGCGGGGCACGGGCCATCTGCTCGGCGAGCGCGTCGCAGTCGACGATCAGGGCGATGGAGCCGTCGGCGAGCACGGCGCCGCCCGAGAGGGCGAGGTCGTCGCCGACCGCCGCCGGGAGCGGCCGCGTGACCAGCTCACGCTGGCCGACGAGCTGGTCGACGACCAGCGCGATGCGCCGCTCGGCACCGCGGACGAGCACGACGTGGTCTCCGCCGGCGCGCGCCGGGTACCCGAGCGCGTCGGCGAGGTCGATGAGCGGCAGGACGCCGTCCCCGAGGACGAGCATGCGCTGCCCCGTGACCGAGCGCACCGTCTGCTGGGCGAGGTTGAGCGTGCGCTCGACGCGCTCGAGCGGGATGGCGAAGGGCGTGTCGCCGCTCTGCGTCAGCAGGGCGGGCATGATGGCCAGCGTCAGCGGCAGCCGGATCTGCACCGAGGTGCCGGAGCCCGGCTCCGAGGTCATCATGACGGCGCCGCCGAGCTCCCTGATCTGGGTGCGGACGGCATCCATGCCGACCCCGCGGCCGGAGATGTCGCTGGTCTGCTCGGCCGTCGAGAAGCCGGCCGTGAAGAGCAGGTCGATGGCCCACTGCATGTCGACCACTCCCGCCTGCTCCTCGGCGATCAGCCCGCGGGCGACCGCCTTGCGGGCGACCCGCTCGGGGTCGATGCCGCGGCCGTCGTCACGCACGGTGATCACCACGTTACCGCCGGCGTGGCGGGCGCTGATCTCGATCGTCCCGGTCTCGGGCTTTCCGGCCGCGCGGCGCTCGTCCGGCGGCTCGAGCGCATGGTCGAGCGAGTTGCGCACGAGGTGGACGAGCGGGTCGCCGAGCGCGTCGACCACGGTGCGGTCGAGCTCGGTGTCCTTGCCGATCAGCTCGAGCTCGACCTGCTTGCCGAGCTTGGTCGACAGGTCGCGGACGAGCCGGGGGAAGCGCATGAACACGGCCTCGACCGGGATCATCCGCACCTGCATGACGAGCGCCTGCAGGGCCTGAGAGCTGCGCGTCAGGCCGGCGACCGCCTCGGTGAGCGCCGGGAGCTGTGCTTCCTGGGCAAGGCTCTCGACGGCGGTGCGGTCGACCACCAGCTCGCCCATCAGATGCATCAGGGCATCGAGCCGCTCGGCATCAACCCGAACGGTGCTCGAGGTGCGCTTCGACGGCGCCGCAGCATCCTCTGCGCGCTGCGTGCCCGTAGCCTCTGGCGCCGCCTCTGCGGGGGCGCCGGCGGCCAGCTCCTCGACGACGGCCGAGGCGACGTCGGGAACGGCGGCGATGGCGGCCTGGAGCACCTCGGTCTCGTGATCGCTGGTGACCCACGCGACCACGGTGCGGCCATCGAAGCTGTCGACATCCTCCTTGCCGGGAACGGCGTGGATCACCGCGCCGTGGTCGCCGGCTGCGGCGAGCACCATGTAGGCGCGCACGGACGGCATCATCACATCGGCTGCCAGCGCGGCCGTCACCTGCAGCACGCGGCCCTCACCTGCCGCGGCGGTGACCGTCGCGGGCGGCTCGATTGCCGGTGCCGGTTCGGGGGCCGCCTGCGGCGCCGCCTCCGCCGGCTGCTCCTCGATCAGCCCGGTCAGCCGGGTGATCAGGCTTCCCGGGTCGAGCTGCTCCGTGCCCGTGGCGTCGATCGAGTCGATCGCCGCGCTGAGCGCGTCGAGGCACTGGAAGAGCACATCCGTGCCCTCGCGCGGGAGGCCGTCGGGCCGCCCGCGGAGCACCTCGAACACGTCCTCCATCCGGTGCGTCAGCGCAGCCACCTGCGCGAAGCCCATCGTGGCGCTCATCCCCTTGAGCGAGTGCGCGGCGCGGAAGATCTCGTCCAGCGTCGCCCGGTCGTCCGGCTGCTCCTCGATCCGCAGCACCGCCTGGTTCAGGGTGTCGAGGTGCTCGCGGCTCTCGGCCAGGAACATGCTCAGGTACTCGGAGGTATCCATCAGGCTTTCCGGTAGATGAAGGGGTGGACGGTGGTGAGCCCGAGGTCGGCCGGTGAGGCCACGCGCTCGCTGGAGCCGATCATCAGGTAGCCGCCGGTCCGCAGCGTCTCGGCCAGCCTGGCGTGCAGCCGGTCGCGGACGTCCTCGGTCAAGTAGATGACGACGTTGCGGCAGAGGACGAGGTCGTAGCGGGCAGCCGGGAACTGGTCGCGCAGCAGGTCGCCCGGCTCGAACCGGGTCACCGCACGAAGCTCGGGGAGGGCGCGGTAGCGGCCGTCCTCCAGCCGCTCGAACCAGCGGTCGAGCTGGTCGCGCGGGACGCTGCGCGCGTCATCGGCCGTGAAGATGCCGTCCCGCGCGCGGTCGACCATCCTGCGGTCGATGTCGGTGCCGTGCACCTCGATCCGCGCGTCGGGAGCCACGGTGCGGGCGATGGCGGCGATCGTGAACGCCTCGGCGCCGTAGGAGCAGCCTGCGCTCCAGCACCGCAGCCGGCCCTCCGCGGCGAGCTCGGGGATCACCTGGTCGGCGAGCCGCGTGAACTGCTCGGGGTTGCGCCAGAGCTGCGACACGTTGATGGTGACGCGGTCCAGAAACTGCTCGAGCTGCTCGCGGTCGGCCGCCAACACCTCCAGGTACTCGGGCAGCGACGTGATAGATCGGCGCTCCGCGAAGGTGCGGATGCGGCGCTCCATCTGCGCCCGCTTGTAGAGCGTGAGGTCGATGCCGGTCAGCCGGCGGATGCCCTCGCAGAAGTCGATGAACTCGTCGCGCAGATGCGAAGCTGCAAGACCCATCAGCCCGCCTCCTCCACGATCGCTGCGGCCAGCTCCGGCAACGGCAGCTCACGGTCCGCCAGATCGGCCTCGGCGATCGCCCGCGGCATGCCGTAGACCGTGCAGGTCGATTCGGCCTCGACCAGGATCCGCCCGCCGCGGGTGTGCAGGGCGCGAGCGCCCTCGAGACCGTCGCGCCCCATACCCGTCAGCACCACGAGCAGGGTGCGGGCGCCCCACTGCGCGGCTGCGTCCTTGATGGTCAGGTCCGCCCTCGGCCGCAGGCCGCCGATCTCCGGCTCATCGGACAGGCGCAGCGCACCGCTCTGGTCGAGCCGCAGATGGCGGCCGCCCGGCGCGATGTAGACACGGCCCGGGTCGAGCACGTCGCCGGGCGCGGCCTCGCTGACCGCCAGACGCGAGCTGCGATCGAGACGCGCCGCCAGCGAGCCCGTGAAGCCTGCCGGCATGTGCTGCACGACCAGCGTCCCGGCACCGACGCGCGCCGGCAGCATCGGCAGCAGGTCGGCGAGCGCCTTGGGCCCGCCCGTCGAGCAGGCGATCACCACCGGCCGTGGGCCGCCGCCGGTCGTGCGCCGGCGCACCGGCCCCGGCGTGCGCGTCGCACCATGCGGCCGCACCACATGCGCGCGGACGCGGGAGGATGCCGCGGCCCGCACCTTCTCCCCGAGCTCGGCGACGAACGCCTGCATCGGCATGCCCGTTCCGGGCTTGGCCACCAGCTCGACGGCGCCCTCCGCGAGGGCGTCGACCGCGCGGGCGCCGTGCGCCGGCGAGAACGCCGATACCACAACGACCGGGATCGGCGAGGCCTGGTCGCGCAGCGCCCGCAGCACCCCGATGCCGTCCAGCCCGGGCATCGCCAGGTCGAGCGACAGCACGTCCGGCCGCAGCCGGGCGCAGACGCCGAGCGCCTCGTCACCGTTGGACGCGACGCCGACCACCGTGCAGCCCTGCCCCTCCAGCGCGTCGCTGAGCATGCGGCGCATCAGCGCCGAATCGTCGGCTACGACGACGCGCAGGGGCATCTGCGAGATGGGTGCAGGACGGGACATGGACGGGGGTGGGGTGGTGCGCTGCGGCCGTCAGGCCGCGATCTCGACGCCTGCGAACAGGCCGTCGGGATTGAGCAGGATTGCCAGCCGGTCGTCGACCTTGGCGATCGCCTCGACGTAGTCGCTGTCGGCCGTGGGAACGCCCTCGAGCTGCTGGTCGGAGACCGTCAGCACCTCCTCGACGTCGTCGACGATCACGCCGGCGGTGCCGATCTCGGTTTCGACGATCACGATCTTCGCGGTCTCCGCGCGCTCCGTCGGCAGGCCCAGCCGCTCGGCCAGGTCGCAGACGGGCACGATGCGCCCGCGGAGGTTGATCACGCCCCGGATCCACGACGTGTGAGACGCGACGTTGCGCGGCTCCGCATAGCGGATGATCTCCTGCACGCGCGTGATCGGAAGGGCGTACTCCTCGCTGCCAAGCGAGAAAATGACGAGCTGACGGGTGGTTTCGCTGCTGGTCGACATCTAGGCCTCCAAAAGGGTGATCTCACCAGGCGTAATCGGCCCTCGGGCCGCCGAATGAAGGTGCCCGGGACGATCCGCCATCAGCTGCAGCAGGGCGTCGTCGGCCTCGTCCGCAGTGGGGGCCGGTTCCTCCGGCGTGGGCCGCCCCTGGCGCAGGAACCGCTCGATCGCGGGCAGCTTCGCGATGGCGTAGTCGACCGCGCTGTCGGCTCCCGCGGTGTAGGCGCCGATCGTGATCAGATCCTCCTTCGAGCGGTGTGCGGCCAGCGTCTCGCGGAGCGCGGCTGCCGCGGCCTGCACGTCCTCACCGGTGATGTCGGCCGCCAGCCGCGAGACCGACTGGAGCACGTCGATGGAGGGGTAGTGGTTGCGGTGCGCGAGCTCCCGCGTCAGCACGCAGTGGCCGTCGAGGATCGACCGGGCGGCGTCGGCGATCGGCTCGTTCATGTCGTCGCCCTCGACCAGCACCGTGTAGAGCCCGGTGATCGAGCCGCGCTCGCTCGTCCCGGCTCGCTCCAGCAGCCGCGGCAGCAGCGCAAAGACGCTCGGGGTATAGCCGCGTGTGGCTGGCGGCTCGCCGATCGCCAGTCCGACTTCGCGCTGGGCCATTGCCAGCCGCGTGACCGAGTCCATCATCAGCAGCACGTCGCGACCCTCGTCCCGGAAGTGCTCGGCGATGGTCGTGGCGACCAGCGCGGCCTTGATCCGGATCAGGGCCGGCTGGTCGGAAGTGGCCACCACCACCACCGACCGCGCCAGCGCCGCTCCCAGATCGCGCTCGATGAACTCGAGCAGCTCTCGCCCCCGCTCGCCCACCAGGCAGATCACGTTCACCTCGGCGGTCGTCGACCGCGCGATCATGCCGAGCAGGCTCGATTTGCCCACCCCGGAGCCGGCGAAGATGCCCAGCCGCTGGCCGCGGCCGACCGGCACCAGGGTGTCCAGCGCCCGCACGCCCAGCGACAGGCGCTGATGGATCCGTGGGCGCCCCATGGGCGACGGCGGCATGCCTGCAACGGCCCGCAGCTCCGAGGCGCGCGCCTCGGGCATCCCGTCGATCGGCCGGCCGAGGCCGTCGATCACCCGGCCGAGCAGGGCGTCGCCGACCGGCACCTGAAACGATCCGCCGGTGGCCGACACGGGCGTGCCCGGCCCGATGCCGTGCATCTCGCCGAGCGGCATCAGCAGCGTACGCCCCGCGCGGAAGCCCACGACTTCGGCCGGCACCGGCGGACGCGTTCGGCCGGCCTGGATCGTGCAGAGCTCGCCGACCTCGGCGCGGAGGCCGGACGCCTCGATGACCAGGCCGATCAGATTGGTGACCCGGCCGCGAAGCTGGTGCAGGTCGGCCGAGCGGAGCGCCGCGGCGGGGCGGGAGAGCGTCGGATCAGGGGCCGTGCTCATGCAGCCGCGTCGGCCGGGGCCGTGCGCAGCGCGTGGGCGACCACCTCGCCGGCCCTCGCCAGCTGCTCCTCGATGCGCGCGTCGATCTCGCCGTCCTCGGTGCGAACGACGCAGCCGCCGCGCGAGACGCGGCGCTCGGCGATCACGTCCAGCCGGCGGACGCCGCCGACGCGCGCGGCCAGCTCGTCGGCGAGTTCGTGCACCAGCTCGAAGTCGGCCGGATTGACCTCCAGCACGAGGTGGTCGCGGACGGTGGCGCGGCGCAGGGCTCCGGCGATCACGCCCAGCACGGCCTCCGGGTCGGCGTCGATGGCCGCGCCCACGATCTTCTCGGCCAGCCGCAGGGCGAGGTCGACCGCCGCTCGTTCCGCCTCCAGCAGGAACTCGTCGCCTTGCTCGGCAACACCGCGCACGGCCTCGGCGAGCGCCGCCGCGGCGGGCTCGAGCATGGTCCGCACCTCTTCCAGGCCGGCGGCCAGCCCCTCCGCGTGGCCGCGCTCGCGTGCCTCCTCCACGATGGACTGGAGCGTCGCGTGCTCCGCGCCGGGAGCGCCGAGCGGCGCAAGCGCGTCGAACGAGTAGACCTCAGCCGATGAGCTCATCGTCCTCGTCCCCTCCGCTGCGCGCGATCACGATCTCGCCCGCGTCCTCGAGGCGGCGCACGACCGCGACGATCTTGGTCTGCGCCTCCTCGACCACCCGCCTGCGCTGGGGCGGCATGAACTCCATCTCCTCGCGCAGCATCTCGGCGCCGCGCTGCGACATGTTCGCCAGGATCTTCTCCTGCACGTCGACGGTCGACCCGCGCATCGCCAGCGCCAGGTCCTTCGAGTCGACCTCGCGCAGCACCAGCTGGATGGCGCGGTCGTCGAGCTTGAGGATGTCCTCGAAGACGAACAGGAGCCGGCGCACCTCCTCGGCCAGGTCGGTGTCCTGCTCGCCCAGGTGGTCGAGAATGTTGCGCTCCGTGGCGCGGTTGGAGGAGTTGAGGATCGACGCCAGCGAGCGGACGCCGCCAGAGGCCGCGTACTCCCGCTGGATCACCGTCTCCAGGCGTGTCTCCATCACGCTCGCGACCTCCTTCACCACCTCGGGCGACGTCTGGCCCATGGTCGCGATGCGCACGGCGACGTCGGCCTGCACCTCCGGCGCCAGCAGCTCCATCACCTTGGCCGCCAGAGCCGTGGTCGGCAGCTGCGCGACGACCAGGGCGATCGTCTGCGGGTGCTCGTTGCGCAGGAAGGCCGCCAGCTGGTCGGGCGGCGTGGTGCGCAGGTAGTCGAACGGGCTGGTCTCGATCACGGCGGAGAGCCGGTTCAGGATCTCACCGGCGCGCTGGAGGCCGACGGCCCGTTCCAGCACCTCACGCGCATAGCGCAGCCCTCCCTCGGCGATGTATCCGCGCGCCGAAGCGGTCTCGACGAACTCCTCCAGCACGAACTCGGCAACCTCGAGCTCGACCGTCGGGGTCTTCGCCATCTCGATCGTCAGCTGCTCGATCATGTCGTTCGAGAGGTGCTTGAAGATCTCGGCGGCGCCGCCGCTGCCGAGCGAGACGCAGAGGATGGCCGCCTTCCGCCGGCCGGGCATCTTGGCCAGCCGTTCGTTTATTCGTTCATCCACTGGGCCACCTGCATCGCCACCGCGTCCGGCTGGGTCTTCACGATCTCCTCCGCCGTGACCTGCATCTGCTGGCGGCGCTCGGGTATCACGGCGGTCGCCTGTGCGGCGCTGGTGCTCAGCTGGGCGATCGGCGTCGCCTGCGTGATCTCCTTCAGCCAGCGCGGCTCGGGCGCCACCGGGTCGCCCTCGCGGCGCTTGAGGTTCCGGCGCACGAGGAAGAGGAAGACGATCGCCGCGAGGGCCGCGCCGCCGGTCTTCGCGATGTCGATCGGGCTGCCGAGCCCGGCGATGGCGCCGCCGGATCCACCTGCCGCTGCCGGCTTTGCGAAGGCAAGCGTCGACACGGTGATCGTGTCGCCGCGGGACGGGTCGAGCCCGACCATGCTGCTCACGGCGTTCTGCACGGCGGTCACGTCCGCGCCGCTGACCGACTTGTCCACGAGCAGCGCGACGTTGAGCCGGTCGATGGCGCCGGGCGCGACCTCGGTGTGTGCGACCGTCTTGTCGACGCCGTTCTGGACCTGCTCGGACTTGTTCAGGTAGTTCGAGTTGCCGTTGCCGCCGGCGCCGCCCGGGTAGCTCGTGCCGGTGTTCCCCGTGTTGACGTTGCCCGCGGTGCCCGACAGCCCGCCCAGCGCTCCACCTGCCGACTTGAGCGTCTCCTCGCTGCTGTTTCTGTCCAGCACCACCGGTGGGTGGACGTGGTCGTACGTGACCGAGTCGGTTGTCGTCTTGTCGACGTTCAGGTCGGCGTTGACGCGCGCCTCCGCCTTGCCGGGCCCGAGGATGTTGGCCAGCAGGGCGTCGATGCGCGCGGACAGCTGGCTCGCGTACGCGTCCTGTGCCGCCAGCTTCGAGGGCGCACCTCCCAGCCCGCTGCCGTCACCGGTCGGCCACAGCATTGCGCCGGTCTCGTCGGTGATCGTGACGTTCTGCGGATCGAGCCCCTGCACGCTCGAGGCGGTCATGTGGGCGATGCCCTGCACGGTCGAGGATGTCAGTCCGAGCGGGGCGTCGACCATCACCGACGCGGTGGCCTGCGACGCCTGGTCCTGGAACAGCTGATCCTTCGGCAGCACCAGCTGCACCTGGGCCGAGTCGACGCCCGAGATGCCTTCGATCGTGTTTGCGATCTGCCCCTCCAGTGCGCGCTGGTAGTTCACCTGCTGCTGGAAGTCGGTCGTGGACAGCGACGAGTGGTCGAACAGCGAGAAGTCGACGTGGCCGCCGCTGGCCAGGCCGGCGGAGCCGAGCGCGACCTGCGCCTGCGACTCCTGACCGCTCTTGACCGCGATCGCAGTCCCCCCGTTCTCGAGCTTGTAGGTGACGCCGGCGGCAGCCAGGGCGGAGGTGACGCGGCCGGTCGACGACGGGTCGAGCCCGGTCTGGATGGTGGAGTAGCTCGGCTGCGACGAGAAGTGGTAGATGCCGTACATGACGACCACCACGGCCAGCATGGAGCCGACGAGGGTCATCTGCGCGCGCGGCTCGAGGCTGCGCCAGAAATCACGGAGCGTGGTCAGATTGGGCATGCGGTGAGGGGGAGTCGAGGCGGGTCAGGCGGACGCAGCGTCAGACCTGCATCCGCATCAGCTCCTGGTAGGCGTCGACGGCCTTGTTGCGCACCTGGACGGCCAGCTGCATGGCCAGGGCCGCCTGCTCGACGGTGGTGACCACCGAGGCAACATCGGTCGCCTGCCCGGTGGCGAGCGCCTGCGACGCGTCGGCGGCGCTGTTCTGGATGTCGTTCAGCGCCCCGATCTTGTCGGTGAGCAGGCTGCCGAACGACCCGCCGGCGGAGCTGCCGGCGGCAGCCGTTCCGGGCGCGGCGCCGATGCCGCCGACCTGGAACTCGGGGCCGAGCGCGGATGCCGAGATCGGGTCGATCATCAGCGCAGGACGTCCAGCGTCTTGGTGAACATCTGCTTGGCGGCGCTCATCGCCGTCACGTTGGCCTCATAGCCGCGCTGCGCGGTGATCAGGTCGACCATCTCGTTGACCGGGTTGACGTTCGGCAGCGTGACGTAGCCCTGCTTGTCAGCGTCCGGATGGCCGGGGTCGTAGACCCGGCGGGCAGGCGAGCTGTCGCTGACGATACCGGCGACGCGGACGCCGCCGAGCACCTCGCCGAACGAGGGCGACGCCTGCTCGAGCACGACCTCCTGCCGGCGGTAGGGCCCGCCCTCCGGGGTGCGCGTCGTCTCGGCGTTGGCCAGATTCTCGGCGATCACGTCCATCCGCAGGCGCTCCGCGCTCATGCCGGTGGACGAGATGCTGAGTGCGTCGAACATGCCCATCAGGAAGCACCTCCCGTGCCCAGCGCCGTCTGCAGGATCTTCACCCGCGATGCCAGCACGGAGGTCAGTGACTGGTAGTCGAGCGAGTTCTCGGAGAGGTTCGCCATCTCGGTGTCGACGTCGACGTCGTTGCCGTCCGCCTGCATCGCGGACCCTGTGTCGGTCTGCACCGTGAACGAGGTGGCGTTCAGCAGGGCCGGCGTGGCGTGGCCGCTGTCGAACGCGTTTGCGAGCGCTGCGTGGAAGTCCACGTCCGAGCGCTTGAAGTTCGGGGTGTTGGCGTTGGCGAGGTTGTTGGCGAGCACCTGCTGGCGCAGCTGCGCCCCGCTCATTGCCCGCTCCAGGCCGACCATGGTGGTATCGAAGAGCTCCACGTCCGTCCAATCTCCAATCGAGTGGATATCGGGCCCGTCCGTGGGTCCTTCGAGCCCGCGATCCGTGCGGGCACCTCGGTAATCGACGGGCCGCCGCGGCGTTTTAGGCCCGCGTGGGAGAAGGGGTGGCGGGGGTGAGGGAGGTTGCGCAAGGCGGCCAACTGGCATTCAGTCGAACTGTCAATTGGTTCCGTGACCCGCCCGTGACACCGGCCAACCACCGCAGCAACCATACGCCAGCCCCTCGGGCCAGCCTCCACGCTGCCCCGTTTCTCACCCGACGTCGCCCTACGCCGCGTGATCGACGAACGAGGAGGCGCGAGGGCCGCCGCCGTAGCCGGCCATCGCCTGCTTGCCGCGTCCGACCAGCGCCAGCTGCGCCACCGTGCGGTCGGTCGCCTCGACGATCGATGCCACGTTGCGCGTCACGATCGCCTTCGCCTCCTCCAGCACGCCGCGCGCCTCGGCGGGCGGCCGCGACGGCAGCGTCGCGATCAGCTCCCGCCGCTCGTGCTCGAGATCGACCAGCTCCGACCAGCGCCCCGCGGCGATCAGCTCGCTCTCGCGCCGGGCGAGATCCAGCAGCATCGTGTAGCGCTCCATGGCATCCATCTCCGACCTCCTACGACGCCGCCGCGGCCGACTCCCCGGCCGCCGCCGATTGGCCCGCAATCTGCTCCCACGCCTCGCGCAGCTCGCCGAGCAGCCGGATCACCTCGTCGATCTTCTCCGGGTCGCGCTCGATCAGCGCCTCGGTCAGGTGGCGCTTGCAGAAGAGGTAGATCGAGCGCAGCCGCGTCGCCACCTCGCCCTGCCGCATGTCGAGCGTGTAGTTGAGCTCGTTGATGATCGCCTCGGCCCGCTGCACCCGCACGAGGGCGACGTCGCGCTGGCCGCTTCGCATGGCCGTCCCCGCCTGGCGCAGGAACCGGATCGCACCGTCGTAGAGCATGACGACCAGGCGCTCCGGCGGCGCGGTGAGCACACTCGACTCGGTGTATGCCTGCTTCGCGCTGCTGTACGGGTTCATCGAGCGGGTCGCTCCTCACACGGACGACGGGGGACGCTCTGGTAGTCGGCTCCCGCTACGGCGTATTGAGTTAACCCAGGCGCGCGAGCTGTGACGACAGGTACTGGCCCTGCGACTGCGCCTGTGCCAGCGCGGTCTCCATCGCCGTGTACTGCGTACGCAGCGACGCCTCTTTCGCGGTCAGGCGCACGTTCATGTCGTCCGACCGGCGCTTGAGGTCGTCGATGGTGCTCTGCTCGTCGCTGATCCGCGTGGTGAGGATGCCGGTGGTCGCGTTCGTCATGCCGTCCACGAGCGCGTTCAGCCGCTGCCCGATGCCCAGGCTGGTGGCCGTGCCCGAGGTGGTGGTGAAGAGCGCCTTGGTGTCGGCGAAGCTGTTTGTGAGGGCCGTTGTCAGAGCCGACGCGTCCAGTGACAGCTTTCCTGCGATGTGGTCCTGGTTGAGGGCGCCCGTGCCGACCGCCGCGCCGGTGGAGACGCCCACCTGGGACAGCATCGACAGGGTCGACGGCCGACCGCTGACCGGCGTGGCGACGGCGCTGCGCAGGTTGGCCAGCAGGTTCTGCAGTCCCGCGTCGCCGTAGAGCACGCCTTTGGCGCGGTCGGCGTTGTTGCTGGCGTTGGCCACCGGCTTCTCGGTCAGCTTCGACTGCACGAAGTCGATGGTCGAGTTGTACTGGTCGATGAACGCCTGCACCTTGCTCTGGATGGCCGCCGCATCCGGTCCCGGTGCGCCGACCGTGAGCGACGCGGGCGACGAGGTGATCCCCTTCAGCGTGAAGGACACGCCGGCCAGCCCGTCGGTCACGGTGTTGGAGCTCGACGTCTTGGAGACGCCGTCGATCGAGTAGGAGGCGTCCTGCGCGCTCTGCGACTCGGCGAAGCCGAAGTCGGCGGCCGAGCTGCCGGTGACCGAGATGGTGTTGGCGGCGCCCGTCGTCTTGGCGGACAGCACGAGCTTGCCGTTCACCACCGTGGCATACACCGGCGACCCGCTGGAGCCGTTGACCCGGTCGGCGACGGTCTGCAGCGAATCACCGGCTGAGAGCGCGACGTTGACCGCGGTGCCGGAGCCGACCGCGATCGTGAGCGTCCCGTCGGCCGACGCGGCCGAGACGGCGGTGCCCTGCGTCAGCTGCTGGGCGCGGGCCAGCCGCGTGACCGAGATCTCGTAGCCGCCCGCGGCGGCGCCGCCCGTGCGGGTGGCCGTGACGTGCGTCGGGTCGCTGGAGTCGACCGTCTGCTGGTCGGCCCAGGTGCCCGGGTCGCGCAGGCCTGCGATCGCATCCTGCAGGTTCGAGAGGCGGGTGTTGACGTCGCGCAGCGCTTGCTGGCGAGCCTGCTCGACCGTCTGCTGGTTCTGCAGCCGCACCTGGGGCTGGCGCTCGATCTGCATCAGCTGGCTCACGAGCGAGTTCGTGTCGATGCCCGAGGCGATGCCGCTGATGTTGAACAGCGGGGAAGCGCCGTTGCTGCCAGATGCGCCCAGCGTCACCTCAGCTCCTGTGGTCGATGATCAGGCCGCCGCCGGAAAGGGAGTCGAGCAGGCTGCGCGCCGGGATCTCCCGGATGACCGAGCCGTGGTGGTCGAGCATCTGAACGCGCACGCGGTTCGTGTCCTCGTCGACCTCGAAGTGCAGGTTGATCTGGTGAGCGGCGAGCTCCTCGATCACGCGCGCAGCCGCGTGGTACTCGTCCCGGAGCGCCGGCGGCGGCTCGCTGGGCACGAGCTGCAGCGCAGGCGCTGGCCTGCTCGGCCGTCCGAGTGCGATGCCGTCTACACCGCTGATTGGCGTGATTCCGTGGTCCGTCACTGGTTGCCCTCCGACCCGTCCGTGGATCTGAGTGTGTGACTCCGTAATCGGCCAAGTTGCGATCCGGTTTAGCGCGCCGTCATGCCGCGGTTCGGGCGCTGCTCGTCAGCGCGGCGAGGTACCTGTTGGCGACGGCGTGCCCGTGGTCGAGCGCGACCGCCTCCTCGGCGAACTCGACGGCCTCGGCGTGCATGCCGCGGGCGACGGCCACCTGGGCCAGGCCCAGCATGGCGCCCGCGTCGGGCTCGATGCGGACGGACGCGATCCATTCGTCGGCAGCGGATTCGAGAAACCCGCGGCGCAGGTAGATCCGCGCCAGCCGCTCATGGCGTTCCTGTGAGTCGATGTCGATCGATTCCCACACCGGGGCGAGCCGTTCGAAGGCTCCGAACTCCTCGACCCGCAGCAGCGCCTCGAGCGCGGTCGCCGCGGTCTCCGCGGCCGGGCCGGGCAGCATGCGGGTCAGCGGCCGCCCGCGCAGCGCGTCGGCCCATGCCCGGTAGAGCTGCGCATCGTGTGCGGGCAGCCCGGCCGCCGCCGCCGCTTCGAGACCCGCCTCCAGCTCGTCTCCATCGCCCATCACGGCGATGGCGAACAGCCGCGCCGACCATGCCGTCGCGGCGAGCGGAGAATCTGAGGCCTCGAGCGCCGCCTCGGCGGCCGCGTCCTCGTAGCGCCGCTGCGAGAGCAGCGCCTCGACCAGCCCGATGCGGGCGGCGCCGTTGGCCGGCTGGGCGGCGAGCACGCCGCGGAACCAGCGGTCGGCCGCCTCGTGGCGGCCCGACTCATAGAGCGCGGTTGCCGCCAGCAGCCTGGCGGTCGGGCGGCCGGGCACCGACGCGGCGATCTCGGTCTCGTCCGCGCCGCGCGCCGCCATCAGCGCGACCAGCGGCAGCACCGGAGCGACGTAGTCCTCGTGCCGGTCAAGCGCCTCGCGGTACAGCCGCTCCGCCTCGGCGTCGCGGCCCGCCGCCTGCTCGAGCTCTGCCAGCAGGCAGGCGGCGAGGAACGTGCCGCTGCCGACGGTCGCGGCGTAGCGGGCAGGCGCGTCGCCCATCTCCAGACATCGCTGCGCGAGCGCCCGCGCCTCGTCCAGCGACCCCTGCTCGCGAGCGCACATCGCATCCTCGAGCACGAGGTCGGTGTGGTCCGGGAAGGCGGCGAGCCCCTCAGCGATCACCTGGCGCGCGCCGGCGATGTCGCCGGCACCGCGGCGGGCCGTCGCGACGCGCGCTGCCAGCAGGGTGGCGTAGCCGGCTCCCTGCCAGCGGTCGTGCTGCCGGAGGTCGGCCCAGGCAGCGTCGAAGTGCTCGCGCGCGCGGGCGGCGTCACCGAGGGCCAGGTACTCCGATCCCAGGTTGTACCGGTTGAATGGGCTCGGGTTCTCGCGCGCCTCGATCTCGAGCAGCTCGATGTTCCGCCGCGACTTGTCCTTGGCGGTGATGCGGCTGCGCAGGTAGCCGTAATGGCGCATCCGGATGGTGGTCGTCTCGAACCGCTCCGGCAGATACGTCGGCATCGTGTGCGTCTTCTGCTCGTGGATGCGGCCCTCGAAGCGGTACTGCGGACGGCGCCGCCAGAGGCGCAGTGCGTGGTGGGTGACGGCCGCGCCCGAGTCGTCGCCGCCGGTGTAGTTGGTCTCGACCAGGTAGAAGGCCTCACGCCAGGTCTTGCCGAGCAGATCGCGCAGGGCCGGGGCGTCCTCGGGCATCAGGTGCTCGTCGGCGTCCAGGTACATGACCCAGTCACCCGTCGCATGGTCGATGGAGACGTTGCGTGCGTCCGCGAACGAGCCGTTCCATGGGAAGTGAACGACCTTCGCGCCGAATCCCTCGGCGATCGTCACCGTGTCGTCGGTCGAGCCGGTATCGACGACGATCATCTCGTCTACGACGTCCCTCACCGCCTCCAGGCAGCCCGGCAGCATCTCCTGCTCGTCCTTGACGATCATGATCAGCGACAGGGTCAGGTCCCGGGCCGGCCGTGCCTTCGCAGCGACGGCGCGGGCGCGCTTGCCGAGCAGGCGCAGTGCGGCGGCGACGGCACCGCGGGGCGGGGCCGCCTGGCCCCGCGCGCGGCAGGCGGCGATGTTTGCCTCAGCATGCTCGAGCTCGGGGTCGAGCCGCAACGCCGCCCGGAACAGCGCCTCGGCGCCTGCGCTCTCGGTCAGCTCGTAGAGCAGCACGCCGGCCAGGTTCAGCAGCACCGGCTCGCGCTGCTCGCGCTCGAGCGCATCCAGGAGGCACCGGGCCGTGGTTGCAAACGCGGGCGGCCACAGTGCCGGCTGCAGTGGCCGGTAGGCCAGCGTGGCCTCGGCGATCCGGCAGCGGGCCTGGTAGGCGCGCTGCTCATCCGTCCAGCTGTCGAGCTCGCCGAACAGCTCGGCAAGCCCGCTCAGGTCGGCTGAGTCGAGCGCCTGTGCGGCGCGGCGCTGCACGTCCTCGACGCGGGCGCGCCAGGTCGCTGCGGCGGCTGCCGCATCTGCAGGGGTGGGCGATGCCGGGACTGACGGCTGCATCGCAGGGGTGATCGGCCGGGTTAAGGCCGAGTTGAGCTTCGTTGACCCCTCCGGGCGCGTGGCTACTATGAGGGCCGTTGTGGTGGACCGAAACCGCCCCGAGCCGCATCCGCTTCAGTTTCCCGGCGGTCCTGACCGATACACCGGCCACCACCTGTCCGCGACCCCGAATCACGGAAGCCAGCCCACCTGATGAGCACGCCCGCACGCAACATTGCCGCCGTTCCCGAGCCCGCGCCCGCGCCCCGCGTCTCCGACGAGGAGGCGCTCGACCTGTACTACTGGATGGTGCTCACGCGCGCGACTGAGGAGCGCGCGCTGAACCTCTACCGGCAGGGAAAGCTGCCCGGCAGCTACTACACCGGCCGCGGCCAGGAGGCGATCTCGGTGGGCATGGCGACGCCGCTGCGAAAGGGGCCGGACGGCGACTGGCTGTCACCGTGGATCCGCGACCTCGGCTCCTACCTCGTCCACGGCGTGCCCGTCTGGCGGATGTTCGCCCAGTTCATGGGCAAGGCCGGGTCGACCACCCGCGGCAAGGACGGGAACCTGCACATCGGCGGCCGCGAGTGGAACATCCCCTGCCAGGTCTCCCACATGGCGGACATGATCCCGCTCACGGTGGGTGCAGCGCTGGCCTACAAGCAGCGCGGGGAGGATCGCGTCGCGGTCACCTCCTTCGGCGACGGCGCCACCTCGCGCGGTGACTTCCACGAGGGCCTGAACATCGCGGCGGTGCTCGAGGTGCCGGCCGTCTTCGTCGCCGAGAACAACCGCTGGGCCTACACGACGCCGATCAGCAAGCAGACCAAGGTCACCGACCTCTACAAGAAGGCCCTCGGGTACGGCATCCCGGCCGTCGAGGTCGACGGCAACGACGTGCTCGCCGTCTACTCGGCGATGGTCGAGGCGGTCGCGCAGTGCCGCGCCGGCCACGGCCCCCGCTTCATCGAGTGCAAGACCTACCGGATGGCGGGACATGCCGCGCACGACAAGTACGAGAGCTACATGCCGATGGAGCTGCTGGCCGAGTGGTCGGACAAGGATCCGCTGAAGCGGCTCGAGCAGAGCCTGCTCGACGAGCGCTCGATCGCCGATGAAAACCTCGAGAAGATCCGCGAGCGGGTCAAGGACGAGGTGCACGAGGCGGTGGAGCGAGCCGACGCCGACGGCTACGCCGATCCGTCCGAGGCGCACACCGGCGTGTTCGCGGAGCCGACCGATGCCTGAGCTGACCTACCTCGAGGCGATCCGGGCAGCGCTCCACGACGAGATGGAGATCGACGACCGAGTGTTCGTGATGGGCGAGGACGTTGGCCGCCAGGGCGGCGCGTTCGGCGCAACGAAGGAGCTGCAGCAGCGCTTTGGCGAGCTGCGCTCGATCGATACGCCGGTCGCCGAGTCCGGCATCGTCGGCGTGGCTGTCGGTGCCGCCATGTCCGGCCAGCGGCCGGTGGCCGAGATGCAGTTCGCCGACTTCGTCTCCTGCGCGTTTGACCAGCTGATCACCTGCGCTGCCAAGATGCATTATCGGATCGGCTGGGCGGTGCCGATGGTCGTGCGCTGCCCGAACGGCGGCGGCGTCGGCGGCGGCCCGTATCACTCCGAGAACGTCGAGGCCTGGTTCCATCATCACGCCGGCCTGAAGATCGTCTGCCCGGCGACCGCGGTCGACGCGTACGGCCTGCTCCGTTCGGCCATCCGCGACCCCAACCCGGTGGTCTTCTGCGAGCACAAGTTCCTGTACCGGCGGGTGAAGCAGGACGTCGCCACCGGCCCGCGCGACGGGCGGCTGGTGCCGCTCGGCCAGGCCGCGGTGGTGCGCGAGGGGACAGACCTCTCGATCATCACCTATGCCTCGACCGTGCAGCTGTCGCTTGCGGTCGCCGACTCGCTGGCGGCCCAGGGCGTGTCGGTCGAGGTGGTCGACCTGCGCACGCTCGTCCCCTTCGACCGCGAGACGGTGCTCGCGTCCGTCCGCAAGACGGGCAAGGCGCTGATCGTCCACGAGGACAACCTCACCGGCGGGTTCGGCGGCGAGGTCGCCGCCGTGATCGCGCAGGACGCCTTCGAGCACCTGGACGCGCCGGTGCGCCGCGTGGCGGCGCTGGACACGCCGATCCCCTTCGCGCCGCCGCTCGAGCGTGAGTACCTGCCGCTCGAGGCCGACATCCTCGCCGCCGCCGCCGATCTGGCTGCCTACTAGGTTCGACCTCCCCCAAAAGGGGCGCTCGCCCGCCCCCGGCTGGGTCCTATAATCGGGTAGGCAGGGGTCTGGGAGCGAGGTCATCGGAGCAGCGTGCGGTTTCGTCACAAGCTGTCCATCGTGCTGGTCGGGCTGGCCATCGTGCCGCTCGTCGCGGCCGGGCTGATCGTGCAGGCGCTGCTCGCCGGCGACGAGGTCCGCTCAGTGGACTCGAAGCTCTCGGCGGGGGCGGCCGGCGCCGCGGCTGCATACCGCGCGCAGCTCGAGGTGGCCGAGACGCTGGCGGTGCAGATGGCGGGCAGGCCGGACGTCGCCCGCGCCTTCGTGCGGCGGGACGGCTCGGGCGTCGACCTGTCAGCGGTGCCCTCCGGCTACTCGGTGGCGCTGGCCGATGACCGCGGCACGTTCGCCGGCTCGGTGCCGGAGGGCACCGTCTGGAGCACCACCGCCCGGCTGCGCCCGGAGGCCCATGACCGCCGGGTGATCGTCTCGCTGCCGCTCGACACCGACACGCTGCTTCGGGTGCAGTCCCAGAGCCCGGTGGCCGAGGGCGTCGGCCTCGCGCTGGTGGTCGGCGGGCGCTCGATTGCGAGCATCGGCGGCCCCGCCGGCCCGGCCACCGGCCTGCGCTCGGGACAGGCCGCGGATGCCCGCATCGGCACGACCGACGTTCGTGCGCAGGCGGTCGAGGTGCAGGGGCCCGGACGGCCGGCGCAGCTGGTCGCGGACTACCCGAGCAGCCGGATCGCCGATCGCATCGACGCAGTGCGGCTGAAGCTCCTGATCCCCCTCGCAGTGCTGGCCGGGATCGTGGCCGCCTGTGCGCTGCTCGCCGCCGACCGGATCTCGCGGGCGCTGGTCGAGCTGTCGCAGCGGGCGCTCGCCCTCGTCCGCTCCGAGTCGCCGCTGCCGCGCGGGGGAGGCGACGAGCTCGAGGAGCTGAACGTCGCGCTCGACACCATGTCCGGACAGCTGTCCGACCGCATGTCCGAGCTCGAGAGCGAGCGCGCCCGGCTGAAGGCGACCCTGGCCCGCTACGGCGAGACGCTGGCGGCGACCCACGACCTGCGGGCCCTGCTCGGGGCCGTTCTCGACACTGCGGTGCAGGCGACGAAGGCGCGCGGCGGACGCCTGCTGCTGTACGACGTCGAGCGCGGCGAGGCAACGGAGCAGGTGCGGCTGGGAACGGCTCGCGGCTCCCGCGCCGACCTGCCCATGGTCGTCCCGGCGGGGCACGGCCTGGAGGGCGAGGCGCTGCTTGCACAGCAGCCGCGCTGGTCTGCCGCGCCACGGCCGCTGGTGGCCGTCCCCATCGTCCGCGAGCAGAACCTGCTCGGCGTCGTCACCGTGGTCGATCCCGCGGAGGGCAGCTTCGGCCCCGACGACGTGGAGACGCTCGCGGGCCTCGCCGTGCAGGCCGGGGTGGCGATCGAGAACGCACGCCTGCACCGGGCGGTCGAGCAGCAGGCGGTCACGGATGACCTGACCGGGCTCGCGAACCGACGGCAGTTCTACGAGGTGCTCGGCCGGGAGTTCGAGCGCGCCCACCGGTTCGGCACGCCGCTGTCGCTGATCCTGCTCGACATCGACGACTTCAAGCGGATCAACGACACGCATCCGATGAAGCACCTGGCCGGGGATGCGGTGCTCGGCGCGGTGGCCGCCGCCATTGCCAACCACATCCGCGACATCGACCTCGCCGCCCGCTACGGCGGCGAGGAGTTCGCGGTGCTGCTTCCCCAGACGGACCGGGAGGGTGCCGTGAACCTGGCCGAGCGCCTGCGGGTCGCGATCGCCGACCAGCAGGTCAGCTTCGGCGAGGGCGACCGCATCGCGGTCACCGCCAGCTTCGGCGTGGCGTCGGGACCGTTTGACGATCAGACGCAGCTTGACCTCATCGCCACGGCCGACAATGCGCTCTACGCAAGCAAGCGGGCCGGCAAAAACCGGGTAAGCTAGCGCCTCCAGCCGTTCTCCGTGTTTACGAGAGAATTACATTCGGTTGGTACACTCACCGGCGGGTTTCGGGCTCAGGCATCCATCAACGGAGGGTTTTTGCATGTCCGGTAGCGGTTCGCTGTTCGCCTCGGTGATCGAGGATCATCTTGCGCTCAAGCGCCGAAACGGCCATCTCGACGAGCGCATGCCGATCGACGACTTCATCGTCGACGACCCGTTCGAAAACCATCCACTGTTCAAGTCCGAGGACGAGGCGCGCCGCGAGGAAGAGGAGACCGGCGAGCATCCCGCCGTCGCACTCGAGATCCCGGCCGACACGCTGACCATCCCGGTCGCCGCCCCCGTCGAGGAGCATGAGCCCCTCGGCTGGATGGAGACCACCACGGACCAAGAATTCCGCTGGGAATAGCCGCCGCGGTTAGCGAGTAGGTGACCGCACCACCAGCTCGAACACGTCCGGCCTGCTGTAGTGCCCGGCCGGATCGAACCGCTGCCTGTCCGCCGCCAGCCGGTCGGGTTCAAGCGTCGCCGTGACGATCCCCGGCTCGTCGTACAGCGGCCCCGCCAGGTACGTCCCGTCTGGCGCCAGGATCGCCGCCCCGCCGCGGTCCATCAGCTCGGGCCCCTCGGCGATCGGCACCTCCGGCGGGTGGCTGCTCGCATGCTGCAAGACGCATGACGTGAGCACGTAGCAGCGCGCCTCGCGGGCGATGTGCCGCATCGAGTCCTGCCACGAGTCGCTGTCGTCTGCCGTCGGGGCGAGGTAGATGTCGAGCCCGGCCTGGTAGAGCGCGGCCCTCGGCAGCGGCATCAGGTTCTCCCAGCAGATCAGACCGCCGAACCTGCCGAACGGGGCGGTTACCGGCTCCATCCCGCGCCCGTCGCCAAGGCCCCACACGAGCCGCTCGTGGTTCGTCGGCATCAGCTTGCGGTGGTGGAGCGCCAGCTCGCCGTCCGGGCCGTGCACGAGCAGCGAGTTGTAGATCGTGCCCCCGTCCCGCTCGTTCACCCCGACCGCGAGCCACAGCCCGTGCTCCCGGGCGATGCCACCCAGCCGGTCGCAGGCGGGCCCCGGAACCTCCACCGACTCCCGCATCAGCAGGGCGAAGGTCGCCCGCGCCGCCTCGTCCGCACCCGCCGCCAGCAGCCGCACCCAGCGGTTCGAGGGGTAGCAGGGCACGAAGGTCTCGGGGAACAGCACCAGCTGCGCGCCGCGCCCGGCCGCGTCCCCGGCCAGCTCGGCGATGCGGTCGATGGTCGCCTCGCGGTCGAGGATCACCGGCTCCGCCTGGATGCACGCCACCGTGACGGCCTCGTTCACGCGCCCACCCTACAGCGACGCGGCCCCGGCGCGCATACCGCCCAGGCGGGCGCTGATGACGGCGTCCGCGGCCTCTCGGCTGGGATCATGGCCGGTGACGGTGGCGATGAACTCGTCACGGTCGAGGGCGAGCAGGTCCACGTCCGTGACGGCGCGCACGGTGGCGGTGCGCGGAACGTCCCGAACCAGGGCGATCTCGCCGAAGTGATCGCCGGGGCCCAGCTGCGCGACCGTCGCCCCGTCACGGTCGACCGCCAGCTCGCCCGACACGACCAGGTAGAACCGATCGCCGGCGTCGCCCTGCCGCATGACCACCGTGCCGGCGGGTGCGGCGACCGGGTCCAGCTGGGAGGCGATGCGTTCGAGCGCGGGCTCGGGGAGCGGCGCAAAGATCGGCGTGGCGCGGACGGCCGCCAGGCGCTCGGGCGCCACGACGCCGACGTCCAACCGGCGCAGAATCGGGACGGACACCGCGACGAGCACCGGCAGCAGGGAGCCGAACGCGATCAGCGTCGCCCGCGTGCCCACCGCATCGAGCAGGACAGGGGCGACCACGGCGCCCAGCCCGAGGGCGAGCGAGAACGACGTTTCCAACGCGCCGAACACCCGGCCCTGGATCTCGTTCGGGGCTATCCGCTGGAGCAGGGTGATGCACGCAACGTCCAGCGGGACGTTCGCGACCCCGACGACGAAGAACATCGCGAGGGCGAACCACGGCTCGGTGACGCCGGCGATCAGGGCGATTGGAAAACCCCAGCCGAGGAGGCCGACCGCGAAGTGCAGGCCGAGGTTGCCGCGGGTGACGATCAGGGCCGCAACGACGCTGCCGACCAACCCCCCGACGCCAACGGCGGCATTGAGCGTGCCGACCCCCGACTCCCCCATGGACAGCGGCCCGAGGGCCAGCACGACGATCAGAACAGTGACGGCGCCAAGGACGAAGACCTGCGCGCTGGCGAGCGCGACGATGGCTCGCATGCGCGTGTCTCGGCCGACTGCGACGAATCCCGCAGTCACCTCGTGCACGAAGTCGACCGACTCCTCCGGACGCTCGGGGCGCCGATCAGCGGCGATCGCAAAGAGCAGAAGGAACGACCAGATGAAGCTCACTGCGTCGAGCGCGATCACCCAGCTCAGGTCGACCACGGCCAGCGCGATACCTCCAATCGCCGGCCCGGCGAAGGAACCGATGCTGGAGATCGATCCGGTCGCGACGTTCGCGGCGGTCAGCTGCTCCGGTGTCTCCGTCAGCGTGGGCACGATCGCCGTCTGTGCCGGCTCGAACGCGCCGGCCGACGCGGAGACGAGGATCGCCGCGAGGTAGACCAGGATGGGCGGAGCGGACGTCCAGACGGCCACGGCCGCAAGCACGGTGACAGCAATGCAGACGGCGTCCGATCCGCACATGACCGAGCGGCGCGGGTATCGGTCGGCCAGCACGGCGAGAAAGGGGGCGGAAAAGCCGCCGATCAGCCACCGTGCCATGGAGAGCAGCCCTACGGCCTTCGCCCCGCCCTGCTCGTACGCGTAGACCGCGATCGCGAGGTTGAAGCACCAGTCGCCTGCGACGGACCCCGCATAGGCGAGCTCCAGCCGACGGAGATCGCGGTTCGCGAATGCGTCGCGGAACGCGCCGGCGGGCTCACGCAGCCAGGAAGGGAGCATGCCGCATTTCACCACGTCCTTGCGATTTTTCAAACATGTGGGAAGATTTCGGTGCGCCGAGCCGTCATGTGCTCAGAGTTTGCGTTCGGCACACCGAGCAGGAGGAAGAAGGAATGTCCGAGTACGACAAGAACGGGAAGCGTCGCAACGACGACGACGAGACTCCCGACGTCGAGGCAC
>DATAHR010000068.1:0-2684 GCA_036263035.1 Gaiellales bacterium | reverse complement strand
GGCGTGCGGGGGTGCGAGATGCTCGACCAGCTTGGGGAGCGGTCATGGTGCTCGACTGCAGCGGCGTTCGTCGCTCGGGCGTACTACGCGCTCGACCGGCTCGACGAGGCGGATTCGTGGGCAGACCGATCGGCTGCACTGGGCGCGACCGACGACGTCTCGACGCAGCTCCTCGCGCGGCTCGTTCGGGCGAAGGTGTTCGCTCGCCGAGGAGCTGCGGAGGACGCTGCGCGGACCATCGGCGAGGCGATGGCGATGGCGGATGGCATCGAGAACACCCAGTATCAAGCGATCGCCTACGCCGACCTGTCGGAGGTGTTCCGGCTCACCGGACGGCCGGACGAGTCCCGGGCGGCTCTTGTCCAGGCCCTCGAGTGTGCGCGGCGGAAGGGCATCCGGCCGATGGCCCAGCGGCTGGAGGCGATGCTGGCCGCTGAGTGACGATGGTGCTGTCCGCCGGCGCTCCGGCGGCACGGTCGGGACGTGCTGCACTTACACCATCAATCTGGCGAGCTTGCGGGTCGATTGCACTCGCCGGGTGATGGGAACCGCATCGTTGAGCGGAACGATGCGCCTGGTAGGAATCGAACCTACGGCCTTGCGCTCCGGAGGCGCACGCTCTATCCCCTGAGCTACAGGCGCGGAGCAGGCAGTCTACCGCCGCCTCACGCCCGCCTGCGCATGGGGTACGCTCGCGCGCGTGGAACTGACCGCTCGCCTCTTCACCGTCGAACTGGCCGAGCCTTTCGTCATCTCCCGCAACACCACCACGTCCGAGGACATCGTCCAGGTGGCGATCACGCACGACGGTGTCACCGGCTACGGCGAGGGCGCGCCGGACGAGCGCTACGGCGAGAGCTGCGAGAGCGCCATGGCGTTCTTCGAGCGCGCCCGCACGCTGCTCGGCGACGATCCGTTCGCACTGGAGGCGACGCTCGGGCGGATCGGCGAGCTTCCCGGCGAGATGGCGGCCAAGTGCGCCATCGACGGCGCCCTGCACGACCTGATGGGCAAGCTCGCCGGCCAGCCGCTTTGGCGGTTGTTCGGCCTCGACCCGACGCCGCCGCCCACGTCCTACACCATCAGCATCGACACCCTCGAGGGCACCGCCGACCGAGCGCGCCGCGCCGCAGGCTTCCATGCGCTCAAGATCAAGGTCGGTGGGCCGGGCGACCTCGACCGCGTCCGCGCGGTGCGCGAGCAGGCCCCCGATGCCCTCATCCGCGTCGACGCCAACGAGGCCTGGACCGTGGAGTTCACACGCGAGATCGCGCCCGAACTGGTTTCGCTCGGTGTCGAGCTGATCGAGCAGCCGCTGCACGCCGATCAGGTCGACGGATACCGAGAGCTGCACGCCGCGTCACTGCCGATCCCGATCGTGCTCGACGAGAGCGTCCACACCCTGCCGGACGTCGGACGCGCGGGCGGCATCGCCGACGGGGTCAACATCAAGCTCACGAAGTCGGGCGGCATTCGCGAGGCGCACAGGATGATCCACGCCGCACGCGCGCTTGGGCTCAAGGTGATGCTCGGCTGCATGAACGAGACGTCGCTCGGCATCGCGGCCGCCGTCCAGCTCTCGCCGCTGGTCGATGTCGTCGACCTGGACGGCCACCTGCTGAACGCAAACGACGCGTTCACCGGGCTTGGCTTCGTCGACGGCGCCGTCGTGCCGTCGGACCTCGCGGGGCTGGGCGTGACACCGCTGGAGCAGTGGCCGTGACCCGCATCGCCATCCTTGCCGAGGGCGGCTTCGCCGAGCACGACGCCAAGACCGCTACCGGTGTGCTCCGCTACAGCCCACACGAGGTCGTCGCCGTCATCGACTCCACGCGCGCCGGTACGCAGGTGCGCGACCACATCCCGGGGCTGAACCTCGACGTGCCCGTCGTCGGCGGGATCGACGAGGCGCTCGAGCGGCGGCCGACGGTCCTCATGATCGGGATCGCGCCGGCCGGCGGGAAGCTCCCCGTCGAGTGGCGGGAGGTGATCCTGCGCGCAATCGACGGCGGGCTCGACATCGAGAGCGGCCTGCACGACTTCCTCGGCGACGATCCCGAGCTTGCAGCGGCGGCGGAGGCACGCGGCGTCGAGATCCGCGACCTGCGCCGCGCTCCGGCCGGCCTCAACGTGCCATCCGGCGAGAACCTGACCGTCGATGCGCACGTCGTGGCGACCGTCGGGTCGGACTGCAGCCTCGGCAAGATGACCGTCTGCCTCGAGCTCGACCGGGCGGCGCGCGAGCGCGGCCTGCCGAGCGCCTTCATCCCCACCGGGCAGACCGGCATCGCCATCGCGGGGTGGGGCATCGCCGTCGACGAGGTGGTCTCGGACTACGTCGCCGGCGCGAGCGAGCAGCTCGTGCTCGAGGGCCGGCGCCGTGGCGGCTCGGGGGCCCTGCTGTGGGTCGAGGGACAGGGGTCGATCACACATCCCAGCTACTCCGGCGTGACGCTGGGGCTGCTGCATGGGTCGGCGCCTCACGCGATGATCCTCGTGCACGAGCCCGGTCGCACGCACCTGGACATGCCCGACGGGCCGCCGATCCCGCCGCTGCCGCAGCTGATCGAGGACTACGAGCGGATGGCGCGGTACGTGCGGCCCGCTCGCGTGGTCGCGCTCTCTCTGAAGACCAACCTGCTGTCGCCCGACGAGGCGACCGAGGCGATCGCCGCGGCGGAGGC
>DATAHR010000067.1:0-2485 GCA_036263035.1 Gaiellales bacterium | reverse complement strand
CGTGCGGGAGGGAGATCTGGAAGCCGCCCGCGAGGCATCGGAGGAAGGGCTGGAGATCTGCCGCGGGCTCGGTGATCTCTGGTTCGTGTCCTACTTCGAGTGGATACGCTCGACGGCCGGCCGCCTCGCCGGCGACGTGGCCGCAGCCGCAGAGCACGCGACCCAGGCGCTGGGCGTGGCGCGGGAGCTCGGCGTGCCGCTTCTGCTGGTCTGCGCGCTCGAGGCCTCGGCGGCAGCCGCTCGGTCGGGCGGCGACCACCGCGCCGCCCTGGCCCATCTGCAGGAGGCCGAGGCGCTGGGACGGGCCGGCGGGGTGCCCGGTTCCTACGTGTCCGAGGTGTTCCGCGCATTGGCCGAGCTCGCCGCCGAGTGCGGCGACACCGCTCGGGCATCGGCCCTGGCAGGTGAGGCGCTCGAGCTGGCACGAGCGGTCGGCGATGTCTGGGCAGAGCGCCGGGCCGCCGACCAGCTGGCAGCCATCGCCGGCTGAGACATGCAAACATGGCGGCGTGACGGCCTTACGCACCGCCTCCTACGACGACCTCCCGGCCGTGACGGCCGTGATGGCCACGGCGTTTGCCGCCGATCCCGTGTGGGGGCCCTACAGCGTCCCCGACGATGCCACCCGGCTCGATCTCTCGGCGGCGTTCTGGGCGCCCCTGCTCGAGGCGGTGATGCGCTTCGGCTGGACGCACGTGACGCCGGGGTGTGAGGCGGCGGCCGTGTGGGTGCCGCCCGGGGAGCCGGAGCTGACCCCCGAGCAGGAGCAGGCATTCGTCGAGCACCTGGTCGCGCTGGTGGGCGAGGCACGGGCCGCCGTCATCCTCGACGCGTTCGAGCGCCTGGATCAGGCGCATCCGCACGAGCCGGAGCACTACTACCTGAGCCTGCTCGGCACGCACGCGGAGCACCGCGGCAGGGGCCTGGGGATGGGGCTGCTCGCGGCGACGCTCGAGCTCGTCGATCGGGAGGGCATGCCGGCATACCTCGAGTCGACGAACAACGACAACGACCGGCGCTACGCCCGGCTCGGGTTCGAGCCGTTCGGTGTGGTCGAGCTGCCAAACGGCCACCGCATCACGACCATGTGGCGTGAGCCGGCCTAGCGCACTCGACGTGGCCCCGGCGTCATTGCGGCGGGGGACAGCGGTGTGGCTGATATCCGACCCGGTGCTCGTATGCGGTCACCGCTCCGGTCGCGCTGAATCGTTCCGACAGGACTGACACTGGACTCGGGTCGAGCGTTACGTCGTTCCGACCGATCGTCATGTGGCGAACCGGCTCCCCGCAAGCATCGCAGCGTGCCGTCCGCCAAGAGAGGGGGATTGGTAGCAGCGACATCGTGCGCTACCGGCTCGGTTGCGTCGCGGTCGTGCGGGGGAAGCGGAGGTGCACCCGCGTGCCGTGCTGGTCGGAGGTGATCGTGGTGGTGGCGAGCTCGCGCATCAACCGCAGTCCCAGGCGACCGGCGGCGGGGCGTGTCTCCGTGACGAGGCCGACGCCCTCGTCAACCACGGTGAGCGTGAGCTGGTCGCCGTCCACACGTCCGGTCAGCGTCAGCTCACCGGACGAGCCGGGATAGGCGTGGCGCACGGCGTTGCTGCAGGCTTCGGTGACCGCCAGTGCGACAGCCTGCGCCGTCTCATCGGAGTGGTCGCAGTGGTCGCGGGTAAAGGCGGCTGCTGCGGCGCGTAGACGCGGCACCTGCTCTGCGTCTGCCCGGACACGTTTCTCGATCCGAGGCGCGGCCATGATGGCCATCCCAACGTTGAAGACCGGCCCACCAGCATACGGGCCGGGGTTGGATGGTAGCCCATCGAAGTCGGCGGGTCAGGCGAGGGGCGTTGCGGCGGGCGACGCAATCGCCAAGACATTGACGATGACCGCTGCCCTAGAGCTGCCGTGACGACCAGAGCAGCGCGGCCAAGATGACAGAGGTCAGTCCGACCGCGAGGCCGACGATCCACCCCGCCACGTCCTGGCTCACCAGCACCGCGCCCAGTATCGTCGCGACGCCGATGACCCCTCCGGTAGCGACGATCCGAACGAATCCGCGTTCCACTACGGTTCGGCGTCGCTCTCTCCCCGGCAGCATGCCCTGCGGCCGCTCGTGCCGGTCTCGTTCAGGTGGCAGCGTCGCGGGCGACTCGTCGGACGCCGCAAGTGCCTCCGGCTCGTCCCTGGCTGGGCGATCGTCCGACTCTGAGGCATCAGCCATGCAAGAGACGATACCCGGCGATGGCCCTGGCACGCTGTACTGGGCCGCGGGGAGCGGCGGAGCGCGGCGAGTCGCCGCACAGCGGTGCTCTCGGGAGGCGACCCCCAGCGCCGCCTCCCTGGAGCAGTCGAGCTAGTGGGCGACGAGCTCGCCGGCCACCGTGCTCGGCTTGGTCATCGAAGGAAGGTTCGTGCGAACCCACTCCTCGGCGACCTTGTTCGACGCCTCAGCGTCAACTCGCGTCTTGAACACGCTGATCGACGCGAC
>DATAHR010000066.1:0-3437 GCA_036263035.1 Gaiellales bacterium | reverse complement strand
CGCGATCGTGACCGAATCGGCGCAGGTCGTGACGGGGCTGCGTCACCCGCGGGCTGAGCCCTAGGGCGCCAGCAGCTCCTCCCGCCACAGCTCGCCGTCCCGCACGAACCGTCTGCGGTGGTGGAGCCGGTGCTCGCCGTGCTCCCAGAACTCGATCGCCTCGGGCACGAGCAGGTAGCCGCCCCAGAACGGCGGCCGCTCCACCGGCCCGCCTTCGAACCGCCGCTCGGTCTCGGCGAACCGGTCGAGCAGCTCCTGCCTCGAACCGAGCGGCCTGCTCTGCTCGCTCGCCCAGGCGCCCAGCTGGCTCTCCCGCGGCCGGCCCGAAAAGTACGCGTCCGACTCGCCGTCGCCGAGCCGCCGAACCGGCCCCTCAGCACGAAGCTGGCGTCCCAGCGCGTCCCAGTGGAACACCAGCGCACCGTGCGGGTTCGCATCGAGCTCCGCGGCCTTTCGGCTCTCCCGGTTCGTGTAGAACCGGAAGCCCTCCGCGTCCAGCCCGCGCATCAGCACCATCCGCACCGATGGGCGGCCGCGCTCGTCGGCGCTCGCGATCGCCATCGCCTCCGGCTGCGAGACGCCGGCCTCCCTTGCCGCCTCGAGCCAGGCCCCGGCCAGTGCGATCGGATCGGTCACGCCGAGATGTTACGCACCGGCGCGGCGGGGGAACACCGATCTGGATGGACCAGCCCAGCCCCGAGCCCGACCAGCCGACCCTCCTCCATCCTGCGAGGGGGTATGCCGATCGGCCCGTGCCGCTCGCAGGCCGGGCCGCGCTGACGGCGGGGTTCACGGTTGCGATCGGCGGCGGCGCGCTGGCCGCCCGGCGCGCCGGCCTGCGCTGGCCCGAGCGCCTGGCGACCGGCGACGTGGTTGCGGCGGGCGTTGCCACCTACAAGCTCGCCCGCATCATCTCCAAGGACAAGGTGACGACCTTTGCGCGCGCGCCGTTCACCGAGTTCCAGGAGCGCGCCGGGCGCGGCGAGGTGAACGAGGCCCCGCGCGGCGGGTCGCTGCGCCGGGCGGTGGGTGAGCTGCTCACGTGCCCGTACTGCCTGTCCGTCTGGATCGCCAGCGGATTCGCCGGCGGCCTGGTCGCCGCACCCCGGCCGACCCGGATCGCCATCGCGGCGCTGGACATGGTCGTCCTCGCCGACGCGCTGCAGATGGTCGACCGCGCCGCGGCGCGGACGCTGATGGATTCCTGACTACGATCCGGCCATGAGCGTCGGTGATGCGCGGAACGACACGGCGCGGCGGGCACGAGGCCTCGACACCGCAGTTGCCGCTGCCGTCGCCGGCTCCGACGGGATCGCCGACGCGGGCGAGCGGGTGCTGGGGGCGATCGCCGAGGCACTCGACTTCCAGGCGGGCGTCCTCTGGCGCGTCGGCCCCGCAGGGCAGCAGCTCGTGCCCTCGGTCACGTGGGCCGGGCGGGATGGCCTCGACGGGTTCATCGAGGACAGCCGCGGTCGCGTTTTCTCGCCGGACGACGGCCTCCCCGGACGCGTCTGGTCAACCGGCACGGTGCTCTGGTACCACGACCTCACCGACGCTGCCGTCTACCGCCGCGCCGCGAGCGCGGCCGAGGCCGGGGTTCGCTCCGCCGTCGGCATCCCGCTCGTCAGCCACGGCCGGCTGATCGGCGTCATGGAGCTGCTGTCGGACGAGACGCTGGAGGAGGACGCCGAGCTGACCGCGGTGTTCGAGGGGCTCGGCCGGCAGGTCGGCGAGCTGATGGATCGGATCTACACCGACGCCGCGCTGGCTGAGAGCGACGCTCGCAAGGCGGCCGTGCTGGAGGCGTCGCTCGACGCCATCCTCACCGGTGACGCGGAGGGCCGCATCCTCGAGGCGAATCGCGCCGCGACCGAGCTGCTCGGCTGGCTTCCGGACGAGATGGTCGGCCGGCGCGTGGCGGAGCTGCTCGTCCCGCCAGAGCTGCGGGAGCGGCACGAGGCCGGCCTGCGCCGGTTCGCGGAGAGCGGCGAGTCGGATCTGATCGGCACTCGCTTCGAGACGGAGGCCATGCATCGTGACGGCAGCCGCGTCCCCGTCGAGCTGACCATCAACCGTGTACGGCTGCCGGGCCCGCCGCTGTTGACCGTGTTCGTGCGCGACCTCAGCGAGCGGCGGCAGATCGAGGAGGAGCGGGCCCGCCTGCTCGCCTCCGAGACGGCCGCCCGCCTGTCGGCACAGGCGGCCTGGAGCAAGCTGCGGCTGGTCTCGGACGTGAGCGAGATGCTGGCGCGCACCTTCGCATACCCCGAGGCCTTCGAGCGGCTGGCCGAGCGCACGGTGCTCGACATCGCCGATCTCTGTCTGGTCGACATCGTCGACGAGCGGGGCGCGATCACGCGCGTGGCCGCCCGGCACCGCGACCCGTCGCTGCAGCCGCTGGCCGACCGGCTGAGGGAGGAGTTCGCGCCGAACCAGCAGACGTCGCATCCGGCGCCGCACGTGATCGAGAGCGGGATCACCCAGTTCTCGCCGGTCATGTCCGAGCAGTTCCTCCGGGCGACGTGCATCAACGAGGAGCACTTCAGGATCGTCCGGCGGCTCGGCTTCCAGTCGTACATCACCGTGCCGCTGGCGGCCCGCGAGCGCGTGCTCGGGGCGCTCACGCTCGTGTCGACCGACCCCGAGCGCCGATACGACCGCGAGGACGTCGCCGTCGCCGAGGAGCTGGCGCGGCGCGCTGCTGTCCGCATCGACAACGCCCGCCTGTACCAGGAGCGCGACCGGGTCGCACACGTGCTGCAGCAGGGGCTGCTGCCGCGGATGCTGCCAGAGGTGCCCCGGCTGGATCTTGCCGCGCGCTACTTCCCGGCCGGCGAGGGCCTGGAGGCGGGCGGCGACTTCTACGACGTGTTCGCCGCCGGCGACGACCGCTGGGCGCTCGTGATCGGCGACGTCTGCGGCAAGGGGCCGGAGGCGGCGGCCGGCATGGGCCTCGCGCGGCCCGCCCTGCGCGCGCTGGCGCGGGCCTACCGCAGCCCCTCCCGGCTGCTGCGGGCGCTCAACCAGGAGCTGCTCGACCAGATCAGCGCGCACCGGTTCGTCACCGTCGCCTACGTCCAGGCGCAGCCGCGCAAGGAGTCGGGGCTGACGCTGACGGCGTGCCTGGGCGGCCATGCGCCCGCGCTGCTGGCCGGCAGCGGCCGGGTGCGCGACGTCGGTCTGAAGGGCACGCTGCTTGGCATCGTGCCGCGCGTCTCGCTCTCCGAGCAGCGGACGCACATGCGCCAGGGCGAGCTGCTCCTGCTCTACACCGACGGGCTCGGGGACGAGGTCGGCTCTCCTGCGCCGTTCACCCACGACGACCTGCGCACGCTGCTGCTCCGGATGGCCGGCGCATCGGCGGAGCAGGTTGCGATCGAGATCGAGCATCAGCTGCGCGAGCGGCGCCGCGGCAGCCGCTGGGCCGACGACGTCGC
>DATAHR010000065.1:0-1618 GCA_036263035.1 Gaiellales bacterium | reverse complement strand
CATTCGGCCGCTCTGCCACTCCTCCGAGAGGACACGGGGAGTGTAGCCAGCGCCGAATTCTCGGTCAAAGCCGTAGATTCTGCTGACGCCGTCGTTCTTCGGCCGGTCCGCAGCCGCTGGAGCTGCGCGGCCCTCGTACTGTTGGGACGGCATGGCGTGCTCCTCAGGGCACGAGCTCCAACGCGTCGAGGTAGACGGCGCGCCGATCGAGGGACCGGTCATGCTCCGAAGCGCCGACATCGCGCGGGGTCCCTGATTTCGGTCCGCCGCGGCCGCCCGTTCGCAATCCATGTCGCTCAGGGTTACCGTGGTACCCAGTGCCGACGTTCATTCACACACGCGAAAAGCTAAGGTCCGCCCTTCATACGATCGAGCGCGTTCTTTGGCGGCCGCCGCCGGGAATCAATGGGAAGGACGCGGTTCCGCTGGCGGGCGAAGAGCCGCTCCGCGCCGAATTGTTCAGTGTCAGCCAGCTCGAGCAACACGCGAGGTCGCTGGCGGGCTGGCACGAGGTGGGGCCGGGCGGCCGCGCGCCCCGCGGCGCGGACCGCCTGCTGCCGCGGCTCCGCGCCAACGAACGGGTTTTGCGCGATGCGTACGAGGTCGTCACCGACGCCGTGAAGCTCGGGCGTCGGATCACGCCCGCCGCCGAGTGGTTCCTGGACAATTACCACCTGATCGAGGAGCAGATCCGGACGGCCCGCCGGCATCTGCCGCGGCGGTACAGCCGCGAGCTGCCGCGGCTGACGGACGGGCCGTCGGTCGGCCTGCCAAGGGTTTACGGGATCGCGCTGGAGCTGATCGCCCACGCCGACGGCCGTGTTGACGGCGAGAGCCTTCGGGCGTTCGTCGCCGCATACCAGTCGGTGCAACCGCTGCGACTGAGCGAGCTGTGGGCGATCCCAATCATGCTCCGGCTGGCGCTGCTGGAGAACCTGCGGCGAGTGGCGGTCCACGTGATGAACGCGCGCCGGGAGCGCGAGCGGGCGGCCTACTGGGTCGAGCAGATGCTGGAGGCGTCTGCGACGGCTCCGGCTCGGGTGGTGCTCGTCCTGGCGGAGATGGTGCGCGAGGACCCGCCGCTCACCGTCGCGTTCGTCGCCGAGTTCGCCAGCCGGCTGCAGGGCCAGGGGCCGGCGCTGGTGTTCGCCGTCACGTGGCTGGAACAGCGGCTGGCCGAGCAGGGACAGACGATCGAGCAGGTGTTCCAGCAGGCGAGCCAGAACCAGGCCGCGCACCAGGTCTCGATCGGCAATAGCATCGGCAGCCTCCGATTCCTGGGCGCCGCCGAGTGGCGGGACTTCGTCGAAACCATGAGCGTCGTCGACCGGACGCTGCGGGGCGATCCCGCCGGCGTCTACGCGGGGATGGACTTCGCGACGCGCGACTACTACCGCCACGCGGTCGAGCAGATCGCCAAGCGCGGGCGGCTGTCGGAAGACGAGGTGGCGCGCAAGGCGGTGGAGCTCGCCGGCCTGCCGCCGGCGCCGACCGATGACGCTGCAAACGGCGCCGGCGTCGCCCGCGCCGCCCGCGCCGCCCGCGCCGCCCGCGCCGCCCGCGCGGCTCACGTCGGCTACTTCCTGGTTGACCGCGGCCGCCGCGCCCTCGAACGCGC
>DATAHR010000064.1:0-17649 GCA_036263035.1 Gaiellales bacterium | reverse complement strand
GCAGGCCTGCAGCGGTCGATGCTGGACCACGCCCGCTCGCTGCTCGCCCCCGGCGGGGCGCTCGTCTACTCCGTGTGCACGCTTCGCCGCGAGGAGTGCGAGGCGGTCCTCCCCGGCGGGGAGTATCTGCTGCCCCACGTCGAGGGCAGCGACGGGTTCTACATCGCCAGGATTAGATGATTGATTCCACGACTCCGCACGTCTGACCGTCTGACTGCGGGTGGTTGCCCGGCGTGTGGGGGCTGCGACCTGTAGGACGACGCATCGCGGCGTCCTCGGTCGGGCCGATATTCCCGATATCGGCCCTCCCTCGATCCTTGCGCTGCTTGCCTACCGATCGCTCAGACCGCACGGCGCCGTGGAATCAATCATCTAGGCAGCCGCCCGGCGGGCGAACCAGAGCGCCTCGATCTGCTCGGCCGGCACAGCCTGCCCGAACAGGAATCCCTGGCCGATGCGGCAGCCGTGCTCGACGAGGAAGCGGCGCTGCGCCTCCGTCTCGATGCCCTCGGCCAGCGGCTCCATGCCGACGCCGCGTGCCAGGCGGATGATCGTCTCGGTCAGCGTCACCGAGGCGGCCTCGTGGGGCAGGTTACGGACGAACGAGCGGTCGATCTTGAGCGTCCCCGCCGGCAGGTCCTTCAGCCGCGACAGCGACGAGTAGCCGGTGCCGAAATCGTCGATCGCGAGCGGCATGCCGGCGGCGTCCAGCATCGCCAGGATCTTCGCCGTCTCGGCCGGGTTGCCCATCGCAGCCGACTCGGTCACCTCCATCACCAGCTGGCGAGGCTCGATCCCGGCCTCGGCCACGCGCGCCAGCAGGCGCTCCACGACCGCGGCCTCCCACAGCCCCGTCGGGAAGTTGAACGAGATGCGCAGGCCGACGCCGCGTGCCTGCCAGCGCCGCGTCTGCGCGCACACCTCGGAGACGACCCACTCGGTGATGGGCCGGATCAGGCCGGTGCGCTCGGCCACCGGGATGAACGCGGACGGGGGGACAGGGTCCCCGTTGGACGGGTGCCAGCGCAGCAGCGCCTCCACCCCGATCGGGCGCCCGTTGTGCAGGTCGACCACCGGCTGATACCGCAGCGTCAGCTCCCGGCGGTCGATTGCCCGGTGCAGGCGCGAGATCATCTCGAGCTCGGCGGCGGGCTCGATCTGGGTCGCCACGTCACGCCGGCGGCCCGGCCGCGACCTGAAGCGGTCGGCAGTCGCGCGGCGGATGATGGACTCGCGGTCGGGCCCGTCGGCCGGATGGATGGCGACGCCGGCGCTGGCGGTCAGATAGACCTCCTCGCCCCGATAGGTGAACGGCATGGACAGCAGGTGCTGGAGCCGGCCGGCCAGCGCCTCGGCCATCTGCGCCACGTCCTCGTGCACCGCGTGCGTCCCGTCGCCGCTGCCCTCGCCGGTGTCAGCGACCAGCACGAGGAACTCGTCGCCTCCCTGCCGTGCGACAAGCTCCGCGCCGAACGCCGCGTCCCGCAGCCGGTTTGCGAACTGGCGCAGCAGCTCGTCGCCGGCGATGTGGCCGAGGCTGTCGTTGATCAACGTGAAGTTGTCGAGGCTGACGAACAGCACGGCGGCATGGCGCTCGCCGCCGGCGCACCGCTCGATCGCAAGATCGAGCCAGTCGCCGAACAGCTCGCGGTTGGGAAGGCCGGTCAGCTGGTCGTACCGGGCCAGGTACTGCACGCGCTCCTCGGCCCGCCGTCGCTCGGTGATGTCCTCGGCGATGGCGGTCAGCCCGATCACCCGGCCGGATGGATCCCGGAGCAGCGTCTCGTTGCAGCTGATGATCAGCTCGTCGCCGTCTCGCGTGAGGATGGTGGTCTCGAAGGTGGGGTCGAGCTCCTCGGTCTCGATCGCCGAGCGGAACCGGTCACGCAGCTGCCGATGCGACGGCGGCAGGAAGGTGTCGACCCAGTCGCGTCCGATCAGCTGGTCACGCGACCAGCCGGTGAGGGCGAGCAGGTGATCGTTGCAGAAGGTGATGCGGCCGTCGCGGTCGAGTATCACGGCGATCAGGTGGACGCGCTCGAGCATCTCGCGAAACCGCCGCTCGGACTCGCGCACCTCGTCCTGCGCCTGGCGGCGCGCCGTCACATCCTCCATGAAGCCCTGGCAGACCAGCGGCCGTCCCCGATCGTCGAAGAGGATCCGCGAGTGGTCGCGGATCCAGACGATGCGGCCGTCCTTGGCAAACACGCGGTATTCGCAGGTGCGGACGGGGTCGAGCGACCCGTCTGTCGCCAGGCCCATCACCCGCTCCCGGTCCTCGGGATGGAGCACCTGGAGGAAGAAGTCGGGCTGCGACTGCCATTCCTCGGGCGTGTAGCCGAGGATCTCGGCCGTCTGCGGGCTGATGAAGAGCGACGTGCTGTACTCGTCGACCTTGTCCTCGTACACGATCAGGGGGAGGCGCTCGACCAGTCCGCGATAGCGTTCCTCCGCGCCCTCGATCTGGGCGAGCAGCGCGCGCATGCGACGCCGGTCGATGAGGAGGCGCGCGACGAAGGCGGTGAAGCCAAGCGCGGCGAGCAGCAGGGTGATGTGCCCGTCCGAGCCGCTGTCACCGATCGCCATCGCGCAGAGCGCCAGCACGGCCAGCGCCGGGATGATCGCGACGCGGACGTCGTCGCCCCCGGAGCGCGCCGGGGCGCTCTGCCGCGTGCGAACGGCGGCAACCGCCAGCAGGGCGAATCCGGCGGAGCGGAGGCCGTCGGGGAAGGTGATCGGCCAGGCCGCGGTCAGGTCGGTGCCGGTCGTGACCCACATCGCGGCCAGCGCGACCGCGGCGAGTCCCGCCCCCGCCAGCGCATCGCTCGTCAGCGGCCGGCCACGCCGCCGCACGGCGAGGTCGGTGGCGAGCAGCAGCAGTCCGGCGTACGTCGCGGGATAGAGCACGTGGCCGACGATGTCCGCGTACTCCAGGTGCAGCGACGTGGGGGAGCCGGCGATGCTCGCCGCCGAGACCGCCAGCACTGAGGGCACCATGTCGAGGGCGGTGGCGCGGCTGATGCCACCGGGGAGCCGGCGCGCCACGCCGGCCGCGGCGATGGCGGCCGTCGCGGACGACGCCAGGCGGAGCGCGGTCGCCCGGTCTCCGGTGACGGGACCGGGCCATCCGCGCAGCAGCAGGGAGGCGGTGAAGACTCCGAGCGCGGCTGTCCACAGCATCCAGCCGGGGTCGCGCGTGCGACGGGCCAGGCGCGCGCAGGCAGCCAGGGCGGTCAGCGTGGCGGCCGACATCAGGGCGAGGTCGGTCAGTGACGGGTGGGGGAGTGAGGTCACAGCTACCCCGGTTGATCGCCATGGCCGCCGGGTGTTTGAGCGGCGCGGATGCCCGGCGTGGCGCCCGAGCCAGGCGGCTTCACTATCCTGACGCGTCATGCGGGAATGGCCCTCAACCGTCGAGGTCGCGCCTTCGATCCTGTCCGCCGACTTCGGCCGCATGCGCGAGCAGGTCGGCGAGGTGATGGACGCCGGGGCGCGCGTGATCCACATCGACGTGATGGACGGCCGCTTCGTCCCGGTCATCACCTTCGGGCCGAAGATGGTGGAGGACATCGCGGAGGCGATCCACGAGCGCGGCGGATTCGCCGACGTGCACCTCATGATCGAGCAGCCGGAGCGCCACATCGCCCAGTTCGCGGCGGCGGGGGCCGACAGCATCACCGTCCACGTGGAGACCTGCCCGCACCTCCACAGCACGTTGCACGCGATCCGCGACCTCGGCTGCCGGGCGGGCGTGACCCTGAACCCGGCGACGCCCGTGCCTGCCATCGCCGAGGCCTCCCGCTATGCCGACGTGCTGCTCTGCATGTCGGTCAATCCGGGCTTTGGCGGCCAGGCGTTCATCCCGGCCACGCTCGACCGGCTGCCGGCGATGCGCGCCCTCGCGGACGCCCGCTCCGAGCCGGTGCAGGTGGAGGTCGACGGCGGCGTCCACACCGGCACCATCGTGGACGTCCACCGGGCGGGAGCGAACATCATGGTGGCCGGATCGGCGATCTTCTCCTCCCCGAGCCCGGCCGATGCGTACCGCGAGCTCGCGGCGCTCGTGGCGGCACCGGCCCGGGTCTGACGTGGATGCGGCCGACCGGGCGCTGCTCGAGCGGTGCCTGGAGCTGGCCGAGCGCGGCGCTCGCACCGCGGCCCCCAATCCGATGGTCGGGTGCGTGCTCGCACGGGACGGCGCCGTCATCGGCGAGGGCTGGCACGAGCGCCCGGGCGAGCCGCATGCCGAGATCAACGCGCTGCGAGCCGCCGGAGACGCGCGCGGGGCGACCGCGTACGTCAGCCTGGAGCCGTGCGCGCATCACGGCCGCACGCCGCCCTGCGCCGATGCACTGATCGAGGCGGGTGTGACGCGCGTGGTGGTCGCCGCCGGCGACCCTGATCCGCGGACGAACGGCCAGGGGCTGAGCCGCCTGGCTGCGGCGTCGGTCGAGGTGGAGGTGGCCGCGCCGGATCTCGATCTGGCCCGCCGGGCGCGTCTGCAGAACGCGCCCTTCCGGACGCTCGTCCGGTACGGGCGTCCGCATGTCACCTACAAGGCCGCCGTCAGCCTGGACGGCCGCACCGCCACGGCGTCAGGCGAATCGCGCTGGATCTCGTCCCCCGAGAGCCGCAGGCTGGTCCACGAGTGGCGGGCCCGTTCGGCGGCCGTGGCCGTGGGTGTCGGGACGGCGATCGCGGACGACCCGATGCTGACCGCTCGGGACTGCGACCCGCCCGCCGAACGGCAGCCGGTGCGGGTCGTCTTCGACCGGCAGGGGAGGCTGCCGCTGGATTCCGCGCTCGTGACGAGCGCGACGGACGTGCCGCTGGTGGTTGTCACCGAGCCGGGCGCTCCCGGCGGTGATGCGCTCCGCCGGGCGGGGGCGGACGTGATCGAGGCCGTCGAGCCGGCGGCCGCGCTCGCGGAGCTGGGCCGGCGGGAGCTGTCCTCCCTGCTCGTCGAGGGCGGCGCCACCCTGGCCGGGGCGCTGCTCGCGGACGAGCTGATCGACCGGCTGGCGCTGTTCGTTGCGCCGATCGTCTTTGGCGAGGGCGGTCCGGGCATCGTGGCGGGGTGGACGGCGCCGGGGCTGGACGACGCGAGGCGCGCCGTGCTGGTGACCGAGCGGCGCCTCGGCCCCGATACGCTCCTGATTGCGGAGCTGAACGAGAACTGATGTTCACCGGAATCGTCGTCGAGCAGGGAGAGGTGGTCGAGCCGCCGCCGCGGCTCGTGCTTCGCGCGCCGCAGACCGCCTCCGACGCGGCGCTCGGCGACTCCGTGGCGATCGACGGCTGCTGCCTGACGGTGGTGGCCATCGACGGCGACGGGCTCAGCTTCGACGCCGTCCCCGAGACACTGCGGCGCACGACGCTCGGCCGCCTGCGCCCCGGCACGCTCGTGAACCTCGAGCCTGCCCTCCGCGCCGGCGACCGGATGGGCGGCCACGTGGTGCAGGGGCATGTCGACGCCGTCGGCTCGCTCGCCTCCGCCGAGCCGGAAGGGGACGCCGTCAACATGACGTTCAGGGCACCGGAGGAGGTGCTTCGCTACGTGATCGAGAAGGGGTCGATCAGCGTCAACGGCGTCAGCCTCACGGTCACGGCCTTCGACGACGAGTCGTTCTCGGTCTCGGTGATCCCGCATACCCGGGCGGTGACCAACCTCGGCCGGCTTGCGCCCGGCGACGAGGTCAACCTGGAGGCAGACCTGTTCGGCAAGTACGTTGAACGGTTGCAGGCCGGCCGAGCATTTCAGACCCGGTGATACGCTGGTGCGGATGACCGTGGACGAGCGCTACAGGGAGCTCTATCCGGATCTGGCGGACTCGCCGTTCGCAAGCGTCGAGGAGGCCGTGGAGGACATCCGCGCGGGGCGGATGGTCGTGGTGGTGGACTCACCCGACCGGGAGAACGAGGGCGATCTGGTCATGGCCGCCGAGTGCGTCACGCCCGAGGCGATCAACTTCATGGCCCGCCACGCGCGCGGGCTGATCTGCCTGACGCTGACGCCAGAGCGCTGCGACGAGCTCGGGCTGCCGATGATGACGCGGGACAACCGGACGCCGTTCGAGACGGCGTTCACCGTCTCGATCGAGGCGCGCACCGGCGTCTCGACGGGGATCTCGGCCGCCGATCGCGCCCACACGATCAAGGTCGCGGTCGATCCGGCGACGGTGCCGGGCGACCTCGTGCAGCCGGGCCACGTCTTCCCGCTGCGCGCCCGCCCGCACGGCGTGCTGGAGCGCACCGGTCAGACGGAGGCGTCGGTCGACCTGGCGCGGCTGGCCGGCTTCTCGCCTGCCGGGGTGATCTGTGAGGTGATGAACGAGGACGGGACGATGGCTCGGGTGCCCGATCTCGTCGCGTACTGCGCCGAGCACGGTCTGAAGATGATCACGGTCGCCGACCTGATCGCCCACCGGCACCGGCGTGAGAAGCTGGTCGAGCGGATCGCGAGCGCGCGGATGCCGACGCGCTACGGGGAGTTCGTCGCGCACGGCTACCGGTCGATGATCGACGGGCAGCACCACGTCGCGCTGGTGACCGGTGACGTTGCCGGCACCGAGAACGTGCTCGTTCGCGTCCATTCGGAGTGCGTAACGGGCGACGTCTTCCACTCGCTGCGGTGCGACTGCGGCGACCAGCTGGAGCGCGCGCTTGCCCAGATCGCGCAGGAGGGGAGGGGCGTGCTGCTGTACCTCGCGCAGGAGGGGCGCGGCATCGGACTGCTGAACAAGCTCCGCGCCTACGCGCTGCAGGAGCAGGGCCTGGACACGGTCGACGCCAACCTCGCGCTCGGCCTGCCGGTCGACTCTCGTGACTACGGCATGGGAGCGCAGATCCTGGCCGACCTTGGGCTGACGTCGATCCGCGTGCTGACCAACAACCCGAAGAAGATCATCGGCCTCGAGGGCTATGGGCTGACCGTGACGGAGCAGGTCCCGATCGTCGCCGAGCCGAATCCGGTGAACGAGCGGTACATGCGCACCAAGGTGGAGCGAATGGGCCACACCATCACGCACCAGGGTCTGCGCATGGAGGAGCCGGCGGGTGTGCCGTCGCCCTTCACCGAAGGGCCGTTCGGGCCGTGAGCCGGTTCGGCGTCGGCACCGTCGAGGTGCCGGACGGCTGCACGGTCATAGCCGGGCGTCCGGCCGGTGACCTCGACGTTGCGATCGTCGCCTCGCGGTTCAACGCACCGATCGTGCAGCGGCTGCTGGACGGCGCTGTGGCGGAGCTGGAGGCGCAGGGCGTCGGCCGCGACCGCGTGACCGTGGTGCTGGTGCCGGGCGCCTTCGAGCTGCCGCTGGCCTGCAGGCGGCTGGCCATGGCGGGCGGGCACCATGCGGTGGTCGCGCTCGGATGCGTGATCCGCGGGGAGACGCCCCACTTTGACTACGTCTGTGCCGAGGCGGCGCGTGGCATCAGCGACGCCGCTGCGGTGAGCGGGATACCGGTCACGTTCGGCGTGATCACGGCCAACACGGTCGAGCAGGCGCAGGAGCGGTCGGGCGGCTCGCACGGAAACGCGGGCGCGTCGGCTGCCGCCGCGGCGGTGGAGATGGCCGGGCTGCTGCGCACGCTGCCGCGGTCGCGCTAGTCAGGCGGTCAGACGCGCGCGGTCGTGGAATCAATCATCCAGGCGTCAGGCCGGAGGCCCGACCCCAGCCCGCGGATCCGGCAGCGGCGTCAGGATGCCTGCAAGCCGGTCGCGGAGGTGCTCGTATGCCGGCGGCAGCGACAGCCGCTCGCCGAGATGCTCGAGCGGCTCGTCGGTCGCGAACCCGGGCCCGAGCGTCGCGATCTCGAACAGCACGCCGGCGGGCTCGCGGAAATAGATCGACTTGAAGTAGAAGCGGTCGATCACCGGCGTCGGATGCAGGCCGGCCGCGGCGACCCGCTGCTGCCAGGCCTCGTGATCCTCGATCGTCGACGACCAGGCGACATGGTGGACGGTGCCTGCGCCCGGGATCCCGGCCGCCTGGCGGTCAACGATGCGTTCGTAGAACCCGCTTCGCTGATCGCCGCGGGCGTCCCAGCGCCCGTCGCCGGACCGTTCGAAGCCGAGCGTGTCCTCGAGCAGGCTGCGTCCGCGTTCGAGGTCGCCGGCCAGCATGCGGACGCCCGCGAACCCCTGGAGGGCGTGCTCGCCGGGGATGTCGGGCGACTGCGCCACAAGCGGCGCCTCCGAGCCCTCGTAGAGCTCCAGCTCGAGACCGAGGCCCTCGGGGTCGCGGAAGGAGATTCCCGTGTCGGAGCGCTCCGGGCCGGCCCCCTCCGCGGCCAGGCGCGCCTCCCAGAAGTCGAGCGCGGGCTGCGAGCCCACGCGCCACACGATCGACGAGACCATGCCCCGTCCGGCCGTGCCCTGGCGCGCCGTGGGGTACTCGAAGAAGGTGATGTCCGACCCGGCGCTGCCGCGCTCGTCGGCGTAGAAGAGGTGGTAGACCGTCGGGTCGTCCTGGTTGACGGTCTTCTTCACCATGCGCAGCCCGAGCACGCGCGTGTAGAAGTCGACGTTGCGCGGGGCGTCCGCCGTGATGCAGGTGATGTGGTGGATGCCTTCGAGCTTCACGAGGCGTCCGCCGAAGCCGTCAGACGGCCTTGGTCACCCGGCCGCTCTTGAGGCAGCGGGTGCAGACATATGCCCGTGTCGGCGAGCCGTCGAGCAGGATGCGGATGCGCTGCAGGTTCGGTTCGAAGCGACGCTTCGTCGCGACCATGGAGTGGCTTCGATTGTGGCCGAAGCCGGGCTTCTTCGCGCAGATGACACACACTCGAGACACGCAGAGGATCCTTTCCGGGCAGGAACGCCGGCAGTATAGCCCGCAACCGGCGGGGGGCGTGGCACGTCATAGAGGCGAATGAGCAGGGCACAACTGATCGCCGTCCCGGGCACGGGTGACGTCGCGGGGCAGCTGATCGTCCCCAACGAGGTGATCGCACAGATCGTCGGCCTGACGGTGCTCGAGTGCTACGGCGTGGTGGGGATGGCGGCAACCAGCCTCAGCCAGGGCGTGGCGCGGCTGCTCTCCCGCGAGCGGATCACCCAGGGGGTGGCGGTGCGCCGCGAGGGCGATCAGCTCGCCATCGACCTGTACGTGGTGGTCGAGTACGGCCTGAACCTGGCCGAGGTGGCCGCGAACGTGCGATCGCGGGTGACCTATATGGTGAAGAAGCTGACCGGCATCCCGGTCGGCTCCCTCCAGATCCACATCCAGGGCGTCAAGCGGACGACATGACACCCCGCGAACGGGCCCTCGCCATGGCGCGAGGCGGTCAGGCCGCGCTCGAGGCGAACCGCGGCCGCATCAACGACCTGAATGTCTACCCGGTGCCGGACGGCGACACGGGCAGCAATCTCGCCGACACCGCGGCCCGCCTCGCCGACGGGCTGGCCGATGTGCCGGAGGGCGCGTCGCCGGCGGCGATCGCCCATGAGGCCAGCCGGGCCGCCCTGATGGGCGCGCGCGGCAACAGCGGCGTGATCCTCTCGCAGATGATCCGCGGGTTCGCGGAATCGCTCGGCGCCGAGGCGGGCGTGGTCACGGCCGCGGCGGTCGCCCGGGCGTTCCGCGGTGCATCGGATGCCGCGTACGGCGCCGTCCGTCAGCCCGTCGAGGGCACGATGCTGACGGCCATCCGGGCGATGGCCGACCGGGCGGAGCAGGCTGCCGCGCTGCCGGTCGACCGTCAGCTGGCCGAGGTGCTCCAGGCGGGTGACGAGACCGTGCTGGCTACGCGCGACATGCTGCCGGTGCTGCGGGACGCGGGCGTGGTCGACGCCGGCGCGGCGGGGCTGGTCGAGCTGGTTCGCGGCGCGGTGGCCGGGCTGCAGGGGCGCGAGCCCGCGACGGCGCTGCCGGATGCCGCCGCCGGTGCCCCGGCACCCGCGGCGCTGCACGTCGAGGACTCGCAGTTCCGGTACTGCACGACGTTCCTCGTGGACGGCGACGGTGTCGATGCGCACACGCTGGAGCGCGAGATGGAGCCGCTCGGCGACTCGCTGCTGGTCGTGGGCCAGCCGCCGACGTTGAAGGTGCACGTCCACACCGACGATCCCGGCGCCGCGCTGTCGCGGGCCGTCCGCATGGGCGCGATCTCGGGCGTCGACATCAACGACATGCACGAGAGCATCCGCGAGCGGTCGCTCCGCCTGGTGGCGCCCGCAGCCGACGCCCACCCAGTCGGAACCGTGGCGCTGGCGGTGGTGTCGGCCTCACACGGCGTGCTGGAGGCGTTCCGCGAGGCGGCCACGGGGGTGGAGGTCGTCCCCGCCGGGCCTTCCGGCAACCCGAGCGCCGGGGAGATCGCGGCTGCGATCGAGACCGCTCCCGCGGAGGGCGTGCTGGTGCTGCCGAACAACCCGAACGTCGTGCTCGCGGCCGAGCACGCCGTCACGGCCGGCGGCCGCCCGGCTCGGGTGGTGCCCACGCAATCACCTGCGGCCGGCATCGTCCTGGCGCGGTCGGTCGATCCGCGGGCTCCGCTGGAGAGCAACGCCGATCGGCTGGCCGCGATCAACGTGCAGCTGCGCTGCGGCGAGGTGGCGGCGGCCGTCCGCGACGCCCGGATGAACGGGGTCACGGTCAGCGCGGGCCAGTACATGGCGGTGGTCGAAGGCGCGCTGCGCTCGGCACACGACACCGTGGGAGCGGCGGTGGACGCGCTGCTGGCCGAGCTGGCAGCGGGGGCCGCGGAGGTGACCGTGCTTCGTGGTGCGGACGGTGACGGGCTCGACGTCGCCTGGCTCGACCGAATGCGCCTCACGCACCCGGACGTGGTGATCGACGAGGTGGAGGGCGGGCAGCCGGTCTACCCGGTGATGGCGTGTGCCGTCCCGGCGACGTCGGCGCCGGCACGGCGCCTGGACTCGGCGCTGACCGCGGCCACCACCGCGATCGTGCTCGACTCGACCGCGGACATCGGCGACCCGTCGGCGAGGCACGAGAACTGGTCGATGGTGCCGCTGACCGTCAGCTTCGGCGAGCGGTCCTACCGCGATTACGTGGACATCACCCCGGAGGAGTTCTACGAGCGGCTGCGCGCCGCGCGTGAGCTCCCGCGGACGGCGGCGCCGTCGCCGGGCGCGTGGCAGTCGGCGTTCGAGCGCCTTGCGGGCTATGACCGGATCCTGGTGCTCCCGGTCTCGAGCCGGGTGTCGGCCAGCTCGCAGAGCGCCGAGATCGCGGCCGGGGTGGTCGACCCCGGCGGCCGGCGGATCCGGGTGCTCGAGACGCATTCCGTCTCGCTCGGCACGCTGCTGCTGGCCGAGGGCCTGCAACGGCTGCTCGTCCGGGGTGTCCCCGAGAATGAGCTGATGGCGTGGTATGACGACGCACGCGGGCACCTCGGGGTGGTGTTCTCGGTCGAGACGCTGACCTACCTGCAACGGGGCGGGCGCATCGGGCGTGCGCAGGCGATGGTCGGCGGGATGCTCGGGATGCGGCCGATTCTCACCATCCGCGACGGCGAGGTGGCGCCGCTGCGGCGGGTGCGTGGGCGGCGACGGGCGCTTGCGGAGTTCGAGCGGTTCCTCCGCGAGCACGCGCGTGGGTCGGAGGTGCACGTTGCGGTCGTGCACGCCGCGGCGCCGGAGGCGGCCGATCAGCTGGTCGCCATGGTGCGGCGGGTGGCGCCGCAGGCCGTGATCGACCACGTCGGCCAGCTGGGGGCGGTGGTGGGCACGCACGGCGGGCCGGGGACGCTCGGCATGGCCGTGCTGGCGCAGCCGTGACGATGCGGTCGCTCGGCGGCGAAACCATCGAGCAGCTCCCCGAGCCGAAGACGGCGCCCCATCCGTCGCACCTGGCCGGGCCGGCAGCGCCCGACTCGCGAACGCGCGGCCTGCTCGCCGCCTTGCGGCCGCGGCCCGTGCGCGACGTCGGCGACCTGCTCGAGCACGTGCCGTTCCGTCACGACGACTTCCGCGAGGCCAGCCTGCTGGCCGATCTGCAGATCGGCGAGGAGGCGACGGTCGAGGTGACGGTGGAGGGTGTGCGGGTCCGTCCCACGCGGAGGCGGAACCTGGTGATCGTGGAGGCGCGTGTGCGGGACGAGTCTGGGCCGGGAGTGGTGGTCTGGTTCAACCAGCGCTACCTGGCGAATCAGCTGAAGCCGGGCATGCGGCTCTCGATCCGCGGCGAGCGGCGTGGGACGGTCGGCTCGGAGATCGCCGCCAAACGGCACGAGGTGCTGGGACGCGATGACGAGGTGCGGCACACGTCCGGCCTCGTGCCCGTCTATCACTCGTCGGAGAAGCTGACCAGCCGGCGGATAGCAGATCTTGTCAGCGCGCAGCTGGGGCACGTCGGCGACCCGCCGGACGCCCTGCCCGCCGAGATGCGGCAGCGCCGCGCGCTGCCGCTGCGGCGCGACGCCCTGCTGGCGAGCCACCGGCCGCGGACGCTCGAGGAGGCGGGCGCGGCGAACCGGCGGCTGGCCTTCGAGGAGCTGTTCCTGCTGCAGGCTGGGCTGATCAGCCACCGGCGCGAGCTGGAGCGCACGACCATCGCGCGGGCGCTGGGACGGCCGGGGGCGCTGATCGAGCGCTTCCGCGCGTCGCTGCCGTTCCAGCCGACCGGTGCGCAGGAGCGGGCCATCGGCGAGATCGACGCTGACCTCGACCGCAGCGTGCCGATGCAGCGGCTGCTCCAGGGCGACGTGGGATCGGGGAAGACGCTGGTGGCCGTGCACACGCTGCTGCGAGCGGTCGAGCGGGAGGGGCAGGGCGCGATGATGGCGCCGACCGAGACGCTCGCGAGCCAGCACCTCCTGGGAGTATCCGCGCTGCTCGAGCCGCTCGGCGTGCGGGTGACGCCGCTGGTGCAGGCGATGCCGGCGCGGGAGCGGCGGGCCGCGCTGCAGGTGATCGAGTCGGGCGAGCCGCAGGTGGTCGTGGGCACGCATGCGCTGATCCAGGAGGCGGTGGTGTTCGGACGGCTGGAGGTGGCGGTGGTCGACGAGCAGCACCGGTTCGGGGTCGAGCAGCGGCGGGCGCTCGAGGCGAAGGCGCGCGACTCCGGCCACGCCCCGCACGTGCTGCACATGACGGCGACGCCGATCCCGCGGACGCTGGCGCTGACCGTGTACGGCGACCTCGACGTGTCGGTGCTGGACGAGCTGCCTCCCGGCCGGCGCCCGGTGGTGACGCGGCTGGTGCCGCGGGCACGGCGGGACGAGGTGTTCGCCCGGATGCGGCGGCTGCTCGACGAGGGGCGCCAGGCGTACGTGGTTTGCCCGCTGGTCAGCGAGTCGCCGAACGCCGAGGCGACGGCGGCCGAGACGGAGGCGGCGCGGCTGCGCTCCGGCGAGCTCGCGGGGTACGAGCTGGGAGTGATGCACGGCCAGATGCCGGCTGGGGAGCGGCGGGCGGTGATGGAGCGGTTCCGGTCGGGCGAGCTGGCGGTGCTGGTGGCGACGACCGTGATCGAGGTGGGCGTGGACGTGCCGAACGCGGTGATCATGGTGATCGAGGAGGCCGACCGGTTCGGGCTGGCCCAGCTGCACCAGCTGCGCGGCCGGGTGGGGAGAGGCGGCCATGAGAGCTTCTGCATCCTGCTCGCCGATCCGGTCGGCGACGACGCGGTGACGCGGCTGACCGCCATGGTGCGGACGTCCGACGGGTTCGAGCTGGCGGAGGTCGACCTCGAACTGCGCGGCGAGGGCAGCCTGCTCGCAGCCAGGCAGAGCGGGATCCCCGACCTGCGGCATGCGCGGTTGTCGCAGCATCGCCGGCTGGCGCAGCAGGCGCGCGACGAGGCCAAGCGGTTCCTCGATGCCGACCCGGATCTGCGGTCGCCGGAGGCCGAGGTGATGGCGCTCGAGGCGCGGCGGATGTTCGGCGAGGAGGTGGAGTGGCTGACGCGGGCCTAGATGATGTGTAGCGTCGCGTCATGGATGCCGAGCAGCTCCGTGATCGGGAGCGCGAACGGCTGCGGCTGCTGGTTGCCGCAGACATCGAGCGAGCGTCGCCGTTCCATGCGGACGACTACCAGCTGATCCACCCGGGCGGTGGGGCGCTTTCCAAGGAGGAATACCTGGGCATGCTCGCGTCCGGCGAGTTCAGATACGTCGTCTGGGAACCGGGTGACATGGCCGTGCGCGTGTACCGCGACGCCGCGGTGCTGCGATACCAGGCCACGATCGAGACGCAGGTGGACGGGGGGCGGGTGGACCGCGGGCGCTACTGGCACATCGACCTCTACGAGTCGCGCGACGGCCCGTGGCAGGTGGTGTGGTCGCAGGCGACCGAGATCGAGTAGCCGGGCGGCGCCCACGCGTCACAGCAAGATTCACGAATTCGCGACGCTTCCGTATCCAACGGCTCGGCAACGATCCCGTCACAACCCCCGTAACGGTGTCAAAGACCCGCGGGGTGCGCGTTGGACGATTGGCACACAATCGTTGCACGTGTCCCGCCTGGTTGAGCGGGCCGGCTCGCGGCCCCAATTATTGGAGTCAAAGCCCCACCGGGTGGGCGTGACCGTGGCGTGGCTGTTCTGTGACGGGTTGCTCGGTCACGGAAGCGTCGCGGAATCGAAACGGCTCGGCGGCGCGTGATCCGATCCGCTAGCCTCGTCCGCATGCCCGATCCGGTCACCCCCGAGCAGACCCGCCAGCTGGCCGTCGACCTGTTCAACGAGGTCTGGAGCCTGATGGAGCGCGACGACCGGAGCCCGGCCGACGACGATCGCATGCTGCACGCCGCGCATGCCTCCCGGTACCACTGGGGCGAGATCGGCCGCCCCGAGAACCTGGCCCGCGGCGAGTGGCAGATCTCCCGTGTGTACACCGTGCTCGGCCGCGGCGAGCCGGCCCTCTACCACGCCCGCCGCTGCCTCGACATCTGCGCCGAGCACGGCATCGGCGACTGGGATCTCGCCTACGCGCACGAGGCGCTCGCCCGCGCATACGAGACCGCCGGTGACCGCGAGCGGGCGCGCGCCAGTCGCCGCGATGCCGAGCGCGCCGCCGAGCAGATCGCCGACGCGGAGGATCGCGAGCACCTCGAGCAGGATCTGCAGACGCTGCCGGCGTGAGGATCGTCGCCGGGGAGCGAAAGGGCGTCCCGCTCGAGGCGCCGCCCGGCCGCGACACGCGTCCGACGTCCGACCGCCTGCGCGAGGCGCTGTTCTCGATCCTGGGTGACGTCGGCGGCCTGCGGGTGCTCGACGCGTTCGCGGGGAGCGGGGCGCTCGGCCTGGAGGCGCTGTCGCGGGGAGCGGCCCATGCCGTGTTCTGCGAGACGGCGCCGGCTGCGCTGAGGGTGCTCCGCGCCAACGTGGATCGGCTCGGCTACCGCGACCGCTGCGAGGTTCGCCGCCAGGACGGCCGCCGCCGGATCGCGGCCGACGCCCGCGGCGGAGCCGCTTACCAGTTGCTCCTCCTCGACCCGCCTTATAGGATGCTGGCCGCCTTGCAAACGGACTTTTCCCTGCATCTGCCCGCGTTACTGGTTCCGGACGGGCTGGCGGTGATCGAGAGCGCGGCGTCCTCGCCGCCGCTGCAGCTGCCGCTGGCGATGGACACGACCCGGGTGCACGGCGCCGCCCGGCTGACGGTGTACCGCAATGCCTGAGCGCGTCGCCGTCTGCCCCGGCACCTACGACCCGGTCACCGTCGGGCACCTCGATATCATCGAGCGCACCGCCGAGGTGTTCGACCGCGTCGTGGTTGGCGTGGTGCGGGCGCCGCGGCACAAGCAGACCCTGTTCCCGCTGGAGGAGCGCATCCGCTTCATCGAGGAGTCGCTCGGAGGCCGCGACACCGTCACCGTGGCCGGATTCTCGAACCTTGTGGTCGACTTCGCGCGCGAGCACGGGGCCCGCGCGATCGTCAAGGGGCTGCGCGCCGTGAGCGACTTCGAGTGGGAGCTGCAGATGAACCAGCTGAACCGCGGGCTCGCGCCGGAGATCGAAACGCTCTACATGATGAGCTCGCCCAAGTACAGTTTCCTGTCGTCACGAGGCGTGCGTGAGATCGCCTCGTTTGGCGGACCCGTGGCAGAGTACGTACCTGAGCAGGTCGCCCGCCGCCTTGCCGAGATGCAGGCATCCGGCGCAATCTGACCCGTGTGAGGAGAAACCGTTGGACGTTCTGGTGTTGATCGACAAACTTGATGAACTGGTGGCCACGGCGAAGAACGTGCCCATGACCGACCAGGTTCGCATCGACCGCGAGGAGCTGTTCGAGATCATCGACCAGATGCGTTCCACGATCCCCGAGGAGATCAAGCAGGCGCGCTGGATCGTCAAGGAGCGGCAGGAGATGCTCGCCGAGGCAAAGCGCGAGGCGGAGCGGCTGATCGCCGAGGCGCGTGACCAGGCGCAGCGGGAGGCGAGCCAGCAGGAGGTCGTCAAGCTGGCCGAGCGCCAGGCCCACGAGCTGATCGAGCAGGCCCGCGCCAGGGAGCGCGAGACCCGGCTCGGCGCCGAGGACTACGCGGACGGCATCCTCGAGAACCTCGAGGTCAATCTGGGCAAGTTCCTCGCGGCCGTCCAGCGCGGCCGCGAGCAGCTGGCCGCCCGCGAGGGCGACGATACCGGCCCGGGCACGGCTGGATTCGAGCAGACCGGGTAGCCCATGCTTGACCTGAGCAGTCTTCGGCTCGCGCCGGGCGATGTCCGGCACGAGCGCGTGAACGTGCCCGCCGAGCCGCTCGAGCTGGCCGGGCAGACGTACACGGTGACGCCCGATCCGCTCGTCGCCGAGGTCGACCTGCAGGCGGCAAGCGGTGGGCTCTACCTGAAGCTCGCGTTCTCAGCCCATGTCGAGGGGCCGTGCTTCCGCTGCCTGGAGCCGGCCTCCGTGTCGACCGACGTCCATGTCTCCGAGTACCACTCCACCGACCCGGCCGAGCAGGACGAGGAGCTGGTGTCGGACTACGTGGAGGGCGACCACCTGGACGTGGTGCGCTGGGTTCGCGACTCGCTCGTGTTCGCCCTGCCAGACAAGATTCTCGACCGCGAGGACTGCGCGGGCCTGTGCCCGCACTGCGGCGAGCGGCTGGAGCCGGGGGCCGCGCACGACTGCCAGGGGGAGCAGGTCGACACCCGCTGGGAGAAGCTGCGCGACCTGCTATAACCCACCGTCTATGGCCGTACCCAAGAAGAAGACCTCGAAGGCCCGCCGCGACAAGCGGCGCGCGACGCATCGCATCTCCGCCCCGTCGTTGACGGTCTGCCCCCACTGCCATCACCCCGTGCGCCCGCACCACGTATGCGGGAACTGCGGCCAGTACCGCGGGCGCGAGGTCGAGCCGATGGCCGAAGCCGCTCCCGGCGCCTAGCGCTTCATGACAGGGATCACCATCGCGCTTGATGCGATGGGGGGTGACAGGGGCCCGGCCGAACTCGTGTCCGGCGCCGTGGAGGCGGCCGGCGAGGGCGTCCACGTGCTGCTCTGCGGCCGGGAGGCCGAGCTCCGCGACATCCTGCGGGCCGAGGGTGACCCCGATGGTGTGGAGGTCGTGGACGCCCCCGACCTGATCGATTTCCACGATGAGCCCGCCGCCGCGGTGCGTGCCCGCCCGCACTCGTCGATGGTGACCGCCTGCAGGCTGGTGCGCGAAGGCAGGGCCCAGGGCGCCATCTCGGCCGGCTCGACGGGGGCCATGCTGGCGGCCTCGCTGCTCAGCATGGG
>DATAHR010000063.1:0-3791 GCA_036263035.1 Gaiellales bacterium | reverse complement strand
GATCCCGCCGCTGCCGCAGCTGATCGAGGACTACGAGCGGATGGCGCGGTACGTGCGGCCCGCTCGCGTGGTCGCGCTCTCTCTGAAGACCAACCTGCTGTCGCCCGACGAGGCGACCGAGGCGATCGCCGCGGCGGAGGCGGAGACCGGCCTTCCGGCCGACGATCCCGTGCGAAACGGCGGCGGCAAGCTGCTCGACACCGTGCTCGCCGCGCGCTGACGCGCATCGCGGGCTAACCTGCTGCGCGTGCCCGACCCGCGACTGGAATCCCTGGCCGAGGTGATCTGCGGCTACTCGCTCGACGTCCAGCCGGGCGAGATCATCCGCATCAGCGGGCCGGCGTCATCCCACGAGTTCATCGCCGCGGTGACCAGGCATGTAACGCGGATGGGCGGGATGCCGATGCCGCGCCCGTCGTTCCCCTCCGTCGAGGCCGTGATGCTGTCGCGGGGATCGGATGAGCAGCTGACCACGATCACGGAGATCGACCGGCTCGAGTCCGAGGTGCCGCGCAAGACGCTGACGATCTGGGCCGACCGGAACACCCGCTACATGAGCGAGGTGCCGCCCGAGCGCCAGGCGCTCTGGAGCCGGGCGCGGCGTGAGATCAGCGATCGCTTCTTCGAGCGGCTCGCGCGCGGCGAGATCGGGTGGTGCGGCGTCACGCTGCCGACGCAGGGGTTCGCGCAGGACGCCGGCATGTCGCTCGCGGAGTTCGAGGACTTCGTCTTCGGAGCCGGCCACGTCTCGGATCCCGATCCGGTGGCCTACTGGCGGCGCCAGTCGGAGCGACAGGCGGAGGTGATCGCGCGGCTCGCCACCGTGTCGGAGCTGCGCATCGTGGCCGAGGACACCGACCTGACGCTCGACGTCTCCGGGCGCACATGGCAGAACGCCGACGGCCGCGAGAACTTTCCCGACGGCGAGGTGTACACGAGCCCGGTGCACGAGCGCACACGCGGGCACATCGCCTTCAGCTTCGACGCCACCTACCAGGGCCGCGAGTTCGGCGGCGTCCGGCTCTGGTTCGAGGACGGTCGGGTCGTCCGGCACGAGGCCACCCGCGGTGAGGAGTTCCTCGCAGGGATGCTCGAGATGGACGAGGGAGCGCGGTACGTCGGCGAGGTCGCGTTCGGCATGAACGACGAGATCCAGCGCGCCACGAACAACGTGGCCTTCGACGAGAAGATCGGCGGCACGACGCACATCGCGCTGGGCGCCGCGTTCCCGGAGGCGGGTGGCACGAACCGGTCGTCGTTGCACTGGGACATCGTCTGCGACCTGCGCCATGGCGGCGAGGTCTACGGCGACGGCGAGCTGCTGGCCCGCGACGGGGCGTTCCTGTGATCGATCCCCGCGTCGAGCGGCTGGCCAGGGTCGTGTGCGAGCACTCGCTCGGCGCGAAGCCGGGCGAGCTGATGCTGATCGAGGCGCCGGCGATCGCCGAGCCGCTGGTGGTCGAGCTCGTCAAGGCGGCGCTCGAGGCGGGCGCTCTGCCGCGGGTGCGGGTGGTGGGCGAGGGTGTCCAGCACGCCTTCCTGAGCGAGGCGTCGGACGAGCAGCTGCGCACGCTGCTTCCGTCGGCGCTGCCGGAGATGGAGGCGCTCGACCTGCGGGTTGCGGTGCACGCTTCCGTGAACACCCGCGAGCTCTCGGGCGTCGACCCGGCGAAGATGGCCGCCCTGCAGGAGGCGCGCAGACCGGTCATGGACCGCTACATGCAACGGTCGGCGGCGGGCGAGCTGCGGTGGTGCGTCACCGCATTCCCGTGCGAGGCGTTCGCCCAGGACGCCGACCTGTCGCTGGACGCGTACGAGGACTTCGTCTACCGGGCCGGGTGGCTGCACCTCGATGACCCGGTCGCGGCCTGGCACGCGTTCGCGGGGACGCTCCGCGAGATCGCCGAGCGCCTGGCCGGCGTCCGCGAGCTGCGGGTGGTCGCGCAGGACACCGACCTCACGGTCGGCGTCGCCGGGCGCCGCTGGATCCCCTGCCACGGCGACCGCAACTTCCCCGACGGCGAGGTCTTCACGGGGCCAATCGAGACCGAGACCCGCGGTGACGTGCGCTTCTCCTTCCCGGCCATCTTCGGCGGCCGGGAGGTGCAGGACGTGCGGCTGCGCTTCGAGGGCGGCCGGGTCGTCCACAGCGAGGCGGCCGGCGGCGAGGAGCTGCTCCGCCAGATGCTGGCGATCGACGACGGCGCGTCCATCCTGGGCGAGTTCGCGATCGGCACGAACTACGGCGTCGAGCGCTTCACCAAGCAGATCCTCTTCGACGAGAAGATCGGCGGCACGTGCCACATGGCCGTCGGCGCCGGCTACCCCGAGACCGGCAGCACGAACACGTCGGGCCTGCACTGGGACATGGTCTGCGACCTGCGCTCGGGCGGGGAGATCTATGCGGACGGCGAGCTGATCCACCGCGACGGGCGGTTCCTACCCCAGTTCGCTCCCGACCTCACGCCTCCCGGCGCATGAGCGCAGCCATCCGGGCGATGTGCGCCATGAACGGCAGGTCGTGGACGCGCAGCATCTGCACCCCAAGGTAGGCGGCGACGGCCACGACCGCCGCGGTGCCCTCGAGGTTTGCCTCCGGCAGTCCGAGCGGCTCGGCCGTCACCTCCTTGTGCGAGCAGGCCAGGAGCACCGGAAATCCGGTGGCCAGCAGGTCGGGAAGGGCGCGGAGCGTCGCCAGGTCCGAGGAGGTGGACTTGCCGAAGCCGAGGCCGGGGTCGATGACGAGCGCCCCGGGATCGACTCCCGCCTCGATCGCGCGCCGGGCACGCTCCTCGAGGAACCTGATGATCTCGGCTGGTGCGATGTCGTAGCGCCCGTCCTGCACCTGCTTCGGGGCGAGGCCGAGATGCGTGACGACCAGCCCGCCGCCGCGTTCGGCCACCGCGGCCGCAATGTCCCCGTCGGTCAGCCCGGTGTGGTCGTTGATCAGGTCGGCGCCCGCGTCAAGCACCGCAGCGGCGACCTCCGCACGATAGGTGTCGACCGAGACCACGGCCTCGCAGCCGGCCGCCCGGATGCCCTCCAACACGGGGATCACGCGGTCGAGCTCCTCTGCAGGGGAGAGCACCGGCCCGGGCTGTGCCGTCATCCCGCCGACGTCGATCACCGTCGCGCCGTGCTCGACCAGCTCGAGCGACCGGCGCACGGCCGCGTCGGGGCTCGCGGTGGCGCCCCCGTCGTAGAACGAGTCGGGAGTGACGTTGACGATGCCCATCAGATGCGGCATGTCGGTCGCCGGCAGCGTTCGGGCGCGCAGGTTCAGCATGGCAGCAGCGTAGACGCCGTCTGGAGCCGTGCAGAGCGACGTTCTTGACACCGAACACGTGTTCGTCTACACTCGAACGCATGTTCGCTTCAGTCGCACTTCCCAGACTGACCGTGGCAGTGGCCGCCGCGGTCTGCGCCCTGGCCATGATGCTGGGGTTCGCGTCGCCGTCCACCGGCGCGGCGACGCCCACGAGCTACCACGTGAAGCCGGGCGACACGCTGTGGTCGATCGCCTCAGCCCACGGCTCGGGCGGGGACGTCCGCGCCGCGGTCTACGCCATCCGCTCAGCCAACCACCTGTCCGGGGCGACCATCGTGCCGGGCCAGACCCTGATGCTGCCATGAGCACTGCCACCGTGATCTCACTCAACGAGCACCGCGCCAGGCGCACGACCGGTCCGGCACACCCGCGCCCGCCGATCCTGCGGGTCGTCCGGCCGGACGACCCACCGGCCGGCCAGGTGTTCACGCTCGAGGTGTTCCTCGCGCGCGCGCGCGCGGTG
>DATAHR010000062.1:0-12078 GCA_036263035.1 Gaiellales bacterium | reverse complement strand
CGGTTGCCCTGGTCACGATGACCGGCCCGTTCCCAGCGCTGATCGTCGGCCTCGGCGACCCGGGCGACGTCGACCTGGCCGCGCTCGTCGACGGCATGCTGGCCGCCGGGCGCCGGCCGAACGCGGTCAACGGCGCCCGCCGGTGGAGCGAGCCCTTCGCCGAGGCGTGGGAGGCGGCCGGCGCGCGGGCGCAGATCGGGCGCGACATGCGGGCATTCGAGCTGCGCCGGGTGATCCGGCCGAGGGAGCCGGGCGGCCGCCCCCGCGCCGCCACCCCCGCCGACGCCGAGGTGCTGACCCGGTGGACGGTCGCATTCGGCGATGACATCGGCGAAATAGTCACGGCCGAGGATGCGGAGCAGACGGTCGGCCGCCTGCTCCGGCTCGACGATCTGCTGCTCTGGGAGGTCGGGGGCGAGCCGGCCTCGATGGCCGCGGTCATGCGCCGCACCCCGCTCTCGTCGACGGTGTCCCTGGTGTACACACCGCCGCAACTCCGCGGCTGCGGCTACGCCAGCGCGGTCGTTGCCGAGCTCTCGCAGCGCGAGCTCGACCGCGGGGCAGCGTGGTGCTCGCTGTTCACCGACCTCGCGAACCCGACGTCGAACCACATCTACGCCGAGCTCGGGTACGAGCCGCGCGCCGACTTCCGCCTGTTCGACCTGATCTGGGTCTAGGGCCGGCTGCCGGCGATCGCCTGCACGATCCGGTCCTGCAGCCTCTGCGCCGCCGTGATGTTGAGCCGGCGGTGGTTGACCATGATCGAGAACACGATCCGGTGGCCGTTCGCGGCGGTCACGTAGCCGGACAGGTCGGACGCGTCGCTCAACGTCCCGGTCTTCGCCTGCGCGTTCCCGTACGCGGGCCCTGAGCGCATCCGGTGCACGAGCGTCCCGTTCACCCCGGCGACGGGCAGCGACTGGCGAAACGTGTCGGCGTACGACTGCTTCAGCACTCGCCGCAGCAGCGTCACCAGCTGCTTCGGCGACAGCCGGTCGGCGGGTGACAGGCCGGAGCCGTCGTAGAGCCGCGCCCCGCTCAGGTCGACGCCGATCGAGGCCAGGTACCGACGGGCCTCGCGCCTGCCGTGCGCCATCGTTCCCGTGGCTCCGACGGCGACCGCGACCCGCTTGTTGAGCACCTCGGCGAAGTAGTTGTCGCTGCGGCGGTCCATGATCTTGACCAGCCGGCCGACCAGCGGCGACGGTGCGGCGGCCACCTGCACCGCGCCGGAGGCGGGAACGGTGCCCGCCCGGGAGTCGTGTCCGACAACGACGCCATGCTTGCGCAGCGATCCGCGCAGCACGTCGGCGGCGTGTACGGCGGGTTGGCGGTAGCTGTAGGGCTCGAAGTAGGACACCAGATCCTCGTTCACCGAGAGCGCCGAGATGGGCGGGCAGTCGCGCCAGTAGTCAGGCTTCCAGTACGGCCCCGTCCGCCTGGTGTCGAACAGCGTCTCGTCGCCCCACACGCGCCCGGTCACGCGCCGGATGCCCGCCGCCCGCACCGCCTCGGCAAGCACGCCGATGCGCGTGCCGATCCCGTCGAACGCACGGCGGCGGAAGGCGCCGGCCGACAGGGACGGGTCGCCGTCGCCGACCAGCCAGAGGCTGCCCGTCAGCGTCCCGGTCGAGAGCGTGCCGGTCGCGTAGACGCGGGTCGTCAGGCGCGCACCGGCCCCGATGTCGGCCAGCACCGTGGCGGCCGTCGTCAGCTTCATGTTCGAGGCCGGCTTCAGCTCGGCTCGCGCGTGCAGGTGGTAGAGCGACCGGCCGCCGGTCATGTCGTAGATCGCGATGCCCGTGCCGCTGCCGCCGAACGGCGACCGCGCAACGATGGCGGAGATGTCTGCGCCGACACCGGCCTGCGCAGTCGCAGGCACGGCCAGCGCCAGGAGCGGGAGAAGTGCGCAGAGTCGGCGCATGGCGGCCAGGTAGAGCGAAGGCCCGGCCGGCGTCTCCGCCCCGGGCCTCCGTAACGGGTCGAAAGCGTCCCTACTGCGCCTGGAGCAGGCTCACCTCGCGGACAGCGGCGAACAGGCTCTTGTCGATCTTGCCGTGGTAGATCGGCACCGACTGCTCGTGGCACAGCCGGATGACCTCTTCGCGCTTCAGGTTGAACTCCTTGCAGAGCTCCTCAGGCGTCAGATGGTTCGCCATGCGTCCTACCCCCTGTCGTAGGTGGTTTGGGCAACAAAAAAACCCACCCAGCGCTGGCTCGCTTGGTGGGTTCCGTAGGCCCCTGGGTTCTCGCTGATCGCGGGCAACTCAGGCCTTCTCCGATCGCGTGTTCATGTGCGGATCGTAGCCTGGGCCCAGGACGGCGTCAATCGCTCAGATAGGGTTCGGCACGTCGACGAAGACGTGCTCGACGCCGAACCGCGAGGCAACCAGGTCGCCCAGCGCGCGCACCCCGAACACCTCCGTCGCATAGTGGCCGGCCGCGATCAGATGGATGCCCGACTCGGCTGCGGCCCACCGCACCTGCTCGGTTGGCTCGCCGGTCAGGAAGCACTGCGCGCCGGCTGCCGCGGCGTCGGCCGTGAACTTCGAGGCGCCGCCGCTGATCACCGCGATCCGCTCCACCCGGTCGGGTCCGTGGGCCAGCACGAGCGGCTCGGGGTTGATGTGGCGGCGCACGCGATCGACCACGTCGCCGATCGCCGCCGGCCCGTCCGTGGATCCGATGAAGCCGATCGTGCGCGCGCCCTCCCGGCCGAACCCGACGCGGTCGTCCAGGCCGAGCAGGTCGCAGATGATGGCGTTGTTGCCCACCTCGGGATGGGCGTCGAGAGCGAGGTGGTAGGCGAGCAGGGAGATGTCGGCGTCAAACAGCGTCTTCAGCCGCGCCTTGTCGGCCTCGCTCAGCGGCGGCCGCGGCCCCGAGCCGTAGAACAGCCCATGGTGGACGATCAGCATCTGCGCCTGCTCCTGCGCGGCGCGCGCGAACAGCTCGAGGGAGGCGCTGACACCGGTGGCGACGCGGGTGACCTCCGCCGCGCCGGGCACCTGCATGCCCACGGGCAGGCCGTCCGGGTACGCGTCGATGTCGAGCAGCCCGTCCAGGAAGCTGACGATCTCGTCGCGCGCGGCCATCAGTCCGAGCATACCGGGTGGGGTGGTGTGCCCCCCACCCGCTTGCGCCGGCCGGCCGCGTGGGGCACCCTTGCAGCATGCAGGGGTCGGTCTCGTTGGAGCAGCGCCTCGAGGGCCATGTGCCCTCGCCGTCCGGGCGACGGGTGACGCGCAGCTCCTTCCGGCGCCCCGGGGGCGGACTGCGCCGCCGGATCGACGCGTCGCTGGACGAGGCGGTGCAGATCTTCGAGCTCGACCGCCTGCTCTACGACATCGAGGTCGACGCGCAGCACGCGTGGCTGCGCCGGCTGATGGCCTTCGATGCGTACTGCGCGCGCCGGGATGCCGGTGGGGCGCCTGATCGACCTGTGCGATAATCCCGCGGTCGCGGGGCGTGGCGCAGCCTGGTAGCGCGCACCGTTCGGGTCGGTGAGGTCCCGAGTTCAAATCTCGGCGCCCCGATGCTGAGGGATCGGCCTGACCGGGCCGATCCCTTTCGTCGCTGCAGGAGCTGCGGATTGCCGCCAGCGGGCCGTGAGCGCGGGCCGCGCGGCCGGCGCCCGATAGGATTGCCGGGATGCCGCACTCGGCCGCCAAGCTGCACGACCTGCCCTTCGCGGAGCGCCCCTACCGGGAGCAGGATCCGCCGCGGCTGGCCGCGAGCCTGACCGAGGCGCTCGCGCTGGAATCCTCCCGGGCAACGGTCTGGCGCTACCCGCCCGGCGCCCGCGGGCGCCGCCATCGTGAGGGTGCTCAGGAGGAGGTGTTCGCCGTTCTCGACGGGACGATCACGCTGGCGCTCGGCGAGCCCGCCGAGCTGCTGCGCGTCGATGCCGTCGGCTTCGTGCGGGTCGCCACCGGCACCGAGGTGCAGGTTCGCAACGAGTCGGATGCCGATGCGCTGGTGCTGATCTGGGGCGCGCCGCCGGTGACGGGGCAGGGCGAGATCCTCGATGACATCCCCTGAGCAGGCGCCGCTCTCCGAGGCGGCGGCCCAGCGCGACACGATCATCTTCATCCCCGCCTGGAACGAGGCGGAGAACCTCCCGGCGGTATTCCAGGACATCGCCGAGCACGTGCCCGGGGCGGACGTTCTCGTTGTCGACGATGGCTCGACCGACGACACGGCGGCCGTCGCGCGCAACCATGGGGCTGAGGTGCTCAGCTTCGGCCACAACCGCGGCCTGCGGGCGGCGATTGCCGCCGGCTACACCTACGCCAACGGCCACGGCTACGCGTACTGCGGCCGGCTGGACGGCGATGGCCAGCATCCGGCCGAGGAGCTGGCCCGGTTGCTCGCCGACGTTCGCGCCGGGCGCTGCGACGTGGCCGTCGGGTCCCGGTTCATCCCCGGCGAGGACGGCGCGGGCGACCGCTACCGGCTGCACGGAGCACGCCGCGTCGGCACCGCCGTCATGCGCGGGGCCATGCGGGCGCTGATGCAGCAGCCGTTCCACGACCCGATGAGCGGGATGTACGCCGTCAACCGCGACGGTATGGCGCTGCTCGCTCAGCCCTACACCAGCGAGGCGCCGGAGGTCGAGGCCCTGCTTCGCATCAGCGAGGCGGGCCTGCGGCTCGAGGAGGTGCCGGTGCAGATGCGCCCGCGTGCGAGCGGCGAGTCGAAGCTGGTCGGCCGAAAGGCGGTCGGAGTCGTGGTCACGGTGGCCGGCGCCCTCTGGATGGCGCGACGGCTCATGCTGCGCGGACGCTGATGCCGGACGATTGGGGCATCGTCATCCCCGGCAGCGGCAGCCACGGCCGGGAGGGGTACACCATCGGGCCGAGAGCCCACGCCTGCATGGACGAGGCCGCCCGCCTGGCCGACCGCCGTCGGCCGCGGGTCGTCGTGTTCAGCGGCTGGTCGCCGGCCGGCGGCCCGAGCGAGGCGGAGCAGATGCTCCGCGCGTGGCCCGGCCGCCGCGATGTGGAGCTGGTCGCCGAGGTCTCGGCGCGAATCACGGCGGAGAACATGAGCCGGAGCCTGCCGTTGCTGCTGGAGCGCGGCATCCGCGAGGTCACGATCGTCTGCGGCGCGCTGCACCAGCTGCGCGTGCGGTACTTCTTCGGCGGCGTCTACCCGCGGTATGGGATCCGCTGCCGCTACCACGTCACGCGGCAGCTGCCCACCCCGCGGGCGATCGCGTGGGAGGCGGGCGCCATCCCGCTCGCCCGCCGGCAGCGGCGGGCAGCCGCCGCGGAGCTGCGCCAGGCCGGAACCGCCAAGGCGCCGGTGTAATGCCGATACGCGGAGGGGCCGGCGGCTCCAGCCGGCCCCTCCGCAGCCCCGAGCCCGGGTGAGCTCAGCCCTCGTCCGCCTCGATCTTGGCTCCTGCGGGAGTGAGGGCGTCCCAGCCGGCGCCGAAGTCGGTCGAGCCCTCGCCAGTGGTGTCGCCCGGCTTTCGGTCGAGCACGTACAGGTAGAGCGGGTGCCCCGCGTAGGTGACCTGCTCGCTGCCGTCGGCTCGCTTTGTGGTGCCGACCAGGGCCTGGTTTACGCCCGTGAGCGCGACCGGAGCACCCGTGCTGATCAGGGGCGGCCAGTACGTCGCGCAGGCGCCGTCGCAGGCGCTCTGGCCGTTGCTGTCCTTCTCGAACAGGTAGAGCGTGTGCCCGGCCGAGTTGACGACGACCCGGCCGAGCTTCGTGGCGCCGACGCCGACCTTCGCGGCGCCGGACGGCGTGGCCGCTGCGCTCGCTGTCGAGGGTTGCGTCTGAGAGCCGTAGAGGCCACCCCCGCCGGCGTTTCCGCCGCCGCATCCGGCCGCGAGCAGCGCGAGCGAGAGCACGGCGGCGACGCCGAGCATGGCGTATCTGCGATTCATCGAATCTCCTTGGTGCACGGCCGACTGGGCCGTCGGATGACAGTTGAGGAGGCGCCGTGCGGCCGGTCGGCCGTTCCATGAACCGTGTCAGGCGATGGTCTGTGCGCCTCTGCACGGGTTAACGGGGAATCCCGCCGAGCGGTTTTCGGATCCCAACGCGCCTCCCATCGAGCGCGCTCAGGAGCCGGCCGAAAGCAGCGCCACGGCCGTCAGCGTCATGGCCACGCCGACGTATTGGTGCGGCGCCAGGCGCTCTGCGAGCACGACCGCCCCAAGCGCCACAGCCAGGGTGGCGAACTGGGCGGCGCAGACCGAGGCAACGGCCAACGGCCCGATCGCGGCCGCCGCGGTGAAGAGCGCGAATGCGACCACGTCGAGGGTGCCGAGCGCCGTTGTCTGCGCGACCGCGCGCGGATGCAGGCGCGGCGCCCGACCTCGAACCTCGAGCCAGGACCAGACGGCCGCGGCCGCTGCGCCTCTGCTGAGCAGCACGGCGGCCAGCGGCGATATCCCTCTCGCCTCGCCCAGGCATACGAACACCCCGCCGAATGCGACGGCGCTCCCCGCTGCCCAGCCGACGCCCGACGCGGCGCGCTGAGAGCCCTCCGTCCCGGCCAGGGTGCCGCCCGCCACCGCAAGCACCAGGCCGGCAGCCGCCATGCGCCCGAGCGGTTCTCCCAGGAACAGCAGCCCGAAGACGGCGGCGATGCCCCCGTCCAGGCCCACGATCGGCGAGACGACGGACAACGAGCCTGCGCGGAGGGCCCTCAGGAAGAGCGCGTTTCCGAGCAGGTACAGCGGTGCAGCTGCAAACGCGATCAGAAGGACGCGCACCGGCGGCGCCGCGGAGGGCGGCCCTTCGAGAAGCAGCCAGATCGGCATGCCCACGATCACGCCTCCGGCCAGCGACCAGGCAAGCGTCGCCTGGGCGCCGAGGTTGCGCGTGAAGCGCAAGGACACCAGGTTGTCGACCGCCCAGCACAGGGCAGCGGCGAGCGCGAGTGTGACCGTCATCGTCAGACCTTCATAAGCGTTTGGTGGTCATAAAGGCTATGCCTCATCCTCAGACCTGTCAAACGTCTAGGCGGTCAGGCACTCTGCTAGCCTGCACGTATGACCGCGACCGCACGACGTCCCGCCCCGGGCGGCCTGGCCGTCGTCCAGCAGTTCGTGAACACGCGCGACATCGAGGCCGGCACCGATCAGCTGGGCGACACGAGGGCCCTGCGACGCTGGCTCGACGAGCACGGCCTGTGGCAGAAGGGGGAAGCGGTGGCGGAGAGCGATCTGCCGTTCGCCCTCGAGGTGCGCGAGGCCCTGCGCGACCTGCTGGTCGCCAACGCGGCAGGGACGCCGCCGTCAGGCGTCGCGGTGGAGGTGCTCAACCGCGCGGCGGCGGATGCGAAGCTCGCGTCGCGCCTGAGCGGCGCGGGCGATCTCGTCATCCAGCCGGACGGTGCGGGCGTCCGGCGAGCTCTGGGGGCGCTGATCGCGGTCGTGCACGAGGCGATGGCCCGCGGTGAGTGGATCCGCATGAAGGCCTGTCTCGAGGACTCGTGCCACTGGGCCTTCTACGACACCAGCCGGAACCACTCCTCACGCTGGTGCAGCATGGGCGTCTGCGGCAACCGACGGAAGAACCGGACCTACTACGCCCGCCGGCGCGAGCGGCACCAGGATTGATCCGCGCGGGCGCACCGGATAGCGTCCCACGCATGGCCATCTCCCCGTACCGCTCGCGGCTCGACCAGGGCATCACCCTGCCGTTCAGCTGGTTCGCCGATCCGGACATCTTTCGGCTCGAGCAGGACCGCATCTTCGCCCGCGCCTGGCAGTACGTCGGCGTGACCGACTGGGTGTCGCAGCCCGGTGAGTTCTTCACCGGACGCGTCGGGCTCGTCCCCGTCGTCATCGTCCGCGACCACGACGGCCGGCTGAACGGCTTCGTCAACATCTGCCGGCACCGCGCGACCGAGGTGGCGCAGGGACGCGGCCGTCGCGAGACGCTGCAGTGCCCCTACCACGCCTGGACGTACGGGCTCGACGGCTGCCTGCGGCATGCTCCTCGGTCCGATCTCGAGCCGGGGTTCGATCCCGGCCGTTTCCCTCTGCGGCCCGTCGCCGTGGACACCTGGGGGCCGTTCGTGTTCGCGAACCGTGACCTCGACGCGCCGCCCCTGAGCGAGTTCCTGGGCGGCCTGCCCGGCATCGTGGAGCGGGCGGGCATCGACTTCGGCCGCATGGCCTTCCGGGAGCGCCAGGAATGGGAGATGCAGGCGAACTGGAAGGCGATCGTCGAGAACTACCTCGAGTGCTACCACTGCCCGACGGCGCACCCGGGGTTCTCGAAGCTGATCGATGTCGCGCCGGAGGCCTACCGCCTCAGCAGCGACCGGTGGTTCTCGAGCCAGGTCGGCGAGGTGCGGCAACGGGTGCTCGACGGCGGCGGCACGCCGGACTACAGGCCGGCCGGCGTGGACGTCGGCGAGGCGCACTTCCACTACCTCTGGCCGACGTTCACGATCAACGTCTTCCCCGGCAAGCCGAATCTGGCGGCGTTCGCCTTCTTCCCGATCGAGCCCGGGCGCACGCTCACCGTGACGGACTACTTCTTCGGCCAGGACATGACCGAGGCGGAGATCACGGAGATCCAGGAGTTCGGCAATCAGGTCGGCATGGAGGATCTCGCCCTGGTGGAGTCGATCCAGCGGGCGGCCGCATCGGGTGGTCTCGAGGAGGGCCGGCTGCTCCTGCAGAGCGAGCACCTGATCCAGCACTTCCAGCGCCTGGTCGAGGAAGCGCTGGCCCCAGATGAGTGATTCCACGACCCCGCACGTCTGATCGCCTGACTGCGCGTGGTTGCCGATCGTGTGGGGGCTGCGACCGCTAGGCGTCGCATCGCTTCGTCCTCGGTCGGGCCGATATTCCCGATATCGGCCCTCCCTCGATCCTTGCGCTGCTTGCCTACCGATCGCTCAGACCGCACGGCGCCGTGGAATCACTCATCTTGCCGCCGAGTGGTTCGGGCGCGCCGCCGCTGATACCATTCCTGTGCCGGGGGGCAGTATCCCCGAACGGGTGTCGCTCGTCAGTACGGCCGAAAGGCCCGGGCGCACCGGCCCAGCGGGCGGGAGAAACCTTCGGCTGACCGTCAACCATGGCGCTCAGTCGAAAGGAGCCTGCACATGAACATCACCGCAACCAGCTTCAGCACCCGTATCCGTACGTGGCTGCTCATGGCCGGCCTGACCGCCGTCCTGATCGCCTTCGGCGGCCTCATCGGCGGCGGAGCGCTGTACCTCTTCGTGGGACTCGCCGTCGCCATGAACGTCGTCGGCTACTGGTTCTCCGACCGGTTCGCGCTGAAGGCGAGCCGTGCCCAGCCGGTTGAGCCGGGCTCGATGCCCTGGCTCGAGGCGGACGTCCGCGACCTGGCCGCCCGAGCGGGCGTGCCCGTGCCGAGGCTGTACCTGATCCCCTCCGAGCAGCCGAACGCGTTTGCGACCGGCCGCAACCCGAAGCACGCGGCTGTCGCCGTCACGCAGGGTCTGCTGCAGCACCTTCCGCAGGATCAGGTGAAGGGCGTGCTGGCCCACGAGTTCGGCCACATCAAGAACCGCGACATCCTCGTGTCGTCCATCGCCGCGATGGTGGCGGGCGCGATCTCGGCGATCGCGAACATCCTCCAGTTCTCGTTCCTCTTCGGGGGCGGCGACGACGAGGACAGCCCGCTGGGGCTGGTCGGCACGCTGGCCGCGATCATCGTCGCGCCGATGGCCGCCATGCTGCTGCAGCTCGCGGTCTCGCGGCAGCGGGAGTACCTGGCCGACGCGACCGGCGCGAGCCTGCTCGGCCGCGCTGCGCCGCTTGCCAACGCGCTCGAGAACCTGGAGCGCGGCGCGCAGGCGGTGCCGATGCAGGTGAACGAGGCAACCGCCTCGCTGTACGCGGTCAACCCGCTGCCGCGAGTGGGCGTCGCCGGGCTGTTCATGACGCACCCGCCGACGGCCGAGCGGATCCGCCGGCTGCGGGCGCTCGACGGGGCGCCGGCGGTGCAGCTGGTCGCCTAGCCGGTGGTAACGATAGGGCCCATCGCGCTTGACGACGACGTCATCTCCGGCCTGCTCGCCGCGCAGCAGGCCGAGATGGCGTCGTACTACGACGGGGAGGGCGGATCGGGCGCGCCGCCGCGCGGCGAGGAGTTCCTGCCACCGGGCGGGGTGTTCCTGGCCGCCCGGCGCGACGGCGAGGTCGTCGGCTGTGGCGGGATCTGCAGGCTCGAGGAGGGCGTCGCCGAGCTGCGGCGCATGTACGTCGCTCCCCCGGCCCGCGGGTTCGGCATCGGCCGGCGTCTGCTCGACGCGCTCGAGTCAGCGGCGATCGACCTGGGCTATTCGTCGATCCGCCTCGAAACCGGCTTCAGGCAGCGCGAGGCGATCGGGCTCTACGAGAGCGCCGGGTTCCGTCGCGGCGATTGCTGGGGGCCGTATATGACCGACCCGAAGAGCGTCTGTTACGAGAAGCCGCTGGGTTATTTCTCCCAGTCGCCGACCTCGTAGGGCTTCCCGGGCGCGCCGCCGATCACGAGCAGGGTGGTCGGCGAGGAGCCGGCCTCGAACTTCCGCGACGTCTGCGGCTCGACGGCGACCACGCTGCCCTCGGGCGCCGTCACCGGCTCCCCGTCGAGGGTGACATGGGCCGTTCCGCGGTGCACGAAGTAGATCTCCTGCTGCCCGGACTCGCGCTCGTCGTGCTCGGGGATCAGCACCTTCCCCTCGTCCTTGGTGACTGCGTTGATGCCGAACGCGGTGATGCCGAAGTGGTGGCGGATGGATTTCCACGTCGGCGGCCAGTCGGCCTTCACCGGCGGCACATCGTCGACGTGGGAGATGCCCCAGCCGGTCCCGCTCTGCGTCGTGCTCATGGTGTCGTCCCCCTTGGTGGTCGGGCAGAGTCTCCCACAGAGACGCGGTCAGTTCACGCGCGGATCCTCGGGCATCCTGGCGATCAGGCGGAACGGGTCGCCCATCCGCTCGAGCACCGCCGACCAGAGCCGCTCGGGCGCCGCGCTGAACACGTCCGCAGGCGTCGCCGGTTCCGTGAACCAGGCCTCCTCCTCGATCTCGTCCTCGAGCTGGCCGGTGCCCCAGCCGGCGTAGCCGGCGAAGACACGGGCCCTGTTCACGGCCTCGTGCAGCTCGTCCGGGTCGTCCGCGAACTCGAGCGACGCGATCGAGCCGCAGATCGCCCCGTCGCCCGGCTCGTCGTTGTGGTCGGCCAGCGCGATCACGGTCTCCGGCTGCACCGGCCCGCCCAGGAAGATCGGCTCGTCGTCGAGCAGCACGGCGCGCAGGTCCGGCACCGCCTCGCGCGCCTCGGTGTCCGAGGGGCGGTTCAGCACGACGCCGATGGCGCCGTCCGCAGTGTGCTCGAGCAGCAGCACCACGGTGCGCCGGAAGTTGGGGTCGTGCAGGGTCGGCGCGGCGATCAGCAGATTGCCCTTGAGCGACTCGTGCTCCATGCCTGCATGTTACGGCCGTGCGACCAGGGTGGCGCCGTCCGGCGGGTCGTGCAGGAGGCCCTGTGCCTGCATCCAGCGGCCAAACCGCGTCCAGGCGGCTGCGTCCGGGCTGCGCACGTCGAGCAGCGGCAGCGTCTCGCGCACCGACAGCGTGAGCGCGTCGCGGTAATCCCGGGAGGCGTGCCGCTGCATCACCGCAAGCGCGGTCGCCGGGTGCGCCTTCGCATACGCGGTGCCGGCCGCCAGTGCTGCGACGAACCGCCGCACCGTGTCGCGGTATGTGGCGTCGTCGTGGAGCCGGGCGCTGTTGGCGACGACGACCAGCTCGTCGTATTCGGGAACGCCGTAGCGGTCGACCGGGAAGACGACCGGGTTGACGCCGCGGGCCGCGAGCTGGGCTCCCTCGATGTTGCGGTAGACGCCGGCGACGGCATCGACCTTGCCGGCGAGCAGCGCGGGGACGAGGTTGAACCCGACCGTCACGCGGTCGACGTCGTGCTCCGGGTCGAGGCCGGCATGCCGCAGAACCGTGTCCAGGTAGGCGTTGGTCGAGTCGCTGCCGTCGACGCCGATCGTCTTTCCGCGCAGGTCGGCCGGTGTCGCGATCCCCTCGCCGCCGAGCGCGATCACCGAGTTGAGCGCCTGCGGCACGATCGTC
>DATAHR010000061.1:0-2463 GCA_036263035.1 Gaiellales bacterium | reverse complement strand
CTTGACGGGCTTCGGCGCCTCGTCGGCGACCGCCTTTGCCTCCTTGAGGCCGAGACCGGTCAGCTCGCGGATGACCTTGATCACCTGGATCTTCTTGTCGCCGGCCGCGGTCAGCACGACGTCGAAGGAGTCCTTCTCCTCCGCGCCGCCGCCGCCCTCGCCGCCGCCACCGGCAGCGGGAGCGCCACCCGCGGCGACCATCACGGGAGCGGCCGCCGCGGCGGTCACGTCCCACTCCTCCTCGAGCGCCTTCTTCAGCTCGACCAGCTCGAGCACGGAGAGCTTGTTCAATTCCTTGACGATGTCTTCTACAGCCATCTGGGTCAATCCCTTCCTTCTAGGCAGCAGCCTCTGCCTCTTGTCGTTTCGCTATGTACGCATCGAGCACCGCCACGATGTCTCGGAGCGGCGCGTTGAGGACGCCGACGGTCGCCTGCGGTGCGGCGGCAAGCGCGCCCACCACCTGGGACAGCAGCACCGTGCGCGGCGGCAGGTCGCCCAGATCGCGGATCTGGTCGGCCGACAGCGTGTGGCCGTTCATGACACCGCCCTTGACCGCAAGGATGCGGGTCGAGCGGGCCACCTCCGACAGCTTCTTGGCCGCGGCGGCGGGGTCGTCCTCGATGAACGCGATTGCCGTCGGGCCCTCCAGGAACTCGAGCAGCGTCGGTCGCTCGGCCTGTTCTGCCGCCAGCTTCGCCAGCGTGTTCTTGGCCACGTGGAACGACGCGCCCGCCTCGCGCAGGGCGTTTCGGATCTCGGCCGTCTGGGTCACCGTCAGGCCGCGGTAGTCGGTCACGATCAGCGCCTTGGACTCCTTGATCTGGGTCACGAGGCGCTCGACCACTTCGCGTTTCTCGTCTCGGTTCATGTGCTCACCTCCTCTCGCTCGCTCAGCGTCCGCTCGGTCGGCGGGCGCAGGCGGAGCGAGAGCTCCAAGACTGGCCGGCCTCGGTCGGGTGGTGGTTTGAGCCTCTCGGCCCCGACGGTCTCTGGCGCGGTACGCGGGTATGTGTGCGGAAGATCCTAGACCGCAGCCGCGGTCGGCTCCTCCATCAGGTCTCGCACCTTGGTCGTGTCCAGCTTCAGCCCGGGGCTCATCGTGGACGCGATCGTGATCGACTTCAGGTAGCGCCCCTTCGCGGCCGACGGCTTGGCGCGGAGCACCTCCTCGAGCACGGCCTGGTAGTTCTCGACCAGCGCTCGCTCGTCGAACGACTTCTTGCCGACCGCCACGTGGATGATGCCGGTGCGGTCGGTGCGGTACTCGATCTTGCCCGACTTGACGTCGCCGACGGCCTTCCCGATGTCGAACGTGATGGTGCCGGCCTTGGGGCTCGGCATCTTGCCCTGCGGGCCGAGGATGCGGCCGAGCCGCCCCACGGTGCCCATCATGTCGGGCGTCGCGATGGCGACGTCGAACTCCGTCCAGCCCTCGCTGATCTTCGCCGCCAGGTCGTCGCCGCCGACGAAGTCAGCGCCGGCGTCCTCGGCCTCCTTGGCCTTCTCGCCCTGGGCGAACACGGCCACGGTGACGGACTTGCCCAGCCCATGTGGCAGGAACAGCGTGCCGCGCAGCTGCTGATCCGCGTGGCGGACGTTCACGCCGAGCCGCATGTGCACCTCGACCGTCTCGTCGAACTTCGCCGTGTCGAGCGACTTCAGCGTCCGCACCGCCTCGAGCGGCGCATAGAGCTTCTCGCGGTCGATCGCCTCGCGTGCGCCGGTGTACTTCTTGCCGGCCATCAGCGCCCCACCTCCACGCCCATCGAGCGGGCGGTGCCGGCCACGATGTTCATCGCCGCCTCCACGTCGTTCGCGTTCAGGTCAGGCATCTTGCGCTCGGCGATCGCACGCAGCTGAGCCTGCGAGATCGTGCCGACCTTCGTCCGGTTCGGCTCGCCCGAGCCCGACTGGAGGTTCAGCGCCTCCTTGATCAGCACCGCGGCCGGCGGCGTCTTGGTGATGAACGTGAACGAGCGGTCCTCGTACACGCTGATCTCGACCGGCGTGATCTGCCCGGCGTTCGGCCCCTGCGTCTGGGCGTTGAACGCCTTGCAGAAGTCCATGATGTTGACCCCGTGCTGGCCGAGCGCGGGGCCGACCGGCGGTGCCGGGTTGGCCTGCCCGGCCGGGATCTGCAGCTTGATGATCTTGATGACCTTCTTGGCCATCGGCTACCTCCTGAGTGGTTCATGCGCCGGCGGCGCCGGCTCCCACGATCGTGAGTGTGGCGAACTAGATCTTCTTGACCTTGTCGAACTCCAGCTCGACGGGCACCTGCCGCTCGAAGATCGACACGAGCACCTTCAGCTTGCCCTGGTCCTCGTTGATCTCGGCGATCTCGCCGTCGAAGTCCGACAGCGGGCCGGAAATGACCTTGACGCTTTCGCCCAGCGAGAACTCCGCCCGCTGCTTCGGCGCCGGCGCCGCCTGCGCGGTGTGCAGCATGCGGTCGACCTC
>DATAHR010000060.1:0-8511 GCA_036263035.1 Gaiellales bacterium | reverse complement strand
TCCTGGGCAGATTACCCACGTGTTACTCACCCGTTCGCCGCTCGAGTACCCCCGAAGGGGCCTTTCCGCTCGACTTGCATGTGTTAAGCACGCCGCCAGCGTTCGTCCTGAGCCAGGATCAAACTCTCCGAGAACAGCTTGCGAAACGGCCTCGCCCACACCTCGAAGGTGGGGGGTCGTCGGCCGGTTTCTGACTGTGTTGGAGAGAGTGATATTCACTCTCAAAGGCCGGGCGCCCACCGTGGCCCCAGAGGGCCGCGCAGGGTGCCCGACGAGGTTGCCGGTCAGCAAGCCGGACGCCTCACGGCGACAGGCCTCTGCCGGCACGAACCCGACGATGGTCACCGCTCCACGGCTCGAGAGCCGGGGCTCGGTGACCCCTGAACTGTTGAGTTTTCAAAGACCAGCACGCCGTTGGCGCGACCTGCAAGACTACCAGCCCGACTCGTGCCGGGCAACTCGGCAGTCCGCAAAAAACCGCCCCGGAAACCCCAGGGCGGCCGACCTCGAAGTATGCCCCACTCTGCCGTGCCGGTCAAATCACAACCGACTGCGGCGTCAATCCCGCACGACCAGGCCGTGCGCTCGCCGGCCGCGGCGCAGGACGAGCACCCGTCCGCCCAGGAACTGTGAGGCATCCGGCGCGACGGTCACGTCCTCGATCCGCTCGTCGTTGGCATAGACGCCGCCGCCCGAGGCGAGCCGCGCCGCCTCCGACGTGCTCTTGGCGAGCCCGGTCTCCACCATCAGCGCGGCGAACGTCGGGGTGTCCCCCGCCGCCAGCCGCACCGTCGGCGCCGCCTCCAGCGCGACCTCCAAGCGCCCGGGATCGACGTCCGCGAGACGGCCCTTCCCAAACAGCGCCTCGCTGACCTCAACGGCGCGCCGCCACTCCGACTCCCCGTGCACCATCACCGTCATCTCGCGGGCGAGCCGCCGCTGCGCCTCGCGGCGCTCGGGATGCTCCGCGTGCTCGGCCTCGATCGCCTCGATCGCCGGGCGGTCGAGGAACGTGAACAGCCGCAGGTATCTGACGGCGTCGGCGTCGTCCACCTGCAGCCAGAACTGGTAGAAGGCGTAGGGCGACGTGCGCTCCGGGTCGAGCCAGACGGCGGCTCCCGTCGACTTGCCGAACTTCTGACCGGATGAATCGGTGATCAGCGGCACGGTCTGGCCGGCAGCGGAGAGGCCGTCGGCGCGGCGGATCAGCTCGATCCCGGCGGTGATGTTGCCGTACTGGTCGCTGCCGCCGATCTGGGCCAGGCAGCCGTACGTCCGTTCCAGATGCAGGAAGTCGTACGCCTGCAGCACCATGTAGCTGAACTCGGTGTAGGAGAGCCCGTCGCCCTCGAGCCGCGTGCGCACCGACTCCTTGCCGAGCATCCAGCCCATCGGGAAGTGCTTGCCGACGTCGCGGAGCAGCTCGATCGCCGAGAGATCCTTCAGCCAGTCGTAGTTGTTCACCAGCAGCGCACCGCCGTCGAAGTCGAGGAAGCCCGACAGCTGGCCTCGGATCCGCTCCGTCCACTCGTTCACGGTGCCGGCGTCGTTCAGCAGGCGCTCGCTGACGCGGCCGGACGGGTCGCCGATCAACCCCGTGCCGCCGCCGGCCAGGGCGATCGGCCGGACGCCGGCGCGCTGGTACCGGGCAAGGGTGAGAAGCGGCACCAGATGGCCGACGTGCAACGAGTCGGCCGTCGGATCGAATCCGCAGTACACCGTCGCCCCTCCCTCTGCGATCAGCTCGGCCAGGCGCTCCTCGCCCGCCACCTGGGCGATCAGGCCGCGCCAGGCAAGGTCCTCGAGCAACGGTGCGTGGGTGGTCGCCATGCCGCGATTCTACGCGGGTGGGCGCGGACCTCGGCTCACGTACGGCGAGGAGGGATCGAGAAAGCGCCAGGGATGGTCGACCGCCTTCGAGATCCCGACGCGCGCGGTTGCCACCACCTCGCGCGCACGGTCGGGCGGGTGAAGATCCGCCACCGTGCCGCCCAGCGCCGGGCCGGCCCCGAGCGCCTGGCCCACCCGCCCGGGCCCGGTCGTGAGCTCGCGCAGCCCCTCCCGGCCGCGCCGCTCGCGCATCACGGCGATCCCGTGCACCGGCTCGAGCGCACGGATGAGAACGCCGGCGCCGAGGCCCTCGGGCCCGCAGGTGATGTTGACGCACCAGTGGATCCCATACGACAGGTACACGTAGAGCCGCCCGGGCGGCCCGAACATGACCGCATTGCGGGCCGTCGGGCCGGGGAACGCGTGCGAGGCCGGGTCGTCGTGCCGGTAGGCCTCGGTCTCGACGATCGGCCCTCCCACACCGTCGACCAGCAGCGTCCAGCCGATCAGGTCGCGCGCGGCCTCCACGGGGTCGCCCGCGAGGTCGAGCGGCGTCACAGAGGCTGCCAGCGGAGCGATCCGCCGGCGCCGGGCACGATCCGGCCGGCCGACGCGATGTGGGAGGCGATCACCGCGACCCCGCGCTCCGCCATGTCGGCCAGCACCTCCTCGCGGGTGGCGAGCGCGAGCGCCGCGTCCGAATCGAACTCCCTGTCCCATTCGGGGTGCTCGACGTGCGCCGGGTGGTGGACGACGTCCGCGAGGTGGACGAGCTCCGTGCCCACCTCGACGATGGAGTGCCCCTGACGATGTCCCGGCGCGGCGCACAGGCGCAGGCCGTCAGCGGGACAGCCGCGGTCGGGCGCCCACTCGAGCCGGCCGGCGGCCGACAGCCGCTCCAGCACGGCCTCCCCTGCCTCACCCGATGGCGTGGCGCCCTCTGGCGCCACCACTCGGGCGCGCGGCAGTTCCAGGCATCCGCCGCAGTGGTCGAAGTCGAGGTGGGTGAGCACGACGAGGTCGACGTCGCCCGGCTCGCACCCGGCCTCGGCAAGAGCCGAGACGAGGAAGTCCTCGCCGCCGGGCCACCCGGAGGCGAACGATCCCGACCCGGCATCTATCAGCACCGTGCCGGCGGGCCCGCGGAGCAGCAGGACGTTCGACGGCAGGTCGACGACGACGTCGAACACGCCGGGCGGAGCCAGGTGCTCCGGCTGCATGGGCAGGCGCCCGACGCACACGAGCGTCGGCTGCCAGCCGCCTGTCGCTGCCAGGCGGGTCAATCGAAGAGCGCTGTCTGCGGCCGGCGGTTGCGCCGCAGCGCCGAGGCCTCGACCCCCGCCTGCGCCATGTCCGCCAGGATCGTCCGCTCGGTGCGCGAGGCGATCAGCGGCTCCGGGATGCCCTCCACCCAGACCCGCGTGCGGCGGCCGTCGCCGCGGTCGTCGCCGATCGGCTCGAGCGCGAAGATGCGATCGGCTCGCGCGTACTTCCCGTGTCCCAGGAAGACCATCGCGCTAGCCATTAACGCCCCTCGACGACCTCGCGCAGCGAGGCGCAGACATGGTCGACGTCCTCGTCCTCGAGCTGGACGAAGAACGGGAGGGCCAGGGTCGCGCGGCTCACCCGCTCGGTAACCGGCAGCATCCCCTCGTGCATGCCGAGCTTGCGGTACTCCGGCTGCAGGTGGATGGCCGGCAGGTAGGGACGGGTGGCGATGCCGCGCGCCGCCATGCCCTCGATCACCGCCTGCCGGTCGATGCCGTCGTCCAGCCGCACGAAGAAGATGAACCAGGTGCGAGCCTCCGGCCCCTCGTAGGGCAGCTGCACGCCGGGGACGCCCGCCAGGCGCTCGCGGTAGCGGGCCGCGACACGCGCCCGCTCGGAGAGCAGGAAGTCGAGCTTCTCGAGCTGGGCGAGCCCGACGGCGGCCGACATCTCGTCCATCCGGAAGTTGAACCCGAGGCGCTGGTGCACCAGCCAGTCGCCGTTGTCCGAGCGGCCCTGGTTGACGATGCTGCGAAGCTCACGCTCGGCGTCCGGGTCGTCCGTCGTGATCATCCCGCCCTCGCCGGTCGTGATCTGCTTGTTCGGGTAGAACCCGAAGACCGCCGTGTTGCCGTACCCGCCCACCGGACGGCCGGCGGCCGTCGCTCCCAGCGCCTCGCAGGCATCCTCCACCACCGGGATTCCATGGGCGCCCGCAATCCGCGAGATCGCCTCGATGTCGCATGGGTAGCCGAAGATGTGGACCGGGATGATGGCCCTGGTGCGCGGCGTGATCGCCGCCTCGATGGCGGACGGGTCGACGTTGAACGTCTGCTCGTCGATCTCGGCGAACACGGGCGTGGCGTGCTGGAACAGGATCACGTTGGCCGATGCGACGAACGAGAAGGAGCTCGTGATCACCTCGTCACCGGGCCCGATGCCGAGCTGCTGCAGGCTCGCATGCAGGCCCGAGGTGCCGCTGTTGCACGCGACCGCGTAGCGCGTGCCCACCTTCTCCGCGAAGGCCTCCTCGAACCGGCGATACATGGGGCCCAGAGCCAGCGTTCCGGATCGGAGCACCTCGGTCACCAGCTCCTCCTCGCGCCCGTTCAGGTACGGACGGGCAAGCGGGATCTGGCGAACGGCGACCATGTGTCAGGAGCCGACCGGGGCGGTGACCGGGTACTCGAGGAACTCGGCGAACCGCTCGTCGCGACCCTCGACCGTCGCGAAGAAGACCTCCTGGATCTCCCTCGTCACCGGGCCGCGGCCACCGATCTGCTGGCCGTCCACCGACGCGATCGGCGTCACTTCGGCGGCGGTTCCGCAGAGGAACGCCTCGTCGGCGAAGTAGAGGTCGGTGCGGACGAGCGTCGCCTCGCGCACCTCGTGGCCGAGCGACCGCGCAATGCGGATGATGCTGTCGCGGGTGATGCCCGGCAGGCAGGAGTCGCTGGTCGGCGGCGTGTAGAGAACGCCGTCGCGTACGACGAACACGTTCTCACCCGAGCCGTCGGCGATGAACCCCTGCTCGTTCAGGAGGATCGCCTCGTCGTAGCCGCTGCGGGTCGCCTCGTGCTTGGCCAGCACGGAGTTGATGTACTGGCCGGAGGCCTTCGCCGCGGGCGGCAGGGTGTTCGGGCCGTAGCGGCGGTAGCTCGAGACCTTGCAGTGCACCCCCGTCTCCAGCGCCTCCTCCCCGAGGTATGCGCCCCAGGGCCACACGGCGATGGAGATGTCGACCGGGTTGTTCAGCGCGTACAGGCCCATCTCGCCGTAGCCCCGGTAGACGATCGGACGGATGTAGCAGGAGCCCATGCCGTTGGTCGCGATCGTCTCGTGCACTGCGCTCGCCAGGTCGGCGGTGGACAGGCCGAGATCCATCTCGTAGAGCGCAGCCGACCGGCGCAGGCGCTCGAGATGGGGCGTCAGCCGGAAGACGGCCGTGCCGCGGGGCGTGGAGTAGGCGCGGATGCCCTCGAAGACGCCGGTGCCGTAGTGGAGCGCGTGCGTCAGGACGTGGACCTGGGCGTCCTCCCACGGTACGAAACTCCCGTTGCGCCAGATCTTCTCGGTGCTCTCCATCGCGTCCCTCTTCGTCCGTGGTTGTGGGACGGATCGTACCGAACTCAGAGTCCGGCGAGCGACACGACGCGCACCGACTGGATCCCCGGCTCGCTGCGGAGCTTCTCGAGCACGTCGACCGCCGGAGGCGTGTCAACGGAGAGCACCATGACGGCGGCCTCGCCCGGATCGTTTCGCGACACGTTCATGTTGGCGATGTTGACGTCGTGCTGTCCGAGCAGCGTGCCGACGCGGCCGATCATCCCCGGCCGGTCGTCGTTCAGCATGACCACCATGTGGGAGTCGAGCTCGATCTCCACCTGGTAGGGGTGCACGGCGACGAGCCACGGCCGGGCGGCGCGGCCGATCGTGGTTCCGGAGACGGCAACTCCGGGCACGGCCGAGACCGTCAGCAGGTTGGTGAAGTGGCCGTTCGCCGGCCCCGCCGACTCGAGCACACGGATGCCCATGCCCTCGGCCACGGTGCGGGCGTTGACGAGGTTGACGTGCTCGTCGACCTGGCCGGCGAAGGCGCCCACGAGCACGGCGGCGCTGAGCAGGCGGGTGTCGTATTCGGCCAGGTTGCCGGTGCAGCTGACCTCCACACGCTCGAATCCGCCGCCGCTGAGCCCCGCCGCCAGGCGCCCGAGCTTGGTGGCGAGCGGCAGGAACGGCCGCATCACCTCCATGTCCTCGGCCCGTCCGAACGGGATGTTGACGGCGTTCGAGACGAAGTCGCCGCTGAGCGCCGCAGCCACCTGCTCGGCGACGATGACGCCGGCGCGATCCTGCGCCTCCTGGGTGGACGCGCCCAGGTGCGGCGTGACCACCACGTTCGGCAGGCTCAGCACCTCGCCCTCGGTGTAGGGCTCGGCCGGGAACACGTCCAGCGCTGCGCCGGCGACGCGGCCGTCCTTCAGCGCCGCGACCAGGGCGTCGAGGTCGATCAGGTCGCCGCGGGCGGCGTTGACGATGCGCACACCCGGCCGCATGCGGGCGATGGTCTCCTCGCGGATCAGGTGGCGCGTGTCGGTGGTCAGCGGTGCGTGCAGTGTGATGAAGTCGGCCCCCTCGAGCACCTCCTCGAGCGTGCAGTGGGTGACCTGCGCCTCGCGGAACCGCTCCGGCGTGACGAACGGGTCGTGGGCGATCACCTGCATGCCGAGCCCGCGCGCACGGGCTGCAACCAGCTGGCCGATGCGTCCGAAGCCGAGCACGCCGAGCGTCTTGCCGCACAGCTCGACGCCGCCGAACCGCGAGCGCTCCCAGCGGCCGGCGGTGAGCGCGGCGTGGGCCTGCGGGATGTTCCGGGCGAGGGCGAGCAGCAGGCCGACGGCATGCTCGGCGGCAGACACCATGTTCGAGCCGGGCGCGTTGGCGACGATGATCCCGCGCCGCGTCGCCTCGGCGAGATCGACATTGTCGACGCCGGTGCCGGCCCTGCCGACGACGGTCAGCCGCTCGGCGTGCGCCAGCAGGTCGGCGTCGACTGCGGTCTTGCTGCGGACGATCAGGGCGTCGTATGCCGGGATCCGCTCCCGCAGCTGCTCCGGATCGAGGTCGGTCTCGACGTCCACGTCGAAGCGCTCGCGCAGCATGTCGACGCCGTGCTCGGCGATCACCTCGGTGATCAGCACGCGGGCGCGGTCCGTGCCGCGGCCGGGCGCGGCGGTGGACGTGCCGGCGAGCTCAGACACGGACGCCCTGGTCTCCGAACACCTCGACCGCACGGGCAGCTCCGGCGCCGGGCGCGGGCGGGTGGTAGCCCATCTCGGCCAGCGCCAGCTCGAGGGCGGACAGGGCGGTGATGATGTCGAACCGGTTCATGTAGCCCATGTGGCCGATGCGGATGATGCGCCCGCGAAGCGGGCCCTGGCCTCCGGCGAGGACGACGCCGAACCGGTCGCGCAGGAGTGCGTAGACCTGCTGGCCGTCGATGCCGTCGGGCATCCGCACCGCGGTCACCATCGCCGAGCTGTCGTCGTCGGGCGAGAACAGCTCGAGGCCGAGCGCCTTCACGCCTTCGCGCGTTGCATGCGCGAGCGAGCGGTTCCGGGCCCAGGCCACCTCGGGGCCTTCGTCCTCGAGCAGCCGCAGCGCGGCGTTCAGGCCGGCGACGAGCGTCACGGGCGGCGTGAAGGCGGTGCTGAGCTTGGCCTGCGCGTCGCGGGTGGTCGCCCAGTCGAGCGAGAACCGCGGAAGCGTGCCTCGCTCGGCCAGCGCCCAGGCGCGGTCGGACACGGCGGCGAACGCGAGGCCCGGCGGCGTCATCAGCGCCTTCTGCGACCCGGCCACGACCACGTCGATCCCCCACTCGGCGGTTGCCAGCTCAACGCCGCCGAGGCTGGAGACGGCGTCGACGACGACGACCGCTCCGGTGGGGCGCACGGCCTCGGCGATGGCCCGGACGTCGTGGACGACGCCTGTGGAGGTCTCCGAATGCGTCACGAAGACGGCCAGACAGCCGTCCGCCCGCTCGGCGACGGCCACTGGATCGAGGCGCTCGCCCCACTCCTGCTCGTGGTGGAGGGGATCGAGTCCGTAGGCGCGGCAGATCTTCAGCCAGCGCTCGCCGAAGTTCCCGGCGGTTGCGACGAGCACGCGGTCACCGGGCGAGAGCATGTTCGACACGGCGGACTCCATCGCGGATGTCCCCGAGCCGGCGAACATGAGCGGCGTTTCCGCCGAGGCGACGATGCGGGTGAGGCGGCCGAGCGTCTCCTCGAGCAGCACCTTGAAGTCGGGGCTGCGGTGGTGGAGAAGCGGCCTCGCCATGGCCTCGGACACCTCGGGCGGAATCGGCGTCGGGCCGGGGGTGATCAGGTAGGTCTTCTCGGGCATCCGCCCGTGCAGCGTAGCCGCCTGCGGAGACAGGATTGGGAGGTCGGCGCCACTACGGAGGGCGGTGTCAGCGGGCCGGCCAAGACCGCCGGGGGCCGGCTGCGCCGGCCCCCGGCGGTCTCAAAGCAGGCGCCGGCCGCGTGGAACGCGGCCGGCGCGGAATTGTGACGGTTGGCCGGATGGTTGAGCGGCGGCCGGACGGCCGGTCTCAAAGCATGGGGTCGGGCGTGGAGACGCGGACGTGAGCGGGCCGCGACTGTCCGGCACGCGGGTGTGACGAGCGTCAGT
>DATAHR010000059.1:0-9497 GCA_036263035.1 Gaiellales bacterium | reverse complement strand
CCATCTCCGCCTTCCTGGCGTCGATATCGTGGCGCACCTGCGTGATGTGCCGCGTCCAGGACTTCTCCAGATCCGTCCACGAGGCCGACACATGCGACCCGGTGGCGTCCGCGCTCTCCCGCAGCTTCTCGGCCTGCTCCTCGGCCCCAGCCCTCGCCTTTCCTGCCGACGCCTCAACGTCGGCCCGGGCCTGATCTCGGGCGGCTGTGGCTCGCTGCTCGGCCAGCTGCGCTCGCCCCGAGAGCTTCTCGAACTTGCTCGAAGCGCTCGTGCTGGTGTCGGTCACGGTGCTCATGGCGCCTCCTCGGTCGTGCCGGCCGGCTCCGACGCCATCACGTCACCGCGGCGCCATCGAGCACGAGACCGGCGGGTAACAGAACCTGCATCTTGTCGGCTGCCCGAGCGGCGCCCATCGGGGAATCCCCGTACATCCAGTTCCTCGCCGACTGGTGTCCAGGAACACGTGTGCCGGGAGCAGCGGCATTCGCTGCCGCCGCTCCCGGCGGGTGCTTCAGTTCCAGCGATCCATCGTGTACAGCCAGTTGGGCGTCTTGACGTCGTCCACCGCCCCGAACGCGGCCACGTTGGATGCCCACTCGCGATACCAGCGCTCCGACTTGCGGATCTTCGGGACGACGGTCTTGCCCCAGCGATGGATCGCTGCGACGTCAACGGCGTTGAGGTCGCGGCCCATCTGGGTGAGGTAGGCGACGCCGATCTCGAGGTTGGCCATGAGCTGGGTGTGAACCGTGGCCCACGGCTCCTCGTGCGGCCGGATCCTGCGGGCGATCGCGAGCGCACGTCGGACCCCGGCTGCTGCCGCCATGGCATTGCGCCCGGCGGTGGGGGCGTCGCCGGCCTTGATCGCGACCGTCATGGCCGACGTCGACGCGTGCACCTTGACGAGCTCACGCCGGATGGGGCCGATCGATTTCAGATATGCGGCGGCGCCGATCTTGTGGCCATCGGAGACGTCGATCTGGATGTTGCCAGCTGAGCTCGACGTGCTCGCTGAGCCTGTCGAATCGGCGGTGGACTGGGCGGTGGTCTGGTGGGTCTGGGTGGCGGACTGCGAAGAGACGGAGGATGAGCCTGCCGTGCTGCCGCAGCCGGCCACCCCGATCGCCAGCAGCAGCGCTGCGACGACTGTGGGGGCCCGGCGTTGGGTGATCATGAGGACGTTCCTCCTGTGGGAGACCATGCCCACAGCCTCGGCGAGTCGGCCGCACATGGCATCGGGCGAACCCCTCGGCTTCAGGCGACGTGGCACTCCCCTCCGCTATACAGCCCACCCCTCATTGGCTGGGGATAAGCCGTAAACTCGCCCTCCACTGTTCTTCGAGGTTGGGAGGAACCATGCGACGAACACTCGTGATGATGGCGGTGACCGCGGTCGCCGCCTCCGCGCTGACGGCGGCGGCCGTGGCCGCGGGATCGGGCTCCGGCGGGCTCACCGCCCCGACCAGGGTCCACGTCGTCGAGCGGCCCGCCACCGACCAGGTCATCGACATCGGCGCCAAGGGCGACTCGCCGGGCGACCAGCTGCCCTTCAACAACCCGATCTTCAACTGGAACAACACCCGGAGGGTGGGCGTCGACCAGGGCAACTGCATCCGCGCCAGCACCGTCAACGGCCGCTGGGAGTGCATGTGGACGACCTTCCTGCCCCGCGGCCAGGTCACTGTCGAGGGCCCGTTCCTCGACGCGAAGGCGACCACGCAGCTCGCCATCACGGGCGGCACCGGTGAGTACTCCAATGCCCGCGGTTGGATGACGCTGCATCTGCGCAGCGACGGGAACTTCGACTTCGTCTTCCACTTCCAACCATGAGCTGAGAAACAGGCGGGCGGGGCCCGGAATCGGCCCCGCCCGTCGTTTCAGTCGGAGTCAGTGCGTTCGCGGATAGCCGCTGCCGCTGAACACCGAAGCGGACAACTCCCCGGCGGGGCGATGATCACCCTGCGGAAAGGAGGTGAGAACCGTGGCAACGTCGACACCGCACGAGCACCCGGTGGCGAGGTTGGCATTCAACCTCGCGGAGATCGTGATCATTCTCCTCGTCGTAGGCATCCCACTGCTGGCAGTGGCTGTCTACTACCTCTCGACGCACTGAGGCTGATCGCACCGTCGATATGGTCAGGCCCGGTTAGGAGCCCGGCGGCCGGTAGTCCACGGAGATCTTCGCGGCTTCATCGATCTCCTCCGGGGTGAGGAGCACGACGACCTCGCATGCGGCGCCACCGGAAGCGTTGACCGCAATCGACGCCGCGGCCGCGCTGACGTTGTTGGGTACGTCGAGCACCACGTAAGCATCGGTGTCGCCGAATGCGAAGTAGAAGCTCTCCACGTTGCCGCCCAGGCCCTGCGCCATGGCGGCCACCGCGTCCCGCCGACTGGTGCCGCCGCCGCTCTGGACACCCTCCGTCCCCTGGCTGGTATACGAGGCCTTCACAAGGTACTTCGCCATGATGCCCTCCTCGCGTGTCGTGGACGTACGATCGTCTCATACCAGTCACTTGCACATCCAGCGCGGGGATGGACACTGGAAGAGATGTCGTCCGTGCCCAAGCATGTGGTGCTGTCGAGGTATCCGTCCGCGGACGAGCCGACGGCGTTCTCCCGGTTGCGCGCCTGGGCTGCCGGCGTGACCGCACGGCGCCCCTCCCGCGCACGAGTGCGCGATGAACAGATCCGTCGCCAGCTCGACCTGGCGACGCGGCCCTAGCGGCTTCGACACCGCTCAGGCGCGCCAGGGCACGTGTGGTTCACTGCGCCTGTGCATCGCGAGCCACCGCGACCGTCTTCTTCGCTCCTCGCGCACGCGGGGAGGATCGTTCGTGTCCTCGTGGCGGCAGCGAACCGGTACTTCGCCGACCGCTGCCCGCAGCATGCCGCGGGGATCGCCTATCGGGTGCTGTTTTCGAGCGTACCGCTGGCCGTGGTGCTCGTCTCCGTCTTCGGTGTCATGCTCGGCAACGCTGAGGTCAGGGACGCGGTGGTGACCGCCATCGTCAACGCGCTGCCCGCCGAGGCGGCTGACCGTGCGGACGTGGCCGGCGCCATCTCGTCGATCACCCCGCCTCCCGGGCTGCTGGGCCTGCTGACGCTGGCCGTGTTCGTGTGGAGCGCGACCGGCATGATGGCGGCGATCCGCGCCGGGCTCGAGGTCGCCACGCACGCTCAGCACGGCAGGCCGGTCGTCCGCGGCAAGCTGATTGACCTGCTGCTCGTGGTGGGCGCAGCGCTGCTCGTGCTGACGACGGTGGCCCTCACCGCGCTTGACCGCCTGACCCAGCACGCCCTGCACCGGATCGAGACGGCGACGGGCATCGATGCTCCCCTCAGCGGCACCCTGCTTCCTCGGCTGGCAACGGCGGCCGTGTGGGTCGGCGTCGTGCTGCTGCTCTACCGGCTCGTCCCCACGCGGCGCATGAGCCGGAGCGATGCACTCGCCGGCGCGGTGATCACCGCGATCCTGTTTCTCGGCATCTCGCTCGCCTCCGGGCTCGTCTACCGCAGCGCCACGCATCTCAGCGTCGTCTATGGCTCGCTGACCGGGGTGTTCGTCTTCCTGTATGCGGTGTACCTGTACGCATCCGCGCTGCTGTTCGGGGCGGAGGTGGCATCGGCATGGTCGGCACCGGCGCAGCCGGTCTCCGAGCCGTTGGGCGTCCAGCTGCGCCGCGCGGTCCGCGGCCTGTTCACATCCACCGACGCACGGCAGCCGGACGAAGCGGCTGCGCCGGCTCCGACGCGTGAGTGACGCGGCGATGCCTCAGCATTGCGCAGCTCGCCTAGCGCTCCAGGTTGAAGTGAATCGTGAGGCGGGTGCCGTCGTCTCCCGGGCCCTCGATCTCGAGCTGGTCACTGAGGCCCTCGATCAGCCGGAGCCCGAGGCCGGCGCCGGGCGACTTGCCCTCGACGATCGGCGAGCCGTTGTCACTGACGACAAACACCACTTCGTCCGCCTGCGTGTGGGCGCGGACGTGCATGATCCGCTCCGGGTGACCGGGCTCGTAGGCGTGCGCGACAACGTTCGCGCATGCCTCGTCCACCGCCAGCACCATGTCGTTCGTCTCGGCAGCGGGTAGGCGCAGGGTCGCGCCGATCGCCCGAACCATCTGACGCACCCTGCCCAGCTCGGCAGGATCCGCGGCGAGCGTCAGCTGCATGTCAACCTCGCGCTTCACGCCCCCGCCTCCCCGCGGGCGGTCGCAAGCGCCTCTTCCATGCTCGGCACCACTCGAAGCAACGTGTCGGCCTCGATCAGCTCAAACAGGCGGCGGACGATGGAACGCCCCGCCTCGGGCAGGATGACGATGAACTGCTTGTCGCGCCCGTTCGCCCGCTCCGTGGCCCGGGCGAGCGCACCCACGACGGGCAGGTTCACGAAGTCCGTGTCCGACAGGTCGACAATCACCGCCCGCGTCGATGGGTCATCCAGAAGCGTCTCGACGATTCCCTCCAGCTGCGACTTGGACACGTGGTCATGCTCACCACGAAGTGACACGACGCCCACCGGGCCCCCTGCCTGCACGATCAGTTGACCGTAGATCTCCTCCATGCCCATTGCCGCCCGACGATACACCCCGCCGCGGCGACGACCGGCCGCCGGGAAGATCAGGGATACTCGACCTCCCTCGAAATGACAGGCCGAACGCCCCTCGGAAACCTCGCTCACCCGTTCGGGAGCATCCGCCCGTACCAGCGCGCCTGGCTGTCGCAGGACATGCTGGCGGGCATCACCCTGGCCGCGCTCGCGATCCCCGAGGTGATGGGGTACACGAAGATCGCGGGCACCCCGGTCATCACCGGGCTCTACACGATTCTGATCCCCGTGGTGGCGTTCGCGATCCTCGGCTCTTCGCGCCATCTCGTCGTCGGCGGCGATTCCGCCACCGCCGCGATCATGTACGCCGGCATTGCCGGGCTCGGCATCGCCGGCGTCGAGCCGGGCTCGGACCGGTGGCTGGCCATTGCCAGCCTGAGCGCGTTGATCTGCAGTGTGCTGCTCGTGGTGGCGAGGGTGGCGCGGCTCGGCCTGCTCGCAAACTTCATCTCGCGCACCGTCCTTGTCGGCTTCCTGACGGGCGTCGGCATCCAGGTGGCGCTCGGGCAGCTGGGCGGGATGCTCGGCACGCCGGCGCCCCATGTCAGCGCCCAGCGGGTCAGCGGCACGCTGATCAAGGCGTGGGACACCCTCACGCAGCTTGGCCAGGCGTCCGGCGCGACGGTCGCGGTGTCGGCCGCGGTGCTGGCCGTGCTGGTGGTGTTCGACCGCTGGGTGAAGGCGGTCCCCGGCGGGTTGGTCGCCGTCGTCGGCGCCATCGTCGTGAGCTGGGCGGCCGATCTCCAGTCGCACGGCGTATCGACACTCGGTGCAGTGCCAAGCGGCCTGCCTCACATCGGCCTTCCGCCCGGGGTGGGCTGGAACACCGCAGAGTCGCTGTTCGCGACCGCCGGATCGATGTTCCTGGTCATCCTCGCCCAGAGCGCAGCCACCTCCCGCGCATACGCGGTCAAGTACCGCGAGCGGTTCTCTGAGGATGACGACCTGCTCGGCCTCAGCGCCGCCAACCTGGCCGCCGGCCTCAGCGGCACGTTCGTGGTCAACGGCAGCCCGACGAAGACCGAGATGGTGGACGAGGCACACGGGCGCACCCAGGTCGCGCAGCTGACCATGGCCGCCGTGGTGGCTGTGGTGCTGCTGTTCCTGACGCGTCCGCTCCAGTACCTGCCGAACGCCGTGCTGTCCTCGGTCGTTTTCCTGATCGGCATCAAGCTGATCGACATCCGCACAATGCGCGAGATCTGGCGCCTGCGGCGCGACGAGTTCGTCGTGGCCGCGGTCACGACGGTGACGGTCGTCATCCTCGGAGTGGAGCAGGGCATCGTGCTTGCGATCGTGCTCTCGCTGGTGCTGCACGTGCGGCGCCACTACGCCCCGCACGACGTCTGGTCGGAACCGGAGCCGGGGCTGGTCGTCTACCGCTTCGGCGTCGGCCTGTTCTACGCCAACACCGAGCGTCTCCAGGACGAGATCATCGCCCTCGTGGACGTCCCCCATCCGCCGGCCTGGCTCGTGCTCCAGGCCGACGCGATGGACGACGTCGACTACACGGGCGGGAAGGCGCTGCTCGACCTGCAGGATCAGCTGCAGTCCCGGGGAATCGTCCTCGCGGTCGCGCAGGCCACCGATCACCTGGCACACGAGCTCGACCGCTTCGGGATCACGGCGCCACGGTTTGCGACCGTCGCGGCCGCCCGCGACGCCTTCGAGCGACGCACCCCCGGCAGCTGACGCCGGGGCGAGAACAGGCGTAGAATCGCGGCCCCCGTCGTTTCCCGGGGTCTGCACAGCAGGGGGTGATGGCAAGAACCGCTCCATGACGTTCCGCCTACCAGGCTGGTGGGTCGCGTGGCGGCCTGCCATGACACCGATCGAGAAGGTGACCCATGAGTTCGGTTGAGACCACCACCCAGCTGCACTTCGAAGCGCCGGGGCCAGGCTCCTGGCACATCGACGCCGTCCACTTCCCCCGGCCCGTGACCCGCTACTGGACGGAGACGCACCCGGAGCCCTTCCGCCGGGGTGTGCGGGAATTCGCCCGGTACTACGGCATGGTGATCAACGGCCCCGATCACCGCTACGTCAACGGCTTCGCATACTCCACGGTGGCGCCGGTGGACGAGGCCGAGATCCCCGAGCGGATCCAGCGCGCGGAGCAGGTCTGGCAGGACAAGGTCTGGCGCGAGCAGCTCCGGGAGTGGGACGAGCAGTTCAAGCCCGCCTCTGTGGCAAAGCACCGCGAGCTGCAGGCGGTCGATCCCGAAGGACTGTCCGACTCCGAGCTGGTCGACTACGTGCGCCGGTGCGCTGACCACCACAGCGACATGATCTACCAGCACATGCGCTTCACGGCCGCGCCCTCCGTCCCGACCGGCGACTTCCTCGTCCACGCGAGCGGGTGGACAGGCCTGGGCGTGTCGGAGCTGCTCGGGCTGATGCGCGGCGCAGCGCCCGTCTCGGCCGGTGCGTCGGACGAGCTGGAGCGTCTCCGGTCAGCCCTCGAGGAGGACGGGGAGGCCCAGCGGCTGCTCGCCTCCGACGGCGATCCCGCAGAGGTGCTCGCCCAGCTGCGGTCGCTCGACGGCGAGACAGGGGCCGCGGCATCGGCCTACCTGGATCTGGTCGGCTACCGGTTGCTCGACGGCTTCGACATCTCCGGACGCTACGCGCTGGAGCTGCCCGACGCGCTCCTGCGGGCGATCCGCGTCGCCGTCGACGGTTCGGACCGAGCGGTCGACGACGTCGACGCACGCATCGCGGAGGTGCGGGGCAAGGTCCCGGAGGAGCACCGGGCCGAGTTCGACGAGCTGCTGGCCGAGGCGCGGCTGACCTATCGCGTTCGCGACGAGCGCGGGGTCTTCAGCGACATCTGGGCGTCCGGCATCATGCGGCGTGCCGTGATCGCTGCCGGCCGCAGGTTGGCTGCGACCGGCCGCATCCGGGATCCCGAGCATCTGATCGACGCGACCGTCGGTGAGATGACGTCGCTTCTGACCGAGGGCGCCGGCCCGTCGGCGGAGGAGCTGGCCGAGCGGCAGGAGCTGCGCACCTCGCTGACCGCGAAGGACGTGCCCCAGCACCTCGGCGACCCGCCGGCGCCGCCCCCCGACCCATCCGGTCTGCCCCCGGGCGCGCGCCGCGTGATGCAGGCCATGGGCCTGGTCATGGGCGAGATGTTCGCCCCCTCCCAGGAGGAGCACGAGGAGAAGCTGCTCCGCGGACTGGGCGCCAGCCCCGGCTCGTACGAGGGGACTGCGCGCCGCGTTGCCGGGCCGACGGAGTTCGACCGCATCCAGCAGGGCGACGTGCTCGTCACCGAGGCGACCTCCGAGGCGTTCAACATCCTGCTGCCGCTGCTCGGCGCCATCGTCACGGACAGCGGCGGCCGGCTCTCGCACGCTGCGATCGTCGCGCGCGAGTACGGCATTCCCGGCGTGGTCGGCACACGCGACGGCACCCAGCTGATCCCCGATGGTGCCCGTGTGCGCGTGAACGGCGACGCCGGTGAGGTGGCGGTGCTCGAGTGACCGGTGTCGTCAGGCTCGACGACGCACACGACGAGTCGCTGTACGGATCGAAGGCGGTCGGCCTGGGTGACGCCACCCGGGCCGATCTGCCGATCCCGCCGGGCGTTGCCATAGCGGGCGACCTGGTCGAGGCCGTGGCTGGCGGCGACGCCGCGGCGATCGAGCAGGTCGGTGAGATGGTGCGTCCGCTGGGCGGGCCGCTCGCGGTGCGCTCGTCCGCCGTCGACGAGGATGGCGCGGATGCGAGCTTCGCCGGCCAGCACCTGACGCTGCTGAACGTGCCGACCGCGGACGACGTCGGCGCCGCGGTGCGCGAGGTCTGGTGGTCGGCGAACTCCGACTCGGCCATCACCTACCGGCAGCGCGTCGGGATGTTCGCGCGGCCGAGCGTCGGCGTGGTGGTGCAGGCGCTGCTCGACCCCGATTCGGCCGGCGTGATGTTCACGCGCAACCCGATCACCGGCGAGGACGAGCGGGTGATCGAGGCCGGTTGGGGCCTCGGTGAGGCCGTGGTTGCCGGGCTGGTGATCCCCGACAGCTACCGGATCTCATCCTCGGGCGAGGTGCTCGAGCGGACGCCGGGGCTGAAGCGGGTGGCCATCCGCACGCGTCCGCAGGGCGGCACGTCGGAGGAGGAGGTGCCGGCGCAGGACGCCGAGCGCCTGTGCCTGGACGACGACCAACTCGAGCAGCTGCACCGGCTGGCCGCCCGCTGTGAGGAGGTGTACGGCCTGGCGCGGGACATCGAGTGGGCGTTCGCTGACGGCCGGCTGTACCTGCTGCAGTGCCGCGCGATCACGCGGGCGGGCGGCGGCGAGACGCCGCAGGCAGACCCGCGGGTGGAGGCGCTCCGTCACACCCGGCTGTTCGGAGAGCTGGACGAGTCGGAGCTGGCGTCGATTGCGGAGCTCTTCAAGGAGCGGCGGTTCGCCGCCGGCGAGACGGTGATCAAGGAGGGCTCGGGCGGGGCCGCCTTTTACGTGATCGAGTCGGGCGACGCAATCGTGACGATCGGCGGGGAGCAGCGCGGCGAGCTGCGGGCGGGCGACCATTTCGGCGAGGTCGCCCTGCTCGACGAGGGGGCGCGGATCGCCACGATCACGGCCGCCAACGACATGGTCTGCTACGGGCTGACGCTCTGGGAGTTCAAGCCGCTGGTGGAGAAGAACGGCGTGATCGCCTGGAAGCTGCTGCAGACGATCGCACGCGAGTTCCGGGCTGCGGAGCAGGCGCTGGCCGAGGCGCGCGCGGCGCAGCGCTGATCTGCGGGGCTGGGTCAGGCTCGCGTGTGGGAAGGCCGCATCACGACTACGTGTCTCTTCGGTTGCCGGCGAGGCGGCCGTTGGTTCACGCTTGAGCCATGAACATCCGGCTCGGCCTCGCCTTCGCGCTCCTCGCCG
>DATAHR010000058.1:0-5682 GCA_036263035.1 Gaiellales bacterium | reverse complement strand
CGACCGCGACGAGGCCGAGGCGCACGCACGGGCGATCCTCGGTCTGGACATCCGCGGGCACGTCGTTCGCCGGCTGTGGATCGAGCGCGCCTCGGACATCGAGCGCGAGTACTACTTCTCGATCACCTTCGACCGCGGCGCAAAGCGGCCGCTGCTGATGCTGACGACGGCGGGCGGCATCGAGATCGAGCAGGTGGCCGAGGAGACGCCCGAGAAGCTGGCCCGGCTGCACGTCGATCCGCTCACGGGTCTGCTCCCGTTCCATGCGCGTCGGCTCTGTTTCGCGGCGGGCATCCCGGCCGACGAGGTCAAGCAGGTGACGGCCATCATCGACCGGGCGTATGTGGCGTTCATCGAGACCGACGCGATGCTGGTCGAGATCAACCCGCTGATCGTCACGCCCGACGGCATCGTGCGCGCGCTCGACTCCAAGTACACGGTCGACGACAACGCACTGTTCCGCCACCCGGACATCGCGGAGATGCGCGACACGGCAGCCGCCAACGAGCAGGAGCAGCTGGCGCGCGAGAAGGGCGTGAACTTCGTCAAGCTCGAGAACGCGGGGTGGGATCCGGACGGCGGCGAGCCGAAGCCGGCCCACTGGTTCGACGGGGCGCGCGACATCGGCACGCTGGCCAACGGCGCCGGCCTGGCCATGTCGACGATCGACGTGGTCGCGGACGCCGGCCGAGCGTCCGGCCACGGGCCGGCCAACTTCCTCGATGTCGGCGGCGGAGCGAACGCGGAGTCGATCGCCACGGCCATCGGCGTGCTGCTCGAGGACCCGAACGTGCGGGTGGTGCTGTTCAACGTGTTCGGCGGGATCACCCGCGGCGACGAGGTGGCACAGGGCATCCTCACCGCCCTCGAGCGGCTCGGCACCGACATGCCCATCGTCGTGCGCCTGGACGGGACGAACGCCGAGGAGGGCCGGCGCATGCTGGCCGACGCGGCGCCACCCAACGTGCACGTTGAGGCGACCATGCTGGGCGCGGCCGAGCGGGCCGTGTCGCTGGCCGGAGGGGAGGCCTGATGGCGATCATCGTCACCGAGCAGACGCGCCTGGTCGTCCAGGGGATCACCGGCCGGGAAGGCAGCTTCCACGCGCTTCGCAACCGCGACTACGGCACCCAGCTCGTGGCCGGGGTGACACCGGGCAAGGGCGGGCAGGACGTGGACGGGGTGCCCGTCTTCGACACCGTTGCCGACGCGGTGCGAGAGCGTGGCGCCAACACCTCGATGGTGTTCGTCCCGCCGCGTTTCGCTGCCGACGCCATCTACGAGGCGGTCGACGCCGGCTGTGACACGGTCATCTGCATCACCGAGGGCATTCCCGCCCACGAGATGCTGCGCATCTACAACTACATCCGCCCGCGGGGCGTGACCATGCTCGGGCCGAACTGCCCTGGGGCGCTGTCGCCGGGGATCGCGAACGTCGGCATCATCCCGGCGCAGGTGTTCGCGCAGGGGCGGATCGGACTGGTTTCGCGGTCGGGCACGCTGACGTACCAGATCGGCAAGGAGCTGGCCGACCTCGGCCTCGGCAACTCCACGATCGTCGGCATCGGCGGCGATCCGATCGTGGGCAGCTCGTTCATCGACGTGCTCGAGCGGTTCGAGGCCGATCCCGAGACCGACATGGTGGTGATGGTGGGCGAGATCGGGGGCGACGAGGAGGAGAAGGCGGGCGACTACATCGCCGAGCGGATGAGCAAGCCGGTGGTCGCGTACATCGCCGGCTTCCAGGCGCCGCCCGGCAAGACCATGGGCCACGCCGGCGCGATCATCTCCGGATCGTCGGGGACGGCGGCCGGAAAGAAGGCGGCGCTGGAGGCGCGTGGGATCCCGGTGGGGGAGAGCCCGACGGCGGCGGCGAGGCTGGCGGCGGACCAGGGTCAGGCTTCCGCCTGACCCTGGTCGAACCCCAGGTAGGATCTGCCCCATGACCGCCATCCCCTTCACCCGCGGGGTCCCGTCCGCCGACATGCTGCCCGTCGCCGACCTCGAGCAGGCCGCCGCCACGGCGCTGCGGGAGGACGGCGCCGGTGCCCTCGCCTACAAGCCGGGCGGCTATCCCCCGCTGCGCGAGTGGATCGGCGCGCGCCACGGTGTGGACGCCTCGCGCGTGCTGCTCGTCAACGGCAGCCTGCAGGGCGTCGCCTTCCTGGCGCAGCATCTCTTCCTCGGCACGGGCGGAACGGCGGTGGTCGAGGATCCGACCTACGATCGCACCCTGATCTCGCTGCGCACGTTCGGCGCCGAGATCGCCGCCGTGCCGGTCACCCCTGACGGCATCGACGTGGACGCGCTCGAGCGCACGCTCTCGTCGCACGACGACATCCGGCTGCTCTACGTGATCCCCACCTTCCAGAACCCAGCCGGCGTCTCGCTGCCGGAGGAGGGTCGTCGCCGGGTGGTCGAGCTGGCGCGGAGCCGCGAAGTCCTGGTGGTCGAGGACGACCCGTATGGGCTGCTTCGGTTCGAGGGGATTCCCGCGCCGACGCTGCACGAGATCGACGGCGGCGACAACGTCATCTACTCCTCGTCGTTTACGAAGACCGTCGCCCCCGGCATCCGCACCGGCTACCTGGTGCTGCCCGAGCGTCTCGCTCCCGCGCTCGCGAAGCTGTCCGAGAACACCTACATCGCTCCCAACACGTTCGCTGAGGCGGCGCTCAACGCGTACTGCCGCGCCGGTCGGTTCGAGCCGAACGTCGAGCGCGCGACGGCGACGCTGAAGGAGCGCCGCGACGCGATGGAAGCGGCGCTGCGCGAGCACTTCCCCGAGGGCGCCAGCTGGACGACGCCCCAGGGCGGCTACTTCTACTGGGTCGACCTGCCGGACGCCATCGACACGTCCGCCCTGCTGCCGGAGGCATCCGAGCGCGGCGTGCCCTACGTCAGCGGTGCCGAGTTCTGCGCCGGCGGCGGTGGCCGGTCGTCGCTGCGGCTGGCGTTCAGCGCGGTGCCGCCCGAGCAGATCTCCGAGGGTGTTGCCCGTTTAGGCGCGCTGCTCAGCGAGAAGCTCGCCCCGGCGTCCGTCTGACGCCGGAGCGACTCGCGGAATCCGTCATGCGACGCCGGCCGCGACGCGGCCGGTACTCAGCCAGCCGGACGGTGCGAACTGCGGCGCCGGCTCGACCAGCGGCGCCTGCGGCGGGGCGATCATCTGGCCCTTCAGGGCCGGCCGGAAGGTGGGACAGGGCTCAGCAAGGTCCAGCGCACAGAGGCTCGTCTTGCGGAAGAAACAATCGTTGCAGGTGACGCATCGAGCCTTGTGTGCCACGTGGGGAGACCTTTCGACGAGGGTTGGAACCACCGGATGCAGAGAGAGGAGTGTAGGGATCGACCTCTCCTCCATCCAGTGTTGCCTCTGCGGAAAATGCGGTTTTTGCGGCGAACGTTTTCACCGGATTCTCACCGCGGCGGGAGCCCCCGGATCACCTGCAGGGCTTGGGCGAAACTCGTAACTCCGATCACATGGATCCGGCCCTTCGCGGCGGCCGTCGCGTCCCGCAGGTTGTCTCCCTTGGGGACCAGGAAGGTGTCGGCGCCGGCGTCGATGGCGCCGATGGTCTTCTGCTGGACGCCGCCGATCTCGTGCACCCCGCCCGCCAGGTCGAGCTCGCCGGTGACGGCGATCTTGTGGCCGTGGAGCAGCTGGCGCCCGCTCAGCGAGTCGTAGATCTCGAGCGCGAAGCCGAGCCCGGCGGACGGTCCGCCGATGTCGCCCGTGTCGATCTTCACCGGCACCGGCAGCTTTCCGATCCGCACCGCATCACCGACCGACACGCCGATGATCGCGTGCACCGGCTTGGGCGAGGCGATCGTCCGCACCCTCACCGGGTCGCCCTTCGACAGTGTCAGGCGCACCGACTGGCCGGGCTTGACAGGGTGCATATCGTCGATCAGGTCCTGCGCCGAGTGGACGGGCTGGCCGTTCACCGAGGTCACGATCGTCCCCGGCTGCAGGCCCGCCTTCGCCGCCGGGTCGCCGGACACGATGCCGAGCAGCAGCGCGCCCTGGCGGAGGATCGGCACCTTCTTGCCGAGCGCTCGCTCGGCGACCACCTTGGCCGTCTCCTGCGAGGTGGTCATGGCGTGCATGTCCTCGTGGACGCGCTGCTGGTTGGACTGTCCGGGCGCCAGGATCTCCTTGTCGGGCACCAGGCTGGCGCCGTCGACCAGGTGCTCGGCCCAGAACTTCTGGATCAGGTTGGCGTGCAGGAGGTTGACGTCGACGAAGTAGAAGCCCGTGTCCTTGGCGGGCGCCTTGCCGCCCTGCGCGTGCACGACCTTGGCCAGCGGATGGGCGGGATCGGGCAGGAAGGCGTAGTAGCCGGACTGCGTCTCCCAGCCGTACGTGAAGCCGGCCGCGACGATCGCGAAGGCGACCGCGAGCGCGATCGGCCAGCGGGGCTTGCGCATGGGCCTCATCCGCCCGCCACCGCCAGCGAGCCGGCGATCGTCACCGCGGCAATGCCGACCAGGCCGACCACGGTCAGCGGCGTCCACCTGCCGTAGGCGAGGTTGCCCCGGCCGTAGCCGGAGAGCACGAGTCCGGTCGCGATGCCGCCGAGCAGCCCGCCGATGTGGCCGCCGATGGAGATGCCGGGCACCGCGAAGGTGAAGATCAGGTTGATCACCAGCAGCCCGCCGATGGAGCCGCCGAGCAGGGCCATGCCGCGCTGCCGCTCGAGGACGAGCAGCGCGCCCATCACACCGAAGATGGCGCCGGAGGCGCCGGCCGACTGCGCGTGCGGCGTCGCCACCAGCGCGCCGAAGCTGCCGGCGAGCAGCGACAGGAAGTAGATCAGCGCAAACCGCAGTGACCCGACGTAGCGCTCCAGCGCCGCGCCGAGGATGTACAGCGCGTACATGTTGAAGGCGATGTGAAAGAAGCCGTAGTGCACGAACCCGGAGGTGACGAGCCGGTACCAGTCGCCGTGCTGCACCGCGGGGCCCCAGAGCGCGAGCCGGTTACCCAGCGAGTTGAGCGAGCCGCCGCCTCCGAGACCCCCGCCAGACAGCTGGTTGGTCAGCATGAAGACAACGACGTTGGCCGCGATGATCGCGTAGGTCACTCGCGGCTCGTTGCCCATCATGAATGCGGGCGTCGAGACCCGCGTTCGCTGGCTCGCACACTCGGGGCAGCGGATGCCGACCGGCGTCTGCCGCATGCAGTCGGGGCAGATCGGGCGTCCGCAGTTGGAGCAGGTGACCGCCGTCTCGCGGTCTGGATGTCGGTAGCAGGTTTGCATGGTTCGCAACCTGCTGAAGTCTAGGGACGAAAAATTGCTACCAGATTCCCCGCAGCGCCCCACCGTCGATGGGCAGGACGGTGCCGGTGATGTAAGCCGCCTGGCGCGAGCAGAGGAATGCAACGGTGGCGCCCACCTCCGCTGGGTCGCCCAGCCTGCGCGCCGGGATGGCGGCCAGGTCGCGCTCCCGGGCGGCGTCGGGATCCGGCTGGTGCTGCCACAGCTCGCGCGCGCGGGGCGTGTCGATCTTGCCGGGCGCGATCGTGTTCACGGTGATGCCGTCCGGGCCGAGCTCCTGCGCCAGCGTCTTGGCCCAGCCGACGACCCCCGGCCTGATCGCGTTCGAGAGGATCAGGTGCGGGATCGGCTCGCGCACCGACGACGAGGTGATGTTGACGATGCGGCCGCGGCCGCTCGCGCG
>DATAHR010000057.1:0-5831 GCA_036263035.1 Gaiellales bacterium | reverse complement strand
CTCGTCGATCGCCGAGTTGATCGCGGAGTACTCACCACCGATGCCGGCACCGGTGAAGAACCGCGCAACCGCGAACATCATGAAGTTCTGCGCGAAGGCGGTGCTTGCGGTCGCCACCAGGTACAGCAGCAGCGTGATCATAAACAGCTTCTTCCGGCCGAAACGGTCGGTGAGATAGCCGAAGAACAACGCGCCGATGACCGCACCGGCGACGTAGATGGAGCCGGCAAGACCCAGTTCCGACGGCGACAGGCCGAGCGTCTGCGGGCTCTGCAGCTGAGCAGCGACCGTGCCCACGATCGTGACCTCGAGGCCGTCCAGGATCCATACCGCACCGAGCGCAAGGACGACCAGCCAGTGCCACCGCGACCACGGCAGCCGGTCGATTCGGGCGGGGACGTCGGTCTCGACGACGTCGCCGTCCTTCTGGCGCCGATGATGCGGCCCCCACGCAGCAAACGTGCTCATGTGTCCCTCCAGTCAATGAAAACGAGCACTGCGTGGGCCACGTACCCGCCGCGTGAGCAGGCGAAAACACCGGCGGTCGAGATGTCCGGTGGTCGGGCGGTTCAGCCGTCGCTGTGAACGACGCGCGCCGCGGCGGCGGCCGCCGCCTCACGCGCCTTGGGGCCTTCGGCCGGCGTGGACGGCTCCACCCGCGCGGCGGCGTAGGCGTCGTCCTGGTCGAGCGTCTCGTGCTCGAGCAGCGCTGCGGCCAGCGAGTCCAGCCGCTCGCGCTCGCGCTGCAGGAGGTCGGACACCCGCTGGTGCGCCTCGTCGACGATGCGCCGTACCTCCTGATCCACCAGCCGCTGGGTGTCCTCGCTGACCTCGGACGCCCCGGGGAACAGCGGCCCCGACTGCCCGTCCCGGGCGATCACGGCCAGCGGGCCGATGGTCTCGGACATCCCCCACCGCCCGACCATGTGGCGGGCGATGTTCGTCAGCTGCTCGATGTCGGACTCCGCGCCGGTCGTGAGGTTGCCGAACACCGTCTCCTCGGCCACCCGCCCGCCGAGCGCGACGTCGATCTTCGCCAGCAGCTCGGCGTAGGTGTAGTTGAACCGGTCGGCGTCGGGGGCCGAGAATGTCACGCCCAGCGCCGGCCCGCGCGGGATGATCGAGATCTTGCGCACCGGATCGGCGCCGGAGGTGAGCATGCCGACCAGCGCGTGGCCGCCCTCGTGGTAGGCGGTGCGCCGGCGGTCGTCCTCGCTCATCATCACCTGGCGCTCCGCGCCCAGCACGATCCGCTCCAGCGAGTCGGTGAAGTCCGACTCCTGCACCCGGTCGTGCCCGCGGCGGGCGGCGAGCAGCGCGGCCTCGTTGACGAGGTTGGCGAGATCGGCGCCGACCATCCCGGGCGTGCTGGCGGCGATGCGGCCCAGGTCGACGTTCTCGGCCAGCGGTATGCCCCGGGTGTGCACCTCGAGGATGGCACGGCGGCCGTTGCGGTCGGGCGGGCTGACGGTCACGCGGCGGTCGAAGCGGCCTGGGCGCAGGAGCGCCTGGTCGAGGATCTCCGGCCGGTTGGTCGCCGCGATCACGATCACGCCGGTCGACGAGTCGAAGCCGTCCATCTCGGTCAGGATCTGGTTCAGCGTCTGCTCCCGCTCGTCGTTGCCGCCGCTGTAGCCGGCGATGCCGGCGCTGCGCGAGCGGCCGATCGCGTCCAGCTCGTCGATGAACACGATCGCCGGCGCGGCGGCCTTCGCCTGCGCGAACAGGTCGCGGACACGGGCGGCGCCGACGCCGACGATGGCCTCGACGAACTCGGACGCCGACATCGAGAAGAACGGCGCCTCCGCCTCGCCGGCGACCGCCCGGGCGAGCAGCGTCTTTCCGGTGCCCGGCGGTCCGGAGAGCAGCACGCCGTGGGGCACGCGGCCGCCGAGCCGCTGGTACTTCTGCGGCTGGCGCAGGAAGTCGACCACCTCCGTCAGCTCGGCCTTTGCCTCGTCGATGCCGGCCACGTCCTTGAAGGTCACGCGATCGCCGCCCGCCTGGTAGCGCCGCGCGCGCGACCGGCCGAAGCTGCCGAGGGCGTTCTGGACATTGCCGCTGCGGCGGAAGATGAAGTAGATCAGGCCGAGGAAGAGCAGCGTCGGCCCGAAGCCGACAAGCAGGTTCTCCCACCAGGGCAGCCCGGTCTCGAGCGGCTGCGCGTTCTGCACGACATCGCTCGCCACCAGCAGCTGCGACAGCTGGTTGGTGTCGGCGAAGGTCGGGATCTCCGTCTCGAACCGGGTGGTCGACGGGCTGTTGTCGTAGCTCGTCGCCTGCTTGAACGTGCCCTGGACGGCGGTGCCCTTCGAGGTGATCTCCGCGACGTTGCCGACGCGCACCTGCTGGAGGAAGAAGGGGCTGTAGGGCACCCGGATCCGTTCCGGGCCCTGCGTGACCTGCGTGCCGGCCCAGTAGTTGATCGCAAACAGGGCGAGCCCGAGCACGATCCACACGGGGGCGATGCCGAAGCGCGGCCGCGGCGTGCCGCCGCGTTGCGGACGGGGCGGCTGGTCGGGCGGTGCCGACATGACCGCGACAGGCTACACCCCGCGGAGGGGGCGGGCCGGATCGGCCCGCCCCCTCGCCGGTCATGCGGTTACGGCCGGAAGGCCCACTGGCCGCGGCCATGGGTGGCCGCGATCAGGAACCGTCCGCCGGGCGCGACGTTCAGATCCCACACCGTCACACGCGGCAGGTTGCCGCCCAGCCGGTGCCAGCTGCCGCCGTGGGCGCCGGCCACGAACACGCCGACGTCTCCGCCGACCACCAGCTTGCCGTGCCAGAGCGCCAGCTTGTGCAGCGGGGCGTTCGGCAGGTTGCCGCTGATGTTGTGCCACGCGCGACCGCCGTTCATCGTCTCCCAGACGTGGCCGTAGCGGCCGGTCGGGAAGATCGTCGCGAAGTAGCCGCCGAACGTCATGTAGGCGTGCATCGGGTTCTTCGGATCGACGGTCAGGCTGGTGATGTACCGGTTGGGCAGCCCGCGCATCGACAGCTCGTGCCAGCGCCCGCCGGCGTTGGTCGAGATGCCGCGCGTGAACGGCTTGCCCGGGTGCGGGTCGAGCTGACCGACCCAGCCGGCGTAGATGGTGCTGCCGCGGACGCCGATTGCGGATACCGCCTCGGCGTCACCCGGCGTGCCGACGTCGTGCGTCTTCTTCCAGTCACACTGGTCGCCGGCGCAGCGGGTCGCGAAGCCCTTCCACGACTGCCAGACGTACTGACCGCCGATGACGAGGTGCCTCGCGTTCAGCGGATCACGCTCCATCGGAGCGATGAACAGCTGATTCTTGTCGCACCCCTTGATCGGTGCGATGAACGCCCCGCAGGCGGGCGTCGCCTCGACGTCGTTCCTCCCGTAGTTGTTCGATACGGCAACGTCGAGGTAGACGTACTCGTTCATGACGTTTGCCGCGTTCATCGGGTCGGTCAGCACATCGCCGCCATCACCCGTGAACTGCTCGAAGAACCGGCCGTTGGGAAGCAGCAGCGAGGCACCGTTGTCCTGCATGCCACCGTAGACGGCGATGCCGTCGCTGCCCGGAATCCGCCCCGAGTCGGCCGAGTAGTACTGCAGCGTGTGCAGCGTCCGGTTGAGGTCCGTCCAACCGGCCGCACGATGGTCGCTCAGCGACCGGCGCCACACGCCGCCGTCGTTCCCGAAGTACGCCTGGCCATTCGCAATCGTGACGGCGTGCTGGTCGGGATGGGTCGTCGGCGGGCAGTTGTACGGATTGCTCTGGGCACAGGGCCGGCCCCACTCCCAGTACGGGCCGATCGCGAGCCAGGTGGCGCCGCCGTCGGTTGTCTCGAAGATCTCCTCCAGCCCGAGATAGACGTGCTTCGGGTTCCTGGGATCGATCTGGACGTACTGGTTGTACCAGGACTGGATGCCCGGGTGGTACTGGTCGGGCTGGTCGGACAGCACCGAGCCCGAGTGCGCCAGCTTCGTCACATCGGCGATCAGCTTCCACGGTCCGGCCGGATTGCCGTTCTCCGAAACAAAGACGCCCTGTCCGAGCAGGTCCTCGGTTGCCGAGTCCTCGACCACGGCGTAGAGCGGCCCCTTGCCCCAGGTGCCGCTGAGCGTCGTGCGGCCGATCTCCCCGGGGTTGATGTCGCCGGTCGGCGTGATCTTGTGGAACGTGCCGGCGGCGCCGCCGCGGCGTGACAGGTAGAAGCCGTTGTACTGCGAGGTGGCGGGCTCGCTGAAGCTGCCCGGATCACCCTCCACAGCGAGCACCTGGTGGCCGTTCGTTCCGGGCACCGCTGCCACGTCCGACACCGGCGAGGTGCGGAACAGCGAGTGCGTCGGGTTGGGATCGAGGTGCATGACGAGCTGCCAGCGACCCGCGGTCGTTCCCGCGAAGTGGCGGTAGAGGCCGTGGTCGGTGGCTGCGAACGCCCAGGTCCCGATGAAGCGGATGTGGAACACGGAGCGGCTGGTGACCTCACTGCCGCCGACCCGCACCCAGTGGCTCGACCCTTCGGCCAGCCGGTAGATGCCGAAGCCGGGCAGGTTCTCGAAGCCCTGGTTCGCCTCGCCCAGCCCGACCCAGACCGAGCCATCCTTCGGATTGGTCTCGAGGGCGCCGGTCGCCAGCCGGGGAAGCCCGTTCGACCACTGCACCCAGTGGGCGCCGCGGTCGGTCGACTTCCAGACGCCGCCGTCGGCGCCGCTCGCGAAGATCGCGCCTCCGCTGGCTGCGAGGCCGGTCATGCGGCCGCTGACGTACCCATGGCCGTTGCCCCAGTTGGAGTAAAGCTCCGGGCCGTAGCCGGGAACCGGGTCGTCCAGGAACGGCCGGTCGGTCAGCGGCTGCCATCCGCCGGGCCGGCTCGGCAGGCGATTCGCAGCCTTCTGGGCCGCGAGCAGCTGCCGGGCGTTCACCCGGAACGTCGGCGCGGACTCGATGGCGGCCTCGTATTCACTACGGGCGACGATGTCGCTGGCCTCCCCACCGTTATCGCCCTGGTCACCGGTCTCGGCGGCCGGATTCACCTGGGCGGCCGCCATCCGGTTCAGATGCCGGAGCACTGCGGAGTGTTTCCCACCGCCCACCGCGCCGCTCGCCGGCACGGCAATGCACGCCAGCAGCGCCGCGGCGACCGCGACCACGCCGACATGCCGCACACGAAGTGCCCTCACGTCTCCCCCCTTGTGTTCGTGCCACGTGCGCCCGGGAGGCGCACAACCGGGGCGGCACGATACCCCTGCGTTCACAAAGCGCTAGGTGTCCCGGCCACAGACCGTTGGCGGGGAGAAGGAGCGCTACAGGTCAGGCCGCGCGCGCCGGCCGGGCGGCGGCCCGGTCACGCAGACGACCGAGCATGTCGTGCATGCCGTGGTGCACCAGCGGCGCGAGCACCGGCTTCATCAGCCGGTAGCGGCCGTGCGGCTTCGCCCGGACGTGCAGGGTGACGTGGGAGCCGCGGCCGCGGGCCTCGATCAGATACTCGCCCTCGAAGGAGCACTCCCGGGCGTCGACGCTGCGAAAGCCGAGCCGGTGCGGCTCCCCTGCCGCATCCACCAGCACCCTGAAGGCGAACTGGGTTCCGAGCGCGTGGGTGCGCACCTGATAGCTGCCTCCGAGTCCGGTCTCGCCGTCGAGGCGGGTGACCGCGACGTCGGGTCCGAACCAGTCGAGCGCGCCGGCCACCGCGTAGACATCTGCGGGAGCGGCGTCCATGTCCATGTGGGCGGTCTGCTCGATCATGATGCGACCATCGGCCAGTTCGACGGGCGGCATGAGCCTCCTGCCCTCAGCGGGGCGGGGTGAAACCGCCAAGATGATTGATCGATATCTCTCGCGTGCCTGGGCGCC
>DATAHR010000056.1:0-9585 GCA_036263035.1 Gaiellales bacterium | reverse complement strand
GTCGAGCGTGAGAGCGATCGCCTGACGCACGCGCTTGTCCGTGAACGGGGCCTTGTCGCAGCGCATGGAGAGCTGGCGATGCGTCGACGCTCGCACAGAGATGATCTGATAGCTGGGGTCGTTCAGGATCGCCTGCGCGCCGGAGACGGTCACCTGCTGGACGATGTCCACCTGGTTGCCCTGCAGGGCGAGCACCTGCGAGGCCTCGTCGGGCGAGAGCGTCACCTGCAGCGTGTCGGGCAGCGCCTTCTTGCCCCAGTAGCCGTCGTTGCGGGCGAAGGTCGCGGACTGGCCGGCCTGGTACGCGGTGTTCTTCCACGGGCCGGTGCCGGGCCACGACTTGTCGAACTTGCCGTCGTAGCTGGCGGGCAGGATGATCGCGTTGTAGTTGTCGCTCGAGAGGTAGTAGGGGAACGAGCCGTTCGGCGCGTCGAGTGTGAACTCGACGGTCTCGGCGTCGGTCGCCTTGGCGCTGTTCTTGCTGAGCACGCCGGTGAACGCGGAGAGGGCGTTCGACTTGTTGGCCGGGTCGGATAGGCGGTTGATCGACGCGGCCACGTCGTCGGCCGTCATCGGGGTGCCGTCGTTGAACTTGACGCCCTGGCGGATCTTGAAGGTCCAGACGCTGGCGTCGCTGTTGGGCGACCAGCTGGTCGCGAGCCACGGCGTCAGCTGCTGGTTCTCGTCGACGCAGAGGAACTCGCCGGTCATGGCGATCATCGCCAGGCTGCCCAGGTCGGCCGAGAGGACGGGATCGACCTCTGTGGTCGGCTTCAGCACTGACAGCCGCAGGGTGCCCCCGGCCTTGCCGCCCCCGCCGGTGGCGGCGGGGGTGCTGCTCGAGGAGCCGCTCGAGCCACCACAGGCGGTGACGATCGCCGAGAGCAGCGGCACGGACATGCCGAGGACGGCGCCGCGGCGGAAGAACTCGCGCCGGTCGATGCGGCCGGCGATGAACTCGTCGATGACGTGGTTTTCGATGTCGTTGCGGCGGCCGCGGATGCGGCCCAGGGCACGATTCATGTCGCGCACGGCGACCTCCAGTCGTCGTCTAGGGGGAAATCGCGTTGGGGACTGCGTAGGGAATAGTGGGTTATCCCACGCCGCTCCGGCTAAATCAAGCCGCGCGCCCGCCGCCGGGACGGCCGTCACAGGTAGGCTCCCGCGATGCGCGCGATCGTCTACACGGGTGCCGGCGGGGCGGAGGTGATGCGGCTCGAGGAGCGCCCGGACCCGCGGCCCGGCTCCGACGAGGTGCTCGTGGAGGCGGCGTACTCGGGCCTCAATCCCGCGGATGTGAACCAGCGGGCGGGGAACTATCCGGCTCCCCCCGGCTCGCCGCCGGACGTGCCGGGGCTGGAGGTCTCGGGCACGGTCGCGGAGGTGGGGGAGAACGTGCACGACTGGCGGCCGGGCGACCGGGTGTTCGGGCTGGTCGGCGGTGGCGGGCTGGCCGACCGGGTGCGCGTCAACGCCAGGCACGTGGCGCGGGTGCCGGACGCGCTGGACGACCGGACGGCCGCGGCAGTACCCGAGGCGTTCATCACGGCGCACGATGCGGTGTTCACCCAGGCCGGCCTCCGGCCGGGCGAGCGGCTGCTGGTGAACGGCGCGAACGGGGCGGTCGGACTTGCCGCGGTGCAGATGGCGCTTGCGACCGGAGTTCGGGTGCTGGCGAACGTCCGATCGCAGGCGGCCGGGGAGCGCCTGCGGGCGATGGGTGCGGAGACCGTTGCGCTGGAGGACGCGCGGGACGTCGACGTCGTGCTGGAGCTGGTCGGGGCGCCGAACATCGAGGGTGACCTGGCGGCGCTGGCGGCGAAGGGGCGGATCGTGGTCGTCAGCACGGCGGCCGGGTCGCGTGTCGAGCTGTCGCTTGGTGCGCTGATGGGCCGGCGGGCGACGATGATCGGCACGCTGCTGCGGGCGCGACCCTCGGAGCAGAAGGGGGCGGCGGTGCAGGCCTTCGCGCGGCAGGTCGTGCCGCTGCTCGAGTCGGGGGCGATCGTGCCGGTGGTCGACAGGGTGTTCCCGGCCGAGCAGGCGGCCGAGGCGCTCGACCATCTCCAGCAGCCGGGCAAGTTCGGCAAGGTCCTGCTGGCCTGGTAAGCGGGCCGCCCCCCGTCACGATTCAGTGCCAAACCCGTCACCCCGGTCCGGTCGGGCTTTGACTCCAATAATTGGGCTGCGCGGCGATCCCGCTCAACCATCCCGGGCAAACCGTCACAGTTCCGTGCCAGACCAGTCACGCCGGTCCGGTGGGGCTTTGACTCCAATAATTGGGTCCCCGCTTTGCGGTATTGACGGCCGGGCGGTGGGCTAGCCGGCCTCGTCGGCGACGCCGCACCAGCGCATCGCCGCCACCGCCAGCGCCTGTGCGCACTGCACGAGCTCGTCCACCGGCACGCTCTCGTCGGTCGTGTGCGCCAGGGTGAGATCGCCTGGCCCGAAGCAGATCGCCGGCGTCCCCGAAAGGATGAACGACGCTCCGTCGTGCCACGAGTCCATCCCCGTGATCCGTCCCCGCCTGCCGATCGCCGCCGACGCGTCCTGCATCGTCTCAACGATCGGGTGATCCTGCGGGATCTCGGCAGCCGGCACGCCCGGCGTCCAGGTGATCTGCGGCGGGTGCTCCGCCAGCCACGGATCCGCCGCCGCCGCCCGCGCGATCCAGTCCTCGATCTCCCGCTGCGCCGGGCGGCCCCAGCCGTCCGCGTCCGCCTGCGCCGGCAGGTGTGCCACGTGGTAGGTCAGCTCCGCCCGGGCCGGGTAGGTGACCGCCCACTCGCCGCTTCGCACGATGCAGGGAATGATGTCTCCCGTCGACAGGTGCGGGTGTCTGGCATCGAGACGCCCGCGCCACTCCTCCTGCAGCCGGCGCATCGCGTCCACCACGACCAGCGACTTCTCGAAGGCGTTTACCGCGCCGTCGGCCAGCCGGTGCGGCTGCGCCACACCGGAATGCCCCGGCCGGCCCTCGACCACGATCGTCGGGATCAGGCTGCCCCGGCACGCCACCCAGGTGTCGAGCCCGGACGGCTCGGTCACGATGCACGCGTCGGCTGAGACCCCGTGCGACACGGCCGCCAGGCCGCCCGCCCCCCACGACTCCTCGTCCGTGACCGCGCACACGGTCAGGTCGCCGCGCAGCGAGATCCCCTCCCTCGCCAGCACCTCGGCCGCGAAGGTCATCGCCGCGCATCCGCCCTTCATGTCGCAGGCCCCTCGCCCGTAGAGCCGGCCGTCGCGCACCTCCGCCCGGTTCGGGTGGCTCGTCCACGCCTCGACCGGGCTGGCCTCCACCACGTCGATGTGGCCGTTGAAGATGAGGCTGCGCCCACCGCCCGACCCGGTGAACCGGGCTGCCAGCTGCGGCCTGCCGTGGAACTCGATCCCCTCCGGGATCTGTGGCCCCGGCGGCGTCTCGGCGGGCGGCGGCTCCCAGATGTCCACCTCCGCCCCGTGGGCACCCAGCCGGCCGCCGATGTGCTCCTGCAGCGCCGCCTCGTCCCTGGCCGGGTCTCCCAGCACCCGGGCCGTCGTGTCGAACGCGATCAGGTCGGCCAGCAGCGCCACCAGCTCGTCACGGCCCGCGGCGACCGCCTCGACCACGCGGCGCTCGCGCGCATCCAGCCCACTCACTGCTTCTTCCCCGGGTTGAGCAGCCCCTTCGGGTCGAGCGCCGCCTTGATCGCACGGTGGGCCGCCACGGCCTCCGGCGGCCACTGATCGCCCAGCCTGCCCGACTTCACCGAGCCCAGCCCGTGCTCGGCGGCGATCGTCCCGCCCAGCTCCACCGCCAGCGCGAGCAGCTCCTCCCGCGCCGCCAGCGCCGCCGCGAACCGCTCCGGGTCGGACGGATCCACCAGGAAGCTGGAGTGCATGTTGCCGTCGCCGGCGTGTCCGAAGCTGAGCCCGGTCAGCCCGTGGCGCCGCCCGATCTCGGGCACCGCCTCGACCAGGTCGGCCAGGCGGTCGAGCGGCACGGCCACGTCCTCCGACAGCTTCCCGCCCTCCACCGCCGCGAGCCGGAAAGACAGCTCGTCGCGCCACCGCCACGCCGCGCGGGCATCGGCCACCTCCACCGTCGCCGCCGCCGAGCCCTCCGCCAGCGCCTCGACCAGCGCGTCGCGCCGTTCGGCCGCCTCGGCCTCGCTGCCGTCCGCCTCCGCGAGCAGCAGCGCGCCCGGCGCCAGCTCGCCCGGGAACCCGCGTCCGGCCAGGCGCGCAGCCGTCGCATCGAGCAGCTCGACCGCGGCCGCCTCGATCCCGCTCCCGAGGATCCGCTCGACCGCCTCGCACGCAGCCCGGTCGCTCCCGTAGACGGCGGCCACCACGTGCCGCGCCTCCGGTGCCGGCACGAGCCGGAGCGTCGCCGCCGTCACCACGCCGAGCGTGCCCTCAGATCCGGTCAGCAGCCCGATCAGGTCGTATCCGGCCACGTCCTTCCTCGCGGCTCCGCCCAGCCGCACCAGCCGCCCCGGCGCGAGCACCGCTTCCAGCCCGGTGACCCACCGCCTGGTCACCCCGTAGCGGAAGGCGTGCGGGCCGCCCGCGTTGGTGGCGATGTTGCCCCCGATCTGCGACTGCTCCGAGGCGCCCGGGTCGGGCGGGAACATCAGGCCGCTCCCCGCCGCCAGCTCGTGGAGCCTCCCTGTCGTCACGCCGGCCTCGACCTCGATCCGCCAGAGCAGCGGATCGAAGCTGCGCACGCGGTTGAGCCGCTCCAGGCTCAGCACCACGCCCCCGTCCGGCACCGCTCCGCCGACCACGCCGGTGCCGCCGCCGCGCGGCGTGACCGCAACTCCCCCCTCGTAGCACACGGCGACCACGGCGGCCGTCTCCTCCGCGCTGCCGGGCAGCACCGCGGCCAGCGCCGTCCCGCGCAGCCCCCGGCCCGTCTCGTCCGAGAGGTACTGCGCCGGCGGCGGCGCCAGCACGTGTTCTCCGCCGACCACACGTTCCAGCTCTGCGAGGATCGGTGACGTCTCCTGCACGGCCATCGGGCGGGTGAGACTATCGCGGCGGAGCGGTGCTGCGCCTCGTCACCAGCTCCGGGGCCAGCACCGTCTCGGAGGCCGGGCGTCCCTCGATCGCCTCGGTCAGCAGCTCGACCGCCGCCTCGGCCGCCCGCGGCGTGTCCCACCCGACCACCGTCAGCGGCGGGTCGAGCAGCGGTGCGACGGGGATGTCGTCGAATCCGACAACGCTGAGCTCGGCGGGCACCTCGATCCCCCGGTCGCGGCAGGCGGCGTAGACACCACAGGCAACGGTGTCCGAGAGGGCGAACACGGCGGTCGGCCGGTCACGGGCGCCGAGGATCCGCATCGCCGCCGCGTGCGCCTCGTCGATGGAGTACCCGCAGCGGACGCGCCGCAGGCCCGGCCGCCGGGGGGTGGCGTGCGGCGCTCCGCCGAGCGCCGTGATCCGCGCGTGCCCGAGCCGGGCGAGGTGCTCGAGCGCCATCGCGATGCCGCGTGTCGAGTCGAAGCGGATTGCGCCGGCCGGCGCCGGCAGGCGCTCGTTCACCGACACGGTCGGTGTCGCGGCCGCGACCTCCCGCCAGCCCGGCGCGGTCGGATCGATCGGCAGGATGATCAGCCCGTCCACCCGCTGGTCGGCGAGATCCCGGGCCAGCGCCACCTCCTCGCCCGCCTCGCCCGCCGCGTCCGCAAGCACCATCCGCAGCCCGTGCCGGCGCAGCGCCTGCTGCATGCCTGCCACGAACTGCTGGTGCCAGAGGTCGGCCAGGCTGCCTCCGACGACGCCCACGAGCTGCGTGCGGCCGCCGCGTAGCGCCCGTGCGATCGGATCGGTCCGAAACCCGATGCGGTCGGCCGCTGCCCGCACACGCGCCTCGGTCGCCGCCGAGACGCGCTGGCCCCGCAGGGCGTAGGAGACACCCGCCTGGGACAGCCCCGTGATCTCGGAGAGCTCGCGCAGGGTTGCGCGCTTGCGTTCGGCCGGACGCCTTGGCACAATCGCATGTTAATCGTTTCACCAGACATGCGCATCGATCTGCACCAACACCTCTGGCCCGAGCAGCTGATCGATGCGCTGCGCCGCCGCACCGTGCCGCCGGCGATCGAGGGGCGGAACGGTGCCACCGTGCTGCGGCTCGCGCACGAGCCGGACGGCGAGACCGATCTCGGCCGTCACCGGCCCGACGTGCGGCTCGCCGCTCTCGCGGAGGCCGGCGTCGACCTCGCGGTTGTGTCGCTCTCGACCCCGCTCGGCATCGAGGCGCTGCCGGCGCGCGAGGCGGGAGAGCTGATCGCCGCCTACCACGACGGCCTGGCGGAGATCAGCGCGAGCGCGGGCGGCCGCATCGCGGCATGGGCCGCCGCGCCGCTGGCGGAGGACGACGCCGGGGCGTCGACGGTCGCAGGCGCGCTCGACCGGGGGTTCGTCGGTGCGTCCCTGCCGAGTGCCGCGCTTGCGAGCCGCGACGACATCGACCGCGTGGCGCCGCTGCTCGACCTGCTCGAGCGCCGCGGGGCGCCGCTGTTCGTCCATCCCGGCCCTGCACCCGGAACGCCGCCGTATGCACGCGTCGAGGGGATGCCCGACTGGTGGCCGAACCTGGGTGCGTACCCCGGACTCAGCATCTCGGCCTTCTTCTCGTGGCGGGCGGCCGGGTCGGCGCGATGGCCGCGCCTGCGCGTCTGCTTCGCGATCATGGCCGGCGCCGGCCCGTTCCTGGAAGAGCGCTGGCGAACGTTCAGCGGCGAGCGTGGGGCGATCGACCGCAACGTGTTCCTGGACACCGCCTCGTGCGGGCGGCTCGCGCTCGAGTGCGCGCTGGCCACATACGGGGTCGAGCAGGTCGTGTTCGGAACCGATATTCCAGTCATCGGGGCGGGCCGCGTCGGCCGCGCCCTGGCGGAGCTCGGCCCGGCGGTGGTGGAGGCGGTCACCGCGTCGAACCCGCTCCGGCTTCTCGAACCGAGGGAGTGATCATGGGCGACACCAGCGAGCTGCAGCAGTTCTTCGCCGAGCGGATCGGCGACCGGAACCTCGAGCCGGAGGAGATCGAGCGGCTTGCCGGTGAGCTTGCGGTCCGGCCCGAGCTCTGGCGCGACCACGTCAGCCACAGCGAGGACGAGCGGATCTACGTCCAGCTGCATCGCGACCACAACCTCGACGCCTGGCTGATCTGCTGGACCGGCACGCAGGACACCGGCCTCCACGACCACGACCTCTCGAGCGGTGCCGTGCATGTGGTCGACGGCGCGCTTGACGAGGATCGCCTGCGCATGGCGGGCGGCATTGCGACGACGCGCTACGAGGCGGGCGGTTCCTTCAACTTCGACGCATCGCGCATCCACGATGTCCGCAACGCCGAGGGGCACGTCACCGTCTCGCTGCACCTCTACTCACCGCCGATCTGGCGCATGGGCTACTACGAGCAGGGTGAGGACGGGAGCCTGGCGCGGCGGTCGTACAGCTACGCCGAGGAGCTGCGCACCTAAGGTTGAGTGATCGCGCCGGGGCGCCGATAGGTGCCTTGTGCACCGCGGCACGATTCTCATCATCGCGCTTCTGCTCGCCGGCGCGGCATCCGCGTGCGGGGTCGGCGGCGCTGCGCCGTCGGCGCCGTCACCGGCCGCCCGGATGTCGACCGCCGAGCGGTTCCGAGACGCCGAGCCGGCCGTGGAGGCGTACGTCCGCGCGGTCGCCCTGCGCCGGCCGGCCGACGCCCAGCAGGTTGTGCAGCCGGCCGGAACGTTTACGGATCAGCAAACGCTGACCGACCTCACCACCTGGTTCGGCCGCCTGCCGATCGGCGCCGTGCGGATGACGGCGCATCCGGTGAAGGTGCCGGACGCCGACGCCGTGGGCGTTCGCGTCTCGATCGACGCCCGCTTCTCGCCGAAGCCGCTTTCGACGTGGATCAAGCTCGGCGACCGGGTCCTGCTCGCCCACTGGTTCGCCGGCGGCTGGCGGGTGCAGGCGGACATCTCCGGCCGGCCGTCCGTTCACCTGCGCGACTACGGCCTGGGGCTGTTCGACGAGCCAACCGTGCTCACCGGCGATCACACCACTGTCGTCTACGAGGCCGCCGAGGCGCGCGACGACGCGACGCAGATCCTGAGCGACGCCGACGAGGTGGTGCCCCGGCTGACGGCGCTGTTCGGCCGCGACCGGTCGGCCGCGCACCCTGTCATCTTCATCGTCGACAGCAAGGATCAGGGCGAGGCGCTGTCCGGCACGCGGCTCGGCCGTGCGGAGGTGCCGCAGGGCTTCGTCCTGAACGGCGTGTGCTACATCGACTGGCCGGAGTGGGAGCCGGGCAACGTGATCGAGCGGGATGGCACCATCGCGCACGAGCTCACCCACGTCGCCAGCTGGGGCCTGCTCGGCCGGGCGCCGCACAGCCTGATGGAGGGCCTCGCGATGGTCGAGGAGGACCGCTTCCTGCGGGGACTCGGCTATCACATCCCGCTCAGCGCCATCTCGAGCGCCTATGCCCATGGCTTCCCGAGCGTCACCTTCTGGCGGACGCGGATCACGGACTGGTCGCAGACGAATCCGGCCGTAGTCAATCTGGGCTACGAGGACGGCCAGGCGATGACGGCCGTCATCCTGGAGCACTTCGGCGCGAGCGGCGTGGCCCGCCTGGCGCGCGCGTACACCGCTATGCACGCGTCCCACCATGGGCTGATCTACAGCGAGTCGCAGGTGCGCGACGCCTTCCAGCGGGGCCTTGGCGTGTCGTTCGACCAGGTTGCGGCCTGGGCGCGTACGTACGCCGCAGCAAACGCGCGCTGAATCGCAGTGCCCTGTAGGGTGCGCGCGTGGAGGACGCCCGCGCGCTGCTCGCCGATCTCGTCTCGATCGACTCCGTGAACCCCTCGCTGGTCCCCGGCGGGGCCGGGGAGGCCGAGATCGCCCGGTTCGTCGGCGGCTGGCTGGCGCAGCGCGGCCTCGACGTCGACATCGCCGACGCCGAGCCGGGGCGGCCGAACGTCGTTGCCCGCGCGCGCGGCGGCGGAGGCGGGCGCACGCTGCTGCTGAACGCGCACATGGACACGGTCGGCGTGGAGGGGATGTCGAACCCGCTCACGGCCCGCGTGGACGGGGATCGGATGTACGGGCGCGGGGCCTATGACATGAAGGCCGGCCTGGCCGCGATCATGGTCGCCGCAGCGGACGCGGCCGGGCGCGGGCTCGCCGGCGACGTCGTGGTGGCCGCGGTCTGCGACGAGGAGTTCGCATCCGCCGGCGCCCGGGCCGTGGCCGAGACGGTGTCCGCGGACGGCGCGATCGTGACCGAGCCGACCGGCGAGCAGATTGCGATCGCAGTCGCGCACAAGGGCTTCACCTGGCATGAGATCACGGTTCGCGGCCGTGCCGCCCACGGGTCGCGGCCGCAGGACGGCGTCGACGCGATCGCCCGCATGGGTCACGTCCTCGCAGCCATCGACGGCCTGGCCGGCCGACTGGCCGTCGAGACCGGCCACCCGCTGCTCGGACCGGGATCGATCCACGCGTCGATCATCGACGGCGGCCGCGAACTCTCGACCTACCCGGACAGCTGCCGACTGCAACTGGAGCGGCGGACGCTGCCGGGCGAGACGGCCG
>DATAHR010000055.1:0-4905 GCA_036263035.1 Gaiellales bacterium | reverse complement strand
TGAGCGAGGTGGTCACGGTGGCCTCCTGTCCGGTGTGGGGAGGAGGTACCCGCAGCGGGCGGCCCCGGAAACGACCCGCTAGGTGACCGTCACCTTGCGCGCCGTCGGCTGCGGCTGGACGTTTCCGCTGTCGTCGCCTGCGCGGACGAGGATGGTGGGAGTGCCGGCCACGGCGGGCTTCCAGACGTATGTCCAACTGGACGTCCCCTTGGCGGGGTGCCAGTGCGCGCCGCCGTCGGTCGACACCTCGATCGAGGCGACCACGCCGCCTGTGTCCGAGGCGTGCCCGCTGATGGTGACGGCGGTGCCATGGGGAATGCGAGCGCCGGCGACCGGCGAGCTGATGCTGGAGGTGGGTGGGGTGGTGTCGGTCGACGCGGTGGCGGCTCTCAGGGTGCTCTGCAACGTGTGCGGCTGCACGTGCATGTCGGCGAGCAGGTTCACGGTCGCCTGCTGGATGCTCGGGTCGATGCGCGACTGGGCCGTCGCCTCGTCATGGGTGGCGTCGAGCCCCCACGACCAGCGGATGTCGCCCGCCCCGAACACCAGCGCGCCGCTGCTCGCACGGTAGAGCGTGAGGTGGTGGGTCGCGGGGCCGTCGAGCCAGGCCAGCCCGACCCGGTGATGCACCGTCAGGGTCGTCGACGACATGTCCATCAGGCCGCGGGGCCGCCAGCCGTTGTCCTGATCCTCGTCCCATTCCCAGCCCAGCGTCCCGGGCGCGAGGGCGAGCGTCTGGCCGGGCTGCAGCGCCGCCACCGCCGTGTTTCGCCAGAACCGCAGGCGGGCGTAGGCGGCCGGCACCTGGATGGCGGAGTTCGAGGCCTGGTCGGAGCCGAACATGGTGCCGGTCAGCTCGTTCTCCGGCGGGCCGCCGTCCGAGGGCGGGCTGAAGCGGGTGTCGCGCCAGAGCCCGGTCCACTGCGGGCTGGGATCGATCTTGCGGCCGGCGTTCGACTCCTTGTAACAGACGAGCGTGGTGTCGGGCGTCTGCGACGCGTCGATGCTCGGCTCCCAGCGCGTCTTCCAGTAGACCTCGTTGCCGCTGAAGAAGGCGAGGTTGACGCCGGCGGCGCGGGCGGAGGACATCGCCGAGCGCTCCGGGCCGGAGATGTACTCGTCGTGGCCCATCGAGATGAACACGCGGTGGCCGAGCAGCTGCTGCGGCGCCTCGGCGACGTCCACGTCGGTCGTGTAGGACACGTCGTAGCCGTTTCGCTCCAGCCACCGCACCATCGGGTACTCCGCGTTGAAGAAGCTGTTGCGCTTGTCGTAGGCCGTGTAGGTGTGGGCGAGCGGGCGGTTGTAGCTCACCTTGTAGGCGCGCCCGTTGGGGGCCGAGGTCGTGCCGAAGTAGAGGTCGCTGCCGCCGTAGGTGTTGTAGGCGACCCAGGTCTCGTCGGACGTCTTGGCCAGGATGTCGGACGCGCCCGAGTCGTCGCGCACGACGAACATGACGCGGTTGGCGGCCGTGACGCCGTCGTCGCGAACGAGCTTGGCCTCGTACACGCCGGAGACGGCCGACGCCGGCACCTGCCACCGCAGCGAGACGGCCCAGTTGCCGCAGTCGACGAGGCCGACGGCGGCGTTCGACAGGCAGGCGGGCTGGTTCTGGGGGAGCGGCACGCTGGGCTGCACGGTGTCGATCAGGCGGGCGCCGAGGCCGCCGTACCAGCCGAGCCGGTAGATCTCGGCGTGGTACGCCGTCGCCGGCGTGTCGATCTTGAGCTGGAGGGTGTCGCCGCGCTGCAACCCGATGCGGGTGGCGAACCCCTGGATCGAGGTGTCGCCGGCGCCGGTCTGCCAGTCGGACGCGGGCGCGCCGGGAAGAGCGTTCTCACAGACGATCGGGTTCGCCTGGGCAGCGCAGCCCTGGGCCGTCGCGGCGGCGGCGCCTGCTCCTGCGGCGGTCGCCAGGCCGGCGATCAGGGCGAGCAGGCAGGCCAACCTGCCGGTGCGTCCCATGTGCTGCGAATCCTCCGAAACCTGCGGTTCGTGCCTACCGTAACGACCATATCATCCGGTTTGTGCCGGTGCAGGCTGCGTGTCTGGTGCAGGACATGGGTACGTACGCCGCGAACCGCTCAACCAGCCGTCTTGTAATGCCGACTACCAACCCGATGAGCGCTCACGCTGACACCCCGAGTTTTCTCCTGGTCAGCAACCATGGGCAGGCGCTGATTGCGATCGCCGAGAACCCGGACGTGCGGCTGCGCGAGATCGCCGAGCGGCTGGGGATCACCGAGCGCGCGACGCAGTCGATCGTCAACGACCTGGTCGACGCCGGCTATGTCCAGCGCACGCGGGTGGGGCGGCGGAACGTCTACACCGTGCACCCCGAGCAGCCGTTCCCGCACCCGGCGCTGCGGCAGCGGCAGGTCGGCTCGCTGCTGGCCGGCCTGGTGGCGTGGACGGGGACTGAGCACGACCCGATCGAGGAGCTGACCGGCGAGCCGCATCTGCAGCCGGCCGAGGAGCTCTCCCGGGCGCTCGAGCCGGACGACGCGCTCGACCGGCTGACTGCGCTCGCGGCGCTGCTGCTCTCCGCGCCGGTCGGCTTCGTGGCGCTGATCGACGGGAACGTCGAGGTGATCGCGAGCGGTTACGGGCTGCCGGACGACCTGATGCGCCGCGAGCTGCCGCTGGAGGAGTCGCTCAGCCAGCATGTGGTCTCGGGGCGGGCGCCGATGGTGGTGGCCGATACGGCGGAGCATCCGCTGCTGGCCGAGAACGCCGCGGTGGAGCGCTCCGGGCTGCGGTCATACGCCGGGCTGCCGCTGCTGGCGGCGGACGGCACGGCGTTCGGGAGCCTGTGCGTGGCCGACACGAAGCCGCGGCGCTGGACGCAGGCCGAGGTGCGGATGCTGGCCAGCCTGTCGGCGGCGGCGGCGTCACAGGTCGAGGTGAGCCGCGTCAGCCGGCGGCACGAGCGCGCCGCCGCCCGCTATCGGATGCTGCTGAACTCGGTACCGGAGGCGCTGATCATGGTGCTCGACCGAAACCTGCGCGTCGAGATGATCTCGGGCAGCCTGGTGCAGGCGTCGGGCAAGGCGCCGGAGGAGCTGGTGGGCAAGCGGCTGGCCGACATCGTCGCCCCGGAGCGCCACGCCGAGGTGCTCGGCCATTACCGCCGCGGGCTGGAGGGCGAGCGGCACGAGTTCACGACGTCGGCCGACGGCGAGACCTGGTTCACGCTCGACGTGGTGCCGCTGCGCGACGACGACGGCACGGTCTCGGGCGTGATGTCGATCGCGCGCGAGCACCTGGCGTACGGGCGCGGCGACCAGTGGGACGCGGAGCGGCTGCGGGCGCTGATCGAGAACATCCCGGGCGCGATCTACCGGGTGCTGCCGGCCGAGGAGTGGAGGGTCGAGTTCGTGAGCGACCAGATCGAGGCGATCACCGGCTACCCGGCGTCGGAGTTCCTTGGGAACGAGGTGCGGTCGTACACGAGCCTGATCCACCCGGAGGACGCGGAGGCGGTCGGGGCCAAGCTGCGGGCGGCGCTGGCGGAGCGGGTGCCGTTCCTGCTCGAGTACCGGGTGCTGGCGCGAGACGGCAGCACGCGGTGGGTGCGCGAGCGCGGGCAGGGGATCCGCGACGAGCAGGGGAACCTGCTGTGGATCGACGGCGCGATCTTCCGGATCGACGAGCGCGCGCGGCTGGCGGCGTAGCCGCCCTCGGCTAGTTCGTCAGCACGGTGCCGCTGTGCGGGGCGAGCTGGATGCTCGTGACGGCGTGGCCGCTCGGCGTGAGGTAAGTGGAGTGCAGCGCCAGGGTGCGGGTGGTGCCGCTCGGGTTGACGGCGACGATGCCGCCCGAGAAGGGTCGCTCCCAGATCGCGCCGACCTGCACGCGGGCGCCGGTGGCGCGGCCGATCCGGGGCCAGCCGGTGTTCCAGGTGGAGAGGGCGCCCTGCTTGCGGCTGCCCATGAACATGTAGTAGCCGGTGCCGCCCTTGGCGAGCAGGTATGAGGCGAGCGTGAAGGTGCGCCAGCGGTGGCGCTGGGCCGTGGTGGCGGGCGCCCACAGCTTCGTCAGGCAGAGGGCGAGCTTGCCGCGGCCCTGGACGGCGGCGATGGCGCGCACCTGGTTCAGCCAGTCGGTGGGGGAGGGCCAGGCGCTGACGGGGTCGGTGGCGTCGCGGAAGCAGCCCTCGAAGACGCCGCCGTCGAGGCCGTCGAGGAGCACGTGGGTGCGGGTGATGTAGCGGGTGCCGTTGTTGAGGCCGTTGCCGATCACGGGGATGCGGACGGCGCTCGAGACGGCGGAGGCGAGGCCGGTGGTGGCGGTGAGCCACTCGGCGACGGTGAACTCGCTGCCGGTGGCGGGGTTGATCGGGCGGGAGGGGAAGCCGTAGAAGGCCATGGTGCCGAGGCTGTCGAGGTAGACGGCCGTCCAGCCCTTGGCCTGCTGGCTCTTCGCGTAGTCGGCCTCCCAGGTGCGGACGGCGGGGAGGGCGGGGTTGATCAGGTAGCCGCCCCAGGAGGACTGGAGGAGGTTGCCGTTCGCGTCGCGGAGGAGCCAGTCGGGGTGGTTGGCCTCGACCCAGGCAAAATCGGCCTTGACGGTGGTGCCCTTGTGGTACTCGGCGATGAGGATGCCAGGGCGGGTGCCCTTCATGGCGCGGAGGTAAGTGGCGTAGCGGGAGACGCCGACGACGATGTCGTCACGACGGGCGACATCCCGGGCCTCGGCGACGGTGTCGACCAGGGTATGGGTGCCATCGAAGAGCCAGGCGTGGATGCCCGAGCTGGTGGCAATGGCGGCGCCAGCAGGCGCAGAGCCCGTCGCAGCAAGGGCGACGAGACGCAGCGGCAAGCAGGCGCGCAGGAGCAATCCGGCGCGGGGGAGCACGATCTCACTATGTGGTGGGAGGGGGCGGGTTGTCCAGCGGGGCGGTGG
>DATAHR010000054.1:0-13078 GCA_036263035.1 Gaiellales bacterium | reverse complement strand
CGAAGTAGCGCACCCCGCGGAGCAGGTCGCCGTTCGATATGCCCGTGCCCACCACCATCTGGTGGCCGCGAACGAGATCGCCGATCCCGAAGATCTGGTTGATGTCGTCGATGCCGTGCTCCGCCGCCTGGCGGATCTCGTTCCTGCTCATCGGCCACAGCTGGCCCTGGATCTCGCCGCCCAGGCAGTGGAGGGCGGCCGCCGAGATGACGCCCTCGAACGCGCCGCCGATGCCGACGGCCAGGTGGTCGTTCGTCCCGCGGATGGCGGCGTCGATGGTCGCGGTGATGTCACCGTCGGCGATCACCTTGATGCGCGCGCCGGCCTCCCGGATCTCGGCGATCAGATCCTCATGCCGGGGACGGTCGAGCACCACCGCCGTGATGTCGCCGACCCGCCGGCCGAACGCCTCGGCGATCCCGTGCAGGTTCTCGGTCACGCTCTTGCGCAGGTCGACGTGGCCCTTCGCGACCGGGCCGACCGCCATCTTCTTCATGTACATCCGCGGCACGCGGGTAATCCCGCCCGGCTCGCAGGCCGCGAGGATCGACAACGCGCCGACGCCGCCACGTGCGACCACAGCAGCGCCTTCCACCGGGTCGCAGGCGAGCTCCATCTCCACCCCGCCGCCGCCGACCGTCGATCCGGGCGAGAGCGGATGACCCTCCTCGCTGCGGCCGATCACCACCGTGCCGCTGACCGGGAGCGCTGACAGAGCGGCGACCATCGCCTCGGTCGCCGACTCGTCGGCCGCTCGCGGGTCGCCTCGGCCGAGGTACCGGCCGGCCGCGAGTGCCGAGCGCTCGCTGATCGATGCCAGCTCGGTGCAGGGGCAGCGCTCCGGCGGCAGATCGGAGAGCTTCACCTCCGGGCTGGGACGTGCCTCGGTGGCCATGCCCGTCAGGGTACCGCGCCGGGGGCGGCGGTGGCGCGTTCCAGGATCAGATCGAGCACCGCACGCAGCGCCTCGTCGGCGTCGGTGCCGTCGATCACCGGCACGCCGACCCGCTCGGCGCGGGCGACCAGGTAGTCCTGGATCCGGCGGATATCGCCGAAATGCCGCAGGTAGCGGTCGAGCGCGCGGGCGCCTCCCGAGGTCGAGTCCCGTGCGACGAAGTGCGACTGGTGCGCCTCCTCGTCCTCGATCGCGAGCAGTACCTGGACGACGGTGGCCGAGGTGTGCTCGGGCACCTCGACGAGGCCCGGCACGAGGTGCACCCCCTCGAGCACGGTCGAGAGCCCCTCCTGCACAGCCCGATCGATCACGGCGCCGGCGCCGACGGATACCTGCTCGGCCTGCTGCATAAAGCCGTACAGCGCCCGGTCCGTGCTGTCGGGGTCCGGCATCGGCATCCGCGTCGCCTGGCCCGCCTCGAACGAGCTGTAGTGCAGCGCCGGCATCAGCGCCGGGGCGAAGAAGGCGCGCATCACCTGGCGGACGACGTCGGTGGAGGTGATCCGGCTGATTCCCAGGCGGTAGGCCAGCTCCGTGGCAAGCGAGCTCTTGCCGGTGCCGGTCGCGCCGCCCATGAGCAGGATCAGCGGCCGTTCGCGCCGCAGCACCTTCTGCCAGGCCCGGTAGCGCTCCACGCCGGCCGGGCCGTCACGCCTGGCGAGCACCCCCTCCACGATCGGATGCAGGTCGTCGAGGGCGATCTCCTCGTGCCCCGTCTCGAGCACCGACTCCTCGATCTCGAGCGCGAGCTCGTAGGCGTGCTGGGCCTCCACCCCCGACAGGAACAGCGTGGTGGCCATGCGGCCCTTCGAGAACGGCAGCGGGTGGCCGCGGCCGCGGATGCGCGGTTCGCCTCTGTCAGGCATGCACCATCATCGCCTCGTTCGCCAGCTCGAGCAGCGCGGCGTCCAGATCGGGCTCGCCCGGCGCCGGGTGCGGCACGTTGTCACAGAAGACCACCCGGACGCCGCGCTCCACGGCGGCCTCGCACACCACGTCGACGGCCGCCGCCTTGATCTCGACGAGAAACGTCTCGGCACGCGCGACGTCGTCGCGCTCGAGCGCCTGCCGGAGCGCCGGCCGGTCAGACAGCGCCGGCACCACCGCGACGACCTCGCCCGGCACCAGCTCCGCCAGCCGCTCGGCCCGCGGCGACGGCGTGGTCGTGAAGAAGGCAACCGGCGCCTCGCCCAGCGGCTCGAGCGGCTGCGGCCGCAGCGTCACCGCGACCACGGGCACGTCAGGCGCCACGGCCTCGATCGCCTCGCGCGTCTCACCGGCGCCGTCCTCGGCCATGGTGATCACCACCAGGTCGGCCCGGAGCAGGCGCACCGGCCCAAGCCCGATCGTCAGCGAGGCTGCCGGCCGCCGCGCCGACGTGACGAGCACGGTGCGGTCGGCGCGAAGCGGCGGCGACGCGGCCCCCGATCCCTCGAGCAGCAGCAGCTCCGGGTCGAGCGACTCGGCAAGCCGCGCCGCCTCGACGGCATTCGACAGGTACGTGCCGCCGGCCAGGCCGCCCCCGCAGCGCCGCGCGCCCACGGTGGGGACGCCGGTCAGCACCGCGTCCTCGAGGAAGTCGGAGGCCGCGTGCATCCCGGCGCGTGACCGCTCGAGCAGCTCCTGCATGCCGATCGGACGCGTGTGGGCGGGCACGAGTTCCGGCTCGGCCGGCCCGCCTCGGCCCATGGCGACGACGACGACCCGGCGCCCGGAGTCGCGCAGCACGCGGGCCGCGTGCGCTGAGACCGCCGTTTTGCCGACCCGCTTGCCCGTCCCCGTCACCGCCAGAGCGGGGACGGCGACCGGCTCGGCCGCGGGCGGACGCAGCTCGAAGTCGGCTCCCTCGTAGGTGAGTCCGGCGGCCAGCGCGTTTGCCGCGAGCCACATGCGCCGCTCCTCGCTCAGCACCGGCTCGTCGGAGAGGTCGAGCACCCGATCGGCACCATGGCGCCGGGCGGCGTCGAGCATCGCGGAGACGGCGTCGCCGTGCAGGTGCTCGAGCGGCACGCCGTAGTCGGGCTCGCCGACCAGCTTCTCGGTGCCGCCGAGCAGGAGCGCCGCCACCACCTGGTGGGTCTCTCCCGCGCGTTCCAGCGCCGCTCGCACCACCGGCGGATAGTGCTCCCCATCGACGAGCGCAAGCACGCGCTCGGCCATCAGGGGCCTGTCCGCAGGGGCAGGTGCTTCTCGTAGGCCAGTGTGGAGGTCGAGAAGCGGATGATCTGCTCCCGGCCGTGGTACGGGTAGCGCCGGTAGATGTCGACCGAGTCGGCGCAGATCTCCACGACGTTGTAACAGGGCCGTGTGTGGCCGCGGACCCGCATGGACGACACGGTGCCGGCGTTGACGACGAACAGGTCCTCGAGGCGCCATGCGTACGGCACGTGCTTGTGGCCGGAGAGCACGAGGTTGACCTTCGACCGCTGCAGCACCTCGAGGGTGTCGCCCGCGTCGTGCACCACGTTCCGCTCACGCCCGGTGCCGGGGATTGGCAGCAGGTGATGGTGCAGGATGAACACACGGAAGTCGGCGGCCGGCTGGAACTGCTCCTCGATCCAGTCGTAGCGGCTGCGGCCGATCACGCCGTGGTCGAGGTCGGGCTCCGATGAGTCGATCGCGACGAACGTGATGCCGCCCTTGCGCAGGACGGTCGACCGGGGGCCGATCATCTCCTCGAAGTGCACGTACCCGACGTTTCGCGAATCGTGATTGCCGGGAATCGTGATCACGTCTGGGCAGTCCAGACGGTCGAGATAGCTCCGGGCCTGCGCGTACTCCTGCTTGTAGCCGAAGGTGGTCAGGTCGCCGGAACAGACAACAACGTCGGGCTGCATGTCGTTGATCTCGCCGATCGCGCGCTCCAACAGGTTGGCCACAAAGTACGGCGACCCACAGTGGAGGTCGGACAGATGCGCGATCGTGAAGGCAGGGTCTTCGGCCATCGGGAGGGCGATCATAGACTGCGCTGTCCGTCCTGCGAAGTACACTTTTCAAGCGGAATGCAGGAACAACCTCAGTTCCACGCCTTCACAGGCGCTGCGTCGCCGATCTTCGCGAACGACGCCGAGCTCGAGTGCGCGCAGATCCTCGATTTCCACGGGATCCCGTGGGATTACGAGCCCCACACCTTCACGCTCGAGGTTGACGACCAGGGCAACACCGTCGAGGCCTTCACACCGGACTTCTACCTGCCGGAGCAGGATCTCTATCTCGAGATCACGACGATGAAGCAGTCGCTCGTGACCAAGAAGAACCGCAAGATGCGCCGGCTGCGGGAGCTGCGGCCGGACATCCGGATCAAGCTGTTCTACAAACGGGATGTCGAGGCGCTGGCGGAGAAGTACGAGCTCCGCGACGCCTCGTGAGCGTCGCCGCGGAGCGCCTGACGCTCCCCGAGCCGGGCGAGGTGGCGTTCGGTCGCGAGCTGATCGCCTCCCGGGTCGGCGAGCTGGCCCGCCAGATCAGCGGCGACTACCGCAGCCGCGACCTGGTGCTGCTGACCGTGCTCAAGGGGTCGTTCATGTTCCTCGCCGACCTGTCGCGTGAGCTTGCCATCCCGCACCGCCACGAGTTCATGGCGATCTCGGCCTATCGCGGCTCCGAGACCGGCTCGAGCGGCCGCATCCGGCTGCTGAAGGACATCGACCGCCCTATCCGGGGCGAGCACGTGCTGATCGTCGAGGACATCGTCGACACCGGGCTGACGCTGAACTACCTGTTCAAGACGCTGCGGTTTCGCGGCGCATCGTCGGTCGAGGTGTGCACGCTGCTCGACCGCCCCTACCGACGGCTGATCGACGTCGAGCCGCGGTACGTCGGCTTCACGGCACCCGATGCGTTCGTGGTCGGCTACGGCTTCGACCACCGGCAGCGCTTCCGTAACCTGCCCGATATTCACCTACTCGAGCGCTGACGATGGCGGCCACGCGGTCGCGGTCGTCCTTCGTCCCGTAGGCGCCGGCACGGTAGGCGTCCTCGTGGAGGGCGATCAGCTCCGGCCGCATCTGCTCGAGCCAGCCCATGTAGTGCTCGCGCACGCCGGGCCTGAGGTGCAGCAGGATCGGCGTCACACGCTCGGCTCCGGCCTCGAGGCAGGCGTCGACGAGCCGCTGCACCTGCTGCTCCGAATCGCTGATGCCCGGCAGGATCGGCGCCATCAGCACCGTCGGGCGCAGCCCCGCATCGGCGAGGCGGGAGATGGCCTCCAGGCGCTTGCTGGGCGGCGCCGCGCCGGGCTCCGTCAGCCGGGCGACGGCGTCCTCGTCCGTGCCGATCGACATGGCGATGCCGACCCTCGTGCGGCGCGCCGCCTCGGTGAGCACGTCGAGGTCGCGGAGGATCATCGAGGACTTGGTCAGGATCGAGAACGGATTGCGGCGACGCGCAAGCACCTGCACCAGCCCTCGCGTCAGCCGGTAGTGGCCCTCCGCGGGCTGATACGGGTCGGTGTTCGTGCCCATGGCGATCGACTCGCCCTCCCAGGCCGGGTCGTCGAGCTCGCGCTCGAGGCGCTCCACGGCGTTGACCTTGACGACGATCCGCCGCTCGAAGTCCTCACCCGCGTTGAGCCCGAGATACTCGTGGGTGGGCCGGGCGAAGCAGTAGGTGCAGGCGTGCCGGCAGCCGCGGTAGGCGTTGATCGTGTGGCGGAACGGCATCCGCGAGGACGGCGGCAGCGTGTTGATGATCCGCCGGGCGTTGACCGCCATGTACTCGACGGTGGGAAGGTCGCGCTGCTCCGGGCCGAACAGCTCGAGCTGGGGGTCGTCACGCTGCCAGCGCATGGCGGGAGTATAGCGAACGTGTGTTCGGTCGCCGCAGCCCCGCCGAACTCCGCCGCCCTCGTCGCGGAGCGTTCCCCGGCTACGATCTCCGCCATGAGCGAGCCACCCGAAGCGGCCGACAACGTCGAGCAGGTCGCACCCGGCGTCTGGCACTGGTCGATCCACAACTCCAACATCGGCGGCAACGTGTCGGCTAGCCATGCGGTCGGCGACGCGAATGGCGCGGTGTGGATCGACCCGGTGCGAGTGGACGACCCGGAGAGCCTGCCGACGCCCGAGGCGATCGTCCTCACCAGCCGCGGCCATCAGCGCGCAGCCTGGCGCTACCGGCGGGATTTCGGGATTGCCGTGCACGCCCCGCTCGGCGGCGAGGGCTACGACGAGGAGCCCGACGTGCTGTACAGCGAGGGCGATCCGCTGCCGCAGGGGCTGGTGGCGATCCCGACCCCCGGCTTCGGCGACGCCAAGTTCGCCCTGCACCGCCCAGCTCAGGGTGAGACGCCGGCGCTGATGATCGTCGGCGACCTGGTGATGCGCCAGGGCGACGGCTCACTGACCCAGATTCCGGAGCGGTTCCAGTCAGACACGGCTGCCGCGCGCGACAGCCTGGAGCGTGTTGCCCGCGGCGACCGGTTCGATCTGCTCCTCGTCGGTCATGCCGGGCCGGTATCGGACGACCCGCAGAGCCAGATGCAGGGCCTGCTCGCCGGAGGCTGACCGGCCGTCAGATAAACCGGCGCCGCCGCTTGGCGATCGTCGTCGCGTAGGCAAGGGCGAGAGCAACACCGACGGCGACCTCGACCTGCCAGACGATCGCCGGGTCGTACTTCTGACCCACGGCGGAGCGCACCAGTGGCTCAAGGCACAGCGCTCCGATCACGAGCGCAGCCGCAACCCGAGCTCGCGCCATTCGCCATCGGTAGCCGAGCCAACCGTAGGCCGACCCGGTCGCCAGGCCGCACACGACGTAGACCATGTTCGCGCCTGCCATCGCGGTGAAGGCTGCCGGTGCTGAGGCCAGGGCCACGCCCTCGAAGGGGCTGACGGTCATCAGTGCGTATGCGACCAGCGCCACCTGCGTCGATACGAGGCCGACCGCCGCCGCCGACCGGGCGCTGCGCTGCGTGCAGCCGGCGAGGAACGGGAGCAGCAGCCAGGTGGCCGACACCTGGCTTGCGGTGGACGGCCAGCGGCCGAACTCGACCAGGAACCGCACGGTGCCGAGGTACTGGTCGATCGCGCCGAACGCCGCCGCGCCGGCCAGCGACACGGCCCAGCCGGTTCGGCTACTCACTGCGCTCCGCATCCGGCTGGGCAGCCGGCTGCTCCTGAGGCGCCTGCGCCGGCTCGCCCTGACCAAGCTCGGCGGCGGTCGGTGCCGGGGAGATCTCGGCGCGCAGCTTCTCCAGCTCGGAGTCGACCTGCGCGTCGGCCGAGAGCGCAGCGATCTGCCGGTCGAGCGACGACGTGCCCGGTGTGGACAGGTCGTCGAGGGCGCCGGTGGACACCAGCTCCTCGACGGCGGCCGCACGCGCGCGCATCTGCTCGACCTGATCCTGGGCGCGAGCGGTCGCAGCTCCCACGTCGGAGAGCTCGGAGCTGAGGCCGGAGGTCGCCTCGCCGATCCGCACCTGCGCCTCCGCAGCGGAGTACTGCGCCTTGATCACTTCCTTCTGGGTGCGGAACGACTCGACCTTCTGCGCCAGCGCCTGCTGCTGCTCGACCAGCTGCTGCTGTTGCTGCTCGAGACCGGCGATCTGCTGGTCGAGCCCCTGCAGCTGCTCCTGCACGAGCACCTTGCGCTCGAGCGCCGTCCGCGCCAGATCCTCACGGCCGCCCGCAATCGCCTGGCGGGCCTGGCTGTCCAGCTTGACGACGCTCTGCTCGAGCGTCTGCGTCTGGTGCTGGAGCCGCTTCTTGGCGGTGACCACGTCGGCCAGCCCGCGCTTCACCTTCTGCAGCATCTCGAGCTGCCGCTGGTAGCTGTAGTCGAGCGTCTCGGCCGGGTTCTCCGCCCGGTCGAGCGCGCGGCTTGCCTTCGCCTTGAACAGCATCGTGAACCGCTGCCACAACCCCACGTCAGTCCTCCTCGCGTTGCGGCTCGGAATCTAGCCGATCAAGGCCGCGAAGGGCCTCCGCGGCCTCGGCCCGCAGCCTTCGCCGCTCCGAGTCGTAGTCCTCGTCGCCGACCTTACCGGTGCGGTGATCCTGCTCCAGGTCGCGCAGGCCGGCGTATGCGGCGTCGCGCCGCTCGAGCAGCGCCAGCCGCTCGCGGTCGCCCTCGGACATCGCCGGCTCGGGCGCCCCGCGCTGCGGTGAGAGGAACGGCCACGCGACGATCACCACGGCGCCGGTGACGGCGACCGCCACGGCGGCCGCCTCGACCGCGGTGCTCACGCCTCTTTGGCCAGCGCGGTGTCGTAGCGCCTGGCGAGCTGGCGGGCCTCGCGCGGGTCGGGCCAGATCGTCACCAGCGCGCCGATCAGGAACACGATCCCGGCCAGCCAGATCAGGCTCACCATCGGGTTCACGAGCGCCTTGACCGTGACTTGGTTCCCGCGCATGGCCTCGAGGATCGTGTACAGATCCTCGCCGTGCAGGTAGTTGGTGCGGATGTCGACCTCGTTCGTCACCTGCGACTGCGGCTTGTAGACGCGACGCGCGGGCTCGAGCACGCCGACGTGCGAGCCGTCCCGGAACACGTTCAGCCGCGCGCCCACCTCGGTCGAGTTTTGCTGCACCGACTGCGTCGGCCCCACGTAGGTGAGCGTGTAGTTCTCGATCCGCATGGACTGGCCCGGACGCAGCGTGGCCTGCCGCACCGAGCCGTACGAGCCCGAGGCGGCCACGCCGACGACGAGGAGCACGACGGCGAGGTGGACGATGTACCCGCCGTAGCGCCGCCGGTTGCGCCCGATCAGGTCGATCAGCGCCCGCGGCCAGGAGCCGCCCGCGATCGCGCGGCGGGCCGACGCACCGCGCGCGAACTCAAGCACGATGGTGGCCGCGACGAAGATGCACAGCGAGAATGCGGTCAGCCCCGCCCAGCTCGAGCCGAGCCCGAAGACGACCAGCACGGCACCGCCGGCGATCCCCGAGATCACCGGCCAGCGGAACGTCCGCCACAGGCTCCCCGGGGTGGCGCGGCGCCAGGCGATCAGGGGCCCGATGCCGGTCAGGGCCAGCAGGGGCAGCCCGAACGCCTTCAGGAAGAAGTCGTAGTACGGCACCGACACCGTGCTGCGAACGCCGCGAACCGCTTCCGACAGCACCGGGAAGACGACTCCCCAGAGGATCGCGAAGGCGAGCGCGAGCAGCAGCAGGTTGTTGAACAGGAACGTCGCCTCCCGTGACACCACCGACTCCATGCGGTGCTCGCTGCGCAGGATCGGCAGCCGCCAGAGCAGGAGGCCAGTCGAGAAGGCCAGCACGACGGCGAGGAACCCGAGCAGCGCGGGGCCGACCGGGGACTGCGTGAAGTTGTGGATCGACTGCACGACGTCGCTCCGCGTCAGGAACGTGCCGAGGATCGAGAGCGCGAAGGTGGCGCTGACGAGCACCACGTTCCAGACCTTCAGCATCCCGCGCTTCTCCTGCACCATTACCGAATGCAGGTAGGCGGTGCCCGCGAGCCACGGCATCAGCGCCGCGTTCTCGACGGGATCCCAGCCCCAGTATCCGCCCCACCCGATCTCGACGTAAGCCCAGTGGGCTCCGAGCAGCATGCCGACACCAAGCGACGCCCAGGCGAACAGCGTCCAGCGCCGCACGGATGCCATCCAGCGCGCGTCCGTTCGCCGCGTGATCAGCGCCGCCATGGCGAAGGCGAACGGCACCGCGAACGAGACGTATCCGAGGTAGAGAGCGGGTGGGTGGGCCACCATGTAGGGGTTCTGCAGCGACGGGTCGAGGCCGAGCCCGTCGTGCGGCACCCGCCCGGCGGTGCGCTCGAACGGCGAGGACACCAGGGCCGCCATGCCTGCAAAGAAGGTCATGATGCCGGCCAGGATGGCCGTCACCCACGGCATCAGCTCACGGTTGCGGCGGCGGTTCTGGATCATCACCAGCGAGGACGCCCCGCTCAGCACCAGCAGCCACAGCAGCAGCGAGCCCGGCTGGCTGGCCCAGAGCGCCGTCAGCAGGTAGGGCGTGGGAAGCGAGCGGTTCGTGTGCGACTCCACCACCGCGATCGAGAAGTCGTGGCCGACGAGCGCGATCAGCAGCAGGACGGCGGCCGCTGCGGTCGCCCCGAAGGCGACGATGATGGCGTTGGCGGCGCTGCCGGCGAGGCGGCGGTCGCGGCGCCAGCCCGCAAGCGCGCCGGTGACCATCGCGTAGACCGCGAGCCCGAGGACGAGGATCAGGAGGGCGGAGCCGACGGTGGCCAGGTCAGGCCCCTGGGCCGCCCGAGTACTTGCTCGGGCACTTGGTCACCAGCGAGTCGGCATCGGCGACGAACTGCCCGTTCGCCATGTGCCCGGTCACGATGATGCGCCTGCCCGCCTTGAACGCGTCCGGCACCGAGCCGCCGGTGTAGCGAACCGGTACCGTCTGCGAGCTGTTCTCGTCCTCGACGACCATGGTGAACGGCGCCTGCGCGCCGGTGCAGGTGATGGCGACGCAGCTGACCGCGGTGCCGGTGAGCTGGACGGTCTTGGTCGCCGCCCCGTCCTTGTCGCTGCGCAGCTGGCCGACCGTGACGATCAGCTGTCCCGAGCCGCGCGCCACCTGGTAGACCAGGAACACGGCGAGCAGCGACGCGACGACGAGGGCGATGACGAGGCGCGGTGCTGCGGTCACGCCGTCAGCGTATCAAGCCGATTTCCGGCGACACGCCAGCGCGATCACGCTGTTCAGGCCGTGGTATCGGGCACCGCGTAGCCGAGATCCAGACAGAGCTGGCCCCGCTGCGTCTCCCGCAGCGCGTCGGTGTATCCCTGGCCGTACGCGGCCCGCAGGAACCATCCCAGCAGCTCCATGTCGATCTTGGACGGGTCCAGCTCGAACACCTCCGCCCACAGGTCGGTGAGGCGGAGATCGATGGCCATCGCCAGAGTGTCCTTGCGCTCCGATGTCATGCCTCCAAGCGTACGGATCGGGTCGGACGTACTCGCCTTAAAGCCCTGCAAAACTCACGTGAACAGCGCCTCCGCGACGCCCACGGCGGCGCAGACGGCAATGACCGGGATCACGCCCACGCGGAACCGCCAGACGGCGACGAAGGCGGCCGCGGCGAGCGCCGTGAGCACCCAGCGAACGTTCCCGTGGGCGACCAGGGCATGCCGGGCGACGAACACGCCCAGACCGCCGATCACGCCGACGACCGCGATCGTGATCCCGTTCAGGGTGTTCGCGAAGCCCCCCGTGGTGCGGATCCGGTCGATCAGCGGCGCTCCCGTGATGATGAAGACGAAGCACGGGACGAAGGTTGCCAGCGTGGCAACGGTGGCTCCGAGGACGCCCCAGGCGAGGTTGCCCTCGGCGTTGTAGCCGGCCACGAAGCCGACGAAGGTGTTGACCATGATCAGCGGGCCGGGCGTGGACTCGCCGAGCGCCAGGCCGGCCACCATGTCCTTCGGCGACAGCCAGCCGTAGTGGTTGACCGCCGCGCTCGCGACGAACGGCAGCACGGCGTACGCGCCGCCGAACGTGACGAGCGCGGCCAGCGTGAAGAAGCCGGCCAGCTGGCCGAGCAGCCCGCCGGCCAGCACGAGGACGGCGACCGGCACCAGCCAGATGGCGAGCCCCTTCCACATCCGAGAGAGGATCGACGACGCCGACGCAGGGGCGCCGGTCTCCTCCTCCTCGTCGCCGTGCGCCGCCGGCCGGCCGAGCAGGCGGGGGTCGCGCTTCCCAGCCTGCCAGCCGAGCAGCGCGGCCACTACGAGGATGACTGGAAACGGCACCTCGAACAGGATCGCCACGAAGGAGAGCGCCGCGAGCGCGGCCGCCGGAACCGTGTGGATCACTCGCCCGCCGACCCGGAGCACCGCGGCCGCCACGAGCGCGACGACGGCGGCTCCCAGCCCGCTGACGATGCCCTCCACCACGGTGACGTCGCCGAACTCGACGTACACCGCGCTCATCGCGCAGAGGATCACGAAGGACGGCAGCACGAACAGCCCGCCCGAGGCGATGGCCCCGCGAACCCCGTACAGCGAGTAGCCGATGTAGGAGGCGAGCTGCTGCGCCTCCGGCCCAGGGAGCGCCATGCAGAAGTTGAGCGCGTGCAGGAACCGGCGCTCGCCGATCCAGCGCCGGCGCTCGACCAGCTCTTCGTGCATGATCGCGATCTGCCCGGCGGGCCCGCCGAAGCTGATGAACCCGAGCTTCAGCCAGAACCAGAACGCCTCGCGCTCCGTCGGCCGCACGGTCGCCGAAGCGGCGCCGGACGTCTGGCCGGGCTCCCCGGTGGCCGCGTCGGTGGAGGTCGGATGCATGCCGGAATGATCGCGCATGCCGGTCGGCACCGGGGCCGAAACAGCCGATACAGTCCTGGCCATGCCCCACGCCGCCACCCTCACCGCCTTCGCCCTGACGGCGCTCGTGCTGCTGCTGATCCCCGGGCCGGCGGTGCTCTACATCGTCAGCCAGAGCGTGGAGCATGGACGCCGGGCGGGGCTGGCGGCCACGCTGGGCGTGCACACGGGCACGCTGCTGCACATCGCCGCCGCGGCGCTCGGCCTCTCCGCGATCCTGGTGTCGTCGTCGCTTGCGTTCGGCGCCGTGCGGCTGGTGGGCGCGGCGTATCTGATCTACCTGGGGGTGCGCACGCTGCTCGACCGGGCCGCCCGGGAGGCCGGCTCCGCCCCTCCGCGCGAGCGCCGGCTCGGGCGCATCTACCGCCAGGGCGCGCTGGTGAACGCCACCAACCCGAAGACCGCGCTGTTCTTCTTCGCGTTCCTGCCGCAGTTCGTCGATCCGCACGGGGCGGCGGTTCCGGAGCAGATCGTCATCCTCGGGTTCACCTTCGCCCTGCTCGGGCTGCTCACCGACGGGGCGTATGGGATCCTCGCGGGCAGCGCGGCGGGGTGGGTGAAGGGCCGCACGGCGGTGCGCACGGCGCAGCGGTGGGTGACCGGGTGCATCTTCATCGGGCTCGGCGTCGCGACGGCGCTGGTTGGCTCCGAGCGCCGCTGACGGCGTCACGATTCGCGCGCACAACCGTCACGACCGCCTGCTCCGGCTTGGTCTCCAATAATTGGCGCGCGCCGTCACGGCGTTGGTGATCCGATGCGGCGCCGTGACAGCCGCCCGAGCCCGGCTCAATCCTCGGCGCGCGCGGACGATCACCGGTCCGCCTCCGGATGAGCAACGGATGACACAAGATCAGCTG
>DATAHR010000053.1:0-8626 GCA_036263035.1 Gaiellales bacterium | reverse complement strand
GTACGCGGCCAGTGGGGACCGTTTGGTGCTCAGGCAACGGTGGTACGCGGTGGCGTGCTCGAGATCGGACGATCCTTCTACGTGCCGCAACTCCCGCCGATGCCGGACGCGACCGAGGATCAGATGGTTGACCGCATCCTGCGAAAGTACACGTCCGACAGATACCAGCTTGGCTCGATCCCTCATCATGACGGAATCCGATCCTGGGTGCGGTGGATCAACGAACACCCGGACCCCGTCGATTGGCGGGACCGGCTGTATTGGGAACAGCGCGCCGGCGCGTGGCTCTCGGCAATCGAACATGGGCTCGATCTCACCGGCAGCGACCGCGTGGAACCCGCGAACTGTGGGCTCCTCATCGGTTGCATGCAGAGCGTCGCGGAGGACGTCCGCACGTCGCGGACGATGATGTTCGACCTCATCGAGCGGATGGCGCCTCAACTCCTTGCGTATCCCGTAAACCCCCCGAACTCGCGGGTTAGACGCCTCTCGAAATCATCGCGACGGAGACTCAGTCACTACTCGTACCGGATTGCGTCAGCCCTCCTCGTGGGCACCTGGTGGCAGCGGCGATCCCGCCCAGCGCAGGTCGCCTTGATCGTCGGAGCCGTGGCTGTCGGGTTCGCCGTGGTCGGGATCGCTGACGAGGGAACCCTCGACCTCATCGAGCCCATTGGGTGAGTCTCGACGAGATCGGGCCTAGTGCAAACGGCGGGCGTGTCTCTTCGCGCGGACTCGCCAGCCTCGCCGCCACGACGCCCGAACCCCCGGTGGCTACACTCGGCGCAGTGACCGATCACCCGCCCACAGCCTCCCCCGACGCTCGCCGCTCCGCCGTGCGTCCGAGCCGTGAGCAGTACTTCATGCTGCTGGCGGTCGCCACCCGTGAGCGAGCCAACTGCCTGCGCCGCCACGTCGGGGCGGTCCTCGTCGCGGACCAGCGCATCATCGCCACCGGCTACAACGGGACGCCGACCGGGTTCCCGAACTGCGACGAGGGCGGCTGCCATCGCTGCGCGCATCCCGACGACTACGCAGCCGGCCGCGGATACGACGTCTGCATCTGCGTGCACGCCGAGCAGAACGCTGTGCTGCAGGCTGCCAAGCTCGGCTACTCGGTGCAGGGATCCGCGTGCTACTCCACCCTGCGCCCCTGCTTCGGCTGCCTGAAGGAGCTCTACCAGGCGGGCGTGACCTCCATCAGGTACCTGAACGCCTGGACACCGTCGGATCCGGTCGAGGCCGGCGCCTACGACGCGCTGCTCGAGGAGCTTGCCGGGCGGGGAGTCGTGGTCGCGGCCCTCGAGCTACCCGACGGGCTGCTCGATCTCCGTTAGGCGCTGCGCCGGAACAGCCCGGAGTCGTCTTCCCAGTCGAACGACAGCGCCTGATCGGCTGGGACGGCGGGCTCGAGCGGCACGATCGGCGCCAGCTCCGGCTCCGCCGCGTGCACCTCGGGCAGATCATCGGCGATGAGCACGGCTCGCAGCGGCGCCAGCCGCCGCGGCGTGCGCTCGGGCAGCTCGGCCACTTGAGGCGTGCGCTTGATGCGGGCCAGGTGCCGTGCGTGCAGCGTCAGCCGCCAGGCCTGCAGCTCCGGCTCCGCAAGCGGCGCGGCATGGCAGGCCGGGCACGGAGTCAGCGGCCGCTTCGGCTGGGCGCACTGGTGGCACGCGATCGTGACCTGCATGCGGTTCCCTGTCGGCATTCCGGGCCGCCGACTTGAGTGACGGCGGCATTGCCTACCGCCTCAAGTTCGACCGCGCCGACGCCGACTCATGAACCATGCAACGGGAATTCGCACGCCCGCTGCCGCGGTTGCTGGGGGTCACGCTCGTGCTCGCCCTGCTCGTGGCGCTCGCCAATGCCGGCCCGGCCTCCGCCGACCCGCTGGTCGATCAGACGCGTGCGCGGTACGAGCACGTGCGCACACAGGTGCGCGCTCTCGACAATCGCGTCGAGCTGCTCACCGAGCGCTACGACGCAGCGGTCTCCGAGCTGGCGCAGCTGAAGGTCCAGATCCGCGACGCCAACCGTCGGCTGAAGGCGGCAGAGATCCACCTCACCTTTGAGCAGGGCGTGCTCGCCAATCTGATGGTCGCCCGCTACAAGGGGCTCGACGCCACAACGCTCGACATCGTGCTCGGCGCCTCGTCGCTCTCGCAGGTGACCGGCGACATGGATATCAAGCAGCGGTTCGACGCAGCCGTCGCAGACGCGGTCAATCAGATCCGGATCACCCGCGACGCCATCGTCACCGAGCGTCTCGAGCTGCTGGTCGCACGGGACAAGGCCCGCACCCAGAAGCACATCATCGAGACCAAGCGCGCCGCGATCCGCAAGATGCTGGCACGCCGCCGGGCGCTGATGCTCGTGCTCGGCGACCAGGTGCGAATCGCTGAGGCCGCCACCAGCATCGGCCAGACGAAGCTCGCTCTGGCCGCCGCCCAGTGGATCCGAGCGGACATGCGCATCAACCACAGCGATCCCGGAGCCGAGCTTCGCGACCAGGTCGCTCTCGAGGGCCTCGCGCAGATCGGCGTGCCATACAAGTGGGGCGGCGCATCGCCCCAGACCGGATTCGACTGCTCTGGCCTGGTGATGTGGCTATGGGCGCAGCACGGGGTCGCGCTGCCACACTTCGCCGCCTCCCAGTACCACATGGGGCCGTTCGTGGCGGTGACGGATCTTCACATCGGGGACCTGGTCTTCTTCCACAAGCTCGGCCACGTCGGCATGTACATCGGCAACGGCTACGTCCTGCATGCCCCCCACACCGGCGCCACGGTGGAGATCGAGAGCTTCTCGATCCCGTGGTTCCAGAGCACGTACGTCGGGGCAACGCGGCCCGGGCCGCCCTGATCTCGATCAACTAGGCTCCGGGCGTGCTCTTCCGCCAGGTGCTGCATCCGGATCTCGGCTGTGCCTCCTACGTGATCGCCGACACGGCGGCGGGTGTCGGCGCCGTCGTCGACCCCAAGTGGGCGGTCGAGGAGTACCTCGACCTGGCACGGGAGCACGGCTTCCAGATCACCCATGTGATCGAGACGCACAACCACGCCGACCATCTGTCCGGCCGGCCGCGCCTGGTCGAGTCGACCGGTGCGACCTGCTGGATCAGCCCGCTGGCGGACGCCGCATATCCGCACCGGCCGTTCGGCGACGGGGCTGAGGTCGAGGTGGGCGCCGTGCGGCTGCGCGCACTGCACGTCCCCGGCCACCGGCCCGAGCACACCGCCGTCGTCGTGATCGACGGCGCCCGGTCGAACGCTCCCTGCGCCGTGCTGACCGGCGACAGCCTGTTCGTGAACGACGTCGCGCGGCCCGATCTCGCGGTCGAGAAGCGCGAGGGGGCGCGGGGCCTGTTCGGGAGCATGCGCCGGCTGCTCGAGCTGGGCGACGGCGTGGAGGTGTTCCCCGGCCACACGGGCGGCTCCCTGTGCGGCAGCGCCCGCATGAGCGAGACCACCTCCTCCACGATCGGATACGAGCGCGCGAGCAACCCGATGCTCGCGCTGCACGACGAGCAGGCGTTCGTCGAGGAGCTGATCACGGGGCTGGCTCCCCAGCCCCCGAACTTCGCCATGATCGCGGAGGCGAACCGTCTTGGCCGGCCGCCTGGCGCAGCACGGTTGCCGGCGCTCGATCCGGGCCGGCTGGGGCAGCGCGTGAACGACGGGGCACTGGTCATCGATGGCCGGTCGGCTGCCGAGCACGACGCCGCGCATATCCCGGGCTCCGTCGGCGTCGACGTGGCGCACAACGGCTTCGGCACCAAGGTGGCGTGGATCGCCGACCAGGGCTCAGAGCTGCTGCTGGTCGGCGCGGACGAGGAGCAGCAACGGCGCATGCACGAGCTGCTCGGGTCGGTTGGCGTGACGCCGTCCGGCATGCTCGCCGGCGGGTTCTCGGCCTGGGCAGACGGTGGGCATCTCCTCGAGCCGTTCGCCGTCGTCGACGCCGCCGGGCTGGCCGATCTGCTGGAACGGCGCCCGGAGGTGCAGGTGCTCGACGTCCGGGACGACGATGAGTGGGACGCCGGCCACATCCCGGGCTCGCTGCACGTGCCCTACCACGACGTCGGCCGTGTGGCTGCTCCGTTCGACGCCGACCGGCCCGTGGCCGTGATCTGCTCCACCGGGCGCCGCAGCGCCACCGCGACAGGCCTCGTTCGCCGCAGCGGCGCCGCCGAGGTGATTCATGTGACGCCGGGCGGTGTCGGCACGTGGGAGAAGCTCGGCCATCCGCTCGACCAGTCGGCGGCCGCACCGGCGTGACCGCTCCCGAGCTGTCCGCCGCAGAGGTTGCGGCCGCGCTTGGGCGCGGCGCGATCACCGCCGTCGACGTGCGCGAGGCCGGCGAGTGGGATGCCGGGCACATCGCCGGAGCGGTCTGGATCCCGATGGGCGAGCTGCCCGACCGCGTGAACGAGCTGCCCGGCGGTCCGCTGGCGATCGTGTGCCGCAGCGGCTCGCGCAGTGGGATGGTGGCGGACTGGCTGGTTCGCTCGGGGGTGGATGCCTCGAACATGGCCGGCGGGATGGTCGCCTGGCAGATCGCATCCCTGCCGATCGAGCCCCCGGACGGCTTCGTGGCATGAGCATCCGCGTCGGCACCTGCTCGTGGGCGGACGAGTCGCTCAGCAAGCTCTGGTACCCGCCGGGCGTCAGCTCCGCCGAGGCGCGGCTGCGGTACTACGCGGAGCACTTCGACACGGTCGAGGTCAACTCCAGCTACTACGCGCTTCCCACCCGCGAGATGGCCGCAGCGTGGGCCGAGCGAACGCCGCCCGGCTTCGTGTTCCACGTCAAGGCCTTCGCCATGATGACCCGCCATCCGGTCAAGGTGGAGCAGCTTCCGCCCGAGCTGCGATCCGAGGTCGACTTCGACGAGCGCGGCCGCGTCGACCATCCGTCGCGCGAGCTGCGGGCGGTGGTGTTCCGCGAGTTCCTGCGCGCGCTCGAGCCGCTGCGTGACGCGGGGAAGCTGGGCGGGATCCTGATGCAGCTGCCCCAGTACATTGTCGCGAAGCCGTCCTCGTTCGAGTACCTGGAGTGGGCGCGCGAGCAGCTGGGGGACGCCGAGATGCTGGTCGAGTTCCGGCACCGCAGCTGGCTCGAGGAAGACGTGCGTGACGAGGTCTTCGCCTTCCTCGAGCGGCTGCCCGCCACCTACGTGATCGTCGACGCGCCACCGGTGCGGGGCGCCAACGTGGCGCCGACCGTGGTGGCGCGGACGAGCGCGACGGCGTACATCCGGTTCCACGGCCGCAACACGTCGACCTGGAACCGGCGCGGCGGCAGCGCCGCCGAGCGGTTCGACCACCTGTACTCGCGGGATGAGCTGTCGGAGTGGGTGGAGCCTCTGCGCGAGCTCTCTGCGGCAGCCGAGAACGTCTGGGCCATGTTCAACAACAACGGCCGCAGCACCGACGCGTCGGGTGCCTCGTTCGCGCAGGCGCCGGCGAACGCGGCCGAGCTGATCGAGCTGCTGCATCTCACGTCCCGGTAACAGTCGCGGCCGCCCGGTAACCTGGGGAGGGACTACCGGGCGGCCGGGAGGGAATGCACCGGCCCGGTCAAGCCGGCGCTGCGACTGGCGACCGCGGTGTCTGCGTCGCGGCCTGTTCTCGAGGGGGTTCCGATCTCCTCGGTCGATCGCCACTATCCCATCGCTGTTTTGGGAGAAGATTGGAGCATGCTGTTCTCCCCGGAGTACCACGAGCCGCTCACCGAGCGGGCGTGGGACGAGGCGTGGGTGCGGGCGCGGATCGACCGCATCGTCGCCGACACCGAAGGCGCCGTGGGCGACGATGGCCTCTGGCCGGAGCACCCCGACGACCACGAGGATGGTGGGGGCCTGCCCAAGACCGTGTACATGGGCGCGGCGGGCGTGATCTGGGGGATGCACGCGGCCGGAAGCTCCCGCCCGGACCTGATCCGGGGCCTGCACCGAAGCTATCTGGAGGCGCCCGACTGGCCCGGCCGGTCGAACGGCTACTGGGCCGGAGAGGCGGGCATCCTGCTCGTCAGCCACCTGCTCGGCGCGGACGATGCCGACCTGGCCCGGCTGGAGGAGGTGGTGCGAGCGAACGCCGACAACGAGTCGAACGAGCTGATGTGGGGAGCGCCGGGCACGATGGTGGTGGCGCTCGAGATGTACCGCCGGACGGGCGACGCCCGGTGGGCGGACGCGTGGCGGTCGAGCGCGGACGTGCTCTGGCAGAGGTGGTCGTTCGACGACGAGGTGGGCGGGCACATGTGGACGCAGCTGCTGTACGGGGACGTCGCCCGCTACATCGGGCCGGGTCATGGGTTCGCCGGGAACGTCCAGTCGCTTCTCGCCGGCCGGGAGCTGCTCGACGGCGACCGCCTTGCGCAGCTCGAGGATCGGGCGGTGGTAACGGCCATGGCGCTGGCCTACAGGGAGGACGGGCTCGCGAACTGGGCGCCCACCGTCGGCCCGCTCGCGCATCGCGACCGCATCCGCGTGCAGTGGTGCCACGGGGCGCCTGGCATGGTGACAGCATTGGCAGCCGTGGCGCCGCAGGACGGCGGCTTCACCGATCTGCTCGTCGCCGGCGGAAATCTCATCTGGGAAGCCGGCCCGCTGGCGACGGGGCACGGGCTCTGCCACGGCACCGCAGGCAACGCGGTTGCCTTCCTTGCGCTCCACGAGCGCACCGGCGACGACCGGTGGTCGGAACGGGCGCGGAGCTTTGCGGTGCACGCGCTCGAGCAGGTCGAGCGCGAGCGGCAGGAGCACGGGATGGGCAGGTATTCCCTGTGGACGGGCGACATCGGCGCGGCGCTGGTCGCGCAGAGCTGCATCGAGCTGCGCTCGGGCATGCCCTCGCTGGACTGGTTCGAGCCTACGATCCGGGCCTGAATCGCAGCGCCGACCAGGTGTCGTCGATCGCCACCTGGGACACCGCGCGCCGGCCGTGGCGGGCCATCGCCTCCCGCACGACCTCGCGCGAGAGGTCAGACGGGGTCTTCGCGCTCAGCTTCGGATAGCAGACCCACAGCACGCCGCCCTCCGTCAGTGCCGCGATCGCGGCCGGCGTGTCCCGGTCGAGCTGCTCCCGGCTGCGGGAGTAGAGCAGGACGACATCGGCGCCGCCATCGACCCGCTCGATGACGCCGAGCAGCGGAACGTGGCGGTCGGGGATCCGCATCAGGCACACCCGCCGTCCCTCGGAGATCCGCAACTTCGTCCGGAGGTCGGTCACCGCGCCACCATAGACTGTGCCGGTGGAGACGACGCTGCTCACGACGTGCCCGCGTGACTGCTACGACGCGTGCGGGATCCTCGTCACGCTGCGCGACGGCGCGATCCGCTCCGTGCGCGGCGATCCGGCCCATCCCGTCAGCCGCGGCCGTCTCTGCCGCAAGTGCTCGATCGGTTACAACGGCGTCTTCCTCGATCCCGACGAGCGCCTGACGCAGCCGCTGCGTCGCGTGGGCCGAAAGGGCGACGGGGCGTTCGAGCCGTTCGGCTGGGACGAGGCGATCGAGATGATCACCGGGCGGTGGCGGGAGATCGCCGAGAGCTCAGGGCCCGCGACGATCCTCAATGCCCACTACACCGGCACCTGTTCGTTGATCGCCGGCGGGTTCGGCTCACGCTTCCTGCGCCGTCTCGGCGCCACCGAGGTCGATCCGGACTCCGTCTGCAACAAGGCAGGCCACGTCGCGCTCGACTACATGTACGGCACCTCCGTGACGGGCTTTGATCCGCGCACCGCCCGCGACGCCTCCTGCATCGTTGTCTGGGGCGCCAACCCCTCCGCGTCCGCGCCGCACATGCACGAGCAGTGGCTGCCGGAGTCCCCGGCCAAGGTTATCGTCGTGGACCCGATTCGCACGCCCACGGCCGAGACCGCCGATCTGCACCTGCAGCCGTTCCCCGGGAGCGACGCGGCCCTCGCATTCGCTCTCGCCCACGTGCTGGTTCGCGAGGGCCTCGCCGACCGCGCGCTGCTCGAGCGCCACACCGTCGGCTGGGACGAACTGGAGCCGCTGCTCGAGCGGTGCACGCCGGAGTGGGGTGAGCGGGCCACCGGCGTTCCGGCAGCGTCGATCGAGCGGGCTGCGCGGGTCTACGGAGGCGGCCCGTCGCTGCTCTGGATCGGCCAGGGGCTGCAGCGCCAGCCGACCGGCGGCAACGTGATGCGGTCGGTGGCGATGCTGCCGGCGATCAGCGGCAACCTGGCGAAGCCGGGCGCCGGGTTCCTCTACCTCAACGACCAGCTGGAGATGGACGGGGACTGGTTCGAGGCGCCGCACCTGGGCTCGCCTCCGGAGCCGGTCAGCCACATGGATCTGGCCGACGTGCTGGCCGACCCGGCGCGGGCCCGCAGCCTGCTCTGCTGGAACATCAACATCGCCGCCTCGAACCCACAGCAGACCCGGCTGCGCGAGGCGCTCGGCCGTGAAGATCTGTTCACCGTCGTCATCGACCTGTTCCCGACGGACACCTGCGACTACGCGGACGTGGTGCTGCCCGCCGCGAGCTTCCTGGAGTTCGACGACCTGGTCTCGTCCTACTTCGACCTCTCGTTCTCGGCCCAGGTGCGTGCGGTCGACCCCCCCGGCGAGGCGCTGCCCAATCAGGAGATCTTTCG
>DATAHR010000052.1:0-13002 GCA_036263035.1 Gaiellales bacterium | reverse complement strand
GTCCAGCTCGAGGACGAGGACGTCGACCATGTCTGCGCCTCGCTGCGCGAGGTCGTCGAGGGGGTCTAGATGATTGATCGGTATCTCCGTGAAGTGCTGGACGGCGAGAACCGAGCCTGGCCAGGTGCAAGGCGGACGCCTTGCACCGGTCATGAGCGATCTGCGATCACGCAGATCGCGAATGGCAGGGAGCGTCAATATCGGGAATATTGGCGCGACCGAGGACGCCGCGAGGCGACGGTTCGCAGCCGTAGCCACTCCAACCGCCTCGGACCCTCTACCTCTCGCAGCGGCCAGGCTCGCGAGGGATATCGATCAATCATCTGGAGCATTGACCGCCTGTAGGATGGCCGCCGTGACGGAGCAGGACCTCCTGGATCGCGGCATCGAGCTGATCGCGATCTCATTCGTGGACAACGCCGGGTTGACCCGGGCAAAGTCGATCACGGCGGCCCGGGCCGAGGCTGCCGCCGCACGCGGCCTCGGCTCACCCAAGGCGTTCTCGATCTTCACCGGTGAGGACGGCATGGCCACCTCCACCGGCTACGAGGCGACGGGCGACACCCGGCTGGTGCCCGATCTCGACCGTCTGGCGGGCGGTCTGGACGGCTGGGGCTGGGCGCCGGGTGACCTGCTCGACCAGGAGGGCGAGCCGTGGGAGTTCTGCACCCGATCGTTCCTGAAGCGGCAGGCGGCGCGCGTGGCGGAGGCCGGCTTCGAGATGCGCATGACCTTCGAGCACGAGTGGTACGCCGAAACGAACGACGGCGTCCCGGCCCACTCCACGCCCGCGTACAGCCTCAACTCGACAGCCGAGGCGGGCGCCTACCTGCGCGAGGTGGCCCGGCGGCTTGTGGCCCTGGGCGTCACGGTCGAGCAGATCCATCCCGAGTACTCAGCCGGCCAGATGGAGGTGTCGGTGGGCGTCGCCGATCCGGTTGGCGCCGCCGACAACTGCGTGGCCACGCGCCACGCCATTCGAACCGCCTGGCCGGCGACCGGGATCCGTCCGTCGTTTGCGCCACTGGCCCGACCGGACGGTCTCGGCAACGGCTGCCACCTGCACTTCAGCCTGTGGCGGGACGGCAGGAACCTGCTCGGCAGCGACGCGGACGACGAGCTGGGCATCGCTCCCGAGGGGCGCGCGTTCATGGCCGGCGTGCTGCGGGAGTTCCGGGCGCTGGCCGCGCTCGGTTGCGGCTGCCCGCTGTCGTATCGGCGGCTGGCACCGAACAGGTGGACGGGTGCCTACGTGTGCTGGGGTACGGAAAATCGAGAGGCCCCGCTGCGCTTCATCCGCGGCGCCCGCGCGGCGCGGCCGGGCGGCGCGAACGCGGAAGTGAAGACGCTGGACTGCTCGGCCAACCCGTACCTGGTAGCCGGCGGGGTGATCGCGGCCGGCCTGGCCGGTCTTGCCGAGAATCTGCAGCTGCCGGAGCCGGTGCAGATCGAGCCCTCCCGAGTGGCCGGCGAGCTCGGCCTGGAGCTGTTGCCGGACAGCCTCGACGCAGCGGCGGACACGCTGGCAGGCTCGCAGGTGCTGCGCGAGGCGCTGGGCCAGCCGATGCACGATGCGATCGTCGCGGTGCGGCGCGCCGAGGCGATGTCGACAGCCGGCCGCGACGAGCACCAGCTGTTCGAGTTCTACCGCTGGCGCTACTGATGCACGACCCGGTGGCGGCCGGCGCCGCCCTGATCGAGCGCTGCCACGAACAGCTGGTGGCGCCCCTGCTGCCGGCCGGGCAGGCGGTGTGGGATGTGCACGCCCACCTCGGCGAGGACGCGGACGGCTCCCAGCTGGACGCCGCCGACCTGCTGGCCGACGCGGAGGCGCATGGCGTGAAGCGCACCTTCGTGTTCCCGTTCCGGCAGGAGGGGATGGACGCCTACCGGGAGCGAAACGACGCCCTGCTGGCCGAGGCGGCCGCGTCGGACGGCCGGCTGATCGCGTTCTGCCGGGTCGAGCCGGGAGACGGCGACATCGCCGAGCTGGAGCGCGCGCTCGATGCCGGTGCCGGAGGCATCAAGCTGCACCCGCTGAGCGGCCGCTTCGAGGTCGGCCACCCGCTGGTGGAGGCGGCGGTGGCGCTGGCGGAACGCCGCTCGGTGCCGCTGCTGCTGCACGCGGGCCGCGGCATCGGGCCGTTTGCGGCCGACCTCGACCGCATGCTGCAACGTCACCCCGGCGCCCAGGTCATCCTCGCCCATGCCGGCATCGGCGACCACGAGGCGGCGCTGGCGGTGGCCGAGCGGCGGCCAAACGTCTGCTTCGACGTGGCCGTCTGGAACCTGCTCGACATCCGGGCGCTGCTTGCGCGGGTGGCGCCCGAGCAGATCGTCTACGGCACCGACGCGCCGTACTACGGGCACGCCTGCTCGCAGGCCAAGCTGCTCCTGGCGCTGCGCGCCGCGGGCGGCGCCGGTGCCGCCGCGATGCTCTGGGACAACGCCGAGCGGATCGCCGCCGGGCGCGCGCCCGCGAGCCGGTCGGCGGCGGCCGGGCCGCGACGAGCGTCGTTCGGCTACGCGCAGCTCCGCGCGCACGAGTACCTGCTGGCCTCGGCGCCGATGGTCTGGACGCGTCAGCCCGACCTGCTGGGCGCGCTGCGGCTGGCCCGCCATGCGCTGGCGGTGCTGGACGGCGTCGACATCGACGCGGCGCGTGAGATGATCGACCTCGCCGCCGTCTGCTGGGCGCACGAGCTCCAGAGCGGCAGCCGCCGTGAGATCCTGTCGCTGTCCTGGACGACGTTCCGTCTGATCGAGTTCGCAGACGCTCTCGTATTCTGCCGTTGACCGCCATCGACCTGACCGCCATGCCGTTCATCGACGGCCACATGCACCCGCCCTACAGGGAGCATCCGGCCGACCTGGACGCGTACCGCTGGCCATGGTACGAGGGCGATCCGGCAGACACGGTGCTGGCCGCCGACACGGCGCCGTACCGCTGGGCGATCCGCCAGCTGGCGGCCGAGCTCGGCTGCGAGCCGACGGAGCAGGCGGTGTTCGAGCAGGTCACCTCTCGCGACGCCGCCGCCTGGCTGACCGACATGATCGCCGCGGGGGGTGTCACCGGGCTGGTGGCCGACATGGGCTACCCGCCGCCGCATGTCACGTTCTCGCCGCAGGAGCTGGCGGCGGCCGGCGCCGAGGTGGCGCCGTTGCTTCGGATCGAGCTTCGGGCGGGCGTGATCGCGGCGGAGTGCGAGCGCTTCGACGAGTTCCTCGATCGCTTCGACGCCGAGCTGACCGGAGCCCGCGCGGCCGGCTACGTGGGGTTGAAGAGCGTGCTCGCCTATCGCAGCGGGCTGGGCGCCGAGCCAGCCGGCCACGCCGAGGCGGCTGCCGCCTACGTCCGCGCCCGCGCGGGCGCCGGCGAGGGGGCCGACACGCTGTTTCTGACCGAGAAGCCGTTGCTCGACTTCCTGTTCGAGCGCGCGCTCGAGGTCGCCCGCCGCGAGGACATGGCCATGCAGCTGCATTGCGGCTACGGCGACCGCGACCTCGACCTGCCCAGATCGAATCCGTGGCTGTTGCGGCCGCTGCTCGAGCGAAGCGCAACCGCACGGGCGGTGCCGCTGGTGCTGCTGCACGGGTCGTTCCCGTACACGGGTGAGGCGGCGGTGCTGGCGGCGATCTACCCGAACGTCTACTTCGACGTCGCCACCTGCGTGCCGCCGTTCGGCGAAGAGATCCAGCTGCAGGTGTGGCGCACGGCGCTGGCGATGGTGCCGCTGTCACGGATCCAGACCTCCACCGACGCGGCCGGCCTCTGCGAGCAGATCGCGCTGGGCGCCCGCCAGGCCCGCCGCTCGCTCGGCATCGCCCTCGGCGAGCTGGTCGAGTGGGATGCGCTGACCCTGGCGGAGGCCGAGCGGGTCGCGGAGGACGTGCTGGCGGGGACAGCGCGGCGGCTCTACTTCGGGGCGTAGTCTCGCTCGTGCAACCTCATCGTCCACGCTCCTCATAGGCGGCTGCCACCGACAGCAGCAGCGGCTCCGCGTCGCGCGCCGCCGCCAGCTGCAGGCCGGCCGGCAGGTGCTCCTCGACGACCCCGCAGGGCACCGACACGGCCGGCAGCCCGGCCAGGTTGTATGGCGCCGTGAAGCGCCCCTCGACGTCGCCCTGCGGCGTTCCCACCGGCGGGTCCTCGGCCGGAGCCGGGTAGGCCACGGTCGGACCGGCCAGCACGTTCACCTCGCTGAGCACGCGGTCGAACCCGTCGGCGATCCGGCGCATGTCGAGGCGGGCGCTCCGGTAGGCATCGTCGTCCACCCGCTGCCCCATCTCGAGCAGCGCGCGGGTGCCCTCGCCGTAGCGGGCTGCCTCTCGTCGGTAGGTGCGCTCATGCACCGCCCAGGCCTCCCAGAGCACGATGGCGCCGAGCGCCTCGTCGGCCAGGTCGAGCTCCGGCACGTCAACGTCGACCAGCTCGAATCCCAGGGACGCCAGCGACGCCAGCGCCTGCTCGACCAGCTCCCGCACGTCGGCGCGCAGATCGGGGTCGTCGAGCTGGCGGCGAAGCACCCCCACGCGGGCGACCGGAGCCGGATCGAGCGGGCACGGCCGGCCCGCCATCACGGCGAACTGCGCCGCCGCCTGACGGCAGCTGCGCGTCAGCGTGCCGGCGTGGTCAAGGCTCTCGGCCAGGGGAAAGACACCGTCCACCGGCACCGCGCCGAAGGTCGGCTTGAGTCCGACGACGCCGCAGTAGCTGGCCGGGATCCGGATCGAGCCGCCGGTGTCGGTGCCGACGGCGTGATCGCAGACGCCCGCCGCGACCAGCGCCGCAGATCCACTGCTCGACCCACCCGAGGTGCGGCCGGGGTCGTGCGGGTTGGTGGTCATGCCGTAGGCCGGGTGCACGCTGCCGGCCGCGTACTCGAGCAGGTTGGTCTTGCAGAAGACCTCGGCGCCGGCCGCGCGCAGCCGTCGGACCAGCTCGGCATCGCCGACCGCCGGCGGCGGCACGCCCGCCTCCGAGGCGTTGGTGGTGACGATCCCGGCGACGTCGATGTTGTCCTTGACGGCGACGGGAACGTCGGCCAGCGGGCCGTCGGCGGCGCGCGCGGGGGCCGGGATCACCGACGTCACGGCGTTCAGCGGCCCGCCCAGCCGGCCCAGCCGCTCGTAGGTCGCCAGCAGGTCGAGATTGGCGCGCCGGCACCGCCGCTCGCCCCGCTCGATCGCATGCACCAGCTGCAGCGTGCAGCCGACCAGCGGCGCGTCCACCGGCCCCAGCATGGCGTCGGCCTCGGTGCGACGGTGGCGCACCGCCAGGTCGCGGTAGATGCCGGAATGCGTCTTGGCGGAGCCGCGGTTGAACTCGGCCAGACGGTCGATCGAGCCGGTCAGATCGGCCGGATCGAACCCGTCGAACGGCTCCGCCCTCACCGGCGCCGCCGCCAGCATCTCGCGAGCCAGCTCCAGGAACAGCGGGCGGTAGGCGGGATCGGCCAGCGCATCGGCGATCGACAGATCGCTGACCGCGGTCGCGAACAGCATCGCCCCGTAGGCCTGCTTCGACCACAAGTAGCCGAGGATGTTGTCGGTGGCCTCCGCATCCTCGATGTCGGCGACGAGCATCCGTACCCGCTCGCTGATCTGGCCGTCCAGCTCGCCGATCCGGAAGGTGGCGCGGTTTCCGAGCATGATCCGGCCGGGCGAGATCACGTCGGCGCCGAAGTTCACGAACGCGCCGACCACCCGCTGCTCGCCCACGGCAGCGGCGATCACGGGCTCGTTGAGGCCGTTCTGCAGCGAGACGACGAATCCGTCGTCGGCCAGACGCGGGGCGAGCGCGGCCACCGCCTCGGCGGTGTGATGGGCCTTTACCGCCAGCAGCACCGCTCCCAGCCGCTCGGGCAGCTGATCCGGCGTGACCGCCGGCGCTCGCACCACGAGCTGCTCGACCGGTCCCTCGATGGCGAGGCCGTCGCGGTTGATCGCCGCCACGTGGTCGGCGTCGGCGTCGCACAGCAGCACCTCGTGACCGTCACGGGCGAGCCGGGCACCGACCGTTCCGCCGATCGCACCGGCGCCCACCACCACGTAGTGCATCGGGCGATCCTACCGTGTGCCCTGTGCCTCTAGACCGGCCCCCCCAGGCTCTGACATACTCACCGCCCGCTCCGGCGGTCCCCGTCAAGGTCCAGGAGGTTCGAGATGAAGCGACGTCTGGCGCTGGTCATCGCGATGATGGCGGCCGCGGTGCTGCTGTTCGGTTGTGGTGGAGGCAGCAGCAACAGCGGAGGCGGTGGCTCCCAGTCGTCCGGAACGCCGCAGAAGGGCGGCGACCTGGTGATCGCCCGCACCCAGGAGTCGCTGGGCATGGACAACACCAACGTCTTCGACAACGAGTCGATCTGGATCTTCCAGCAGATGTACGAGACGCTCTACACGGTCAGCCCCGACGGCAAGAGCGTGATTCCGTGGCTCGCGACCAGCTACGACCTGTCCCCCGACAAGCTCACCTACACCTTCCATCTGCGCCAGGGAGTGAAGTTCCACAACGGCCAGCCCATGACCTCGGCGGACGTCAAGTTCTCGATCGACAAGGCCAAGGACCCCAACACCGGCTGGGGCTTCATCGACAGCGCCATCAAGTCCGTGGAGGCGCCCGACCCGCAGACGGTGGTGATCACCACCAAGTACAAGTGGGCGCCGCTGATCGCCGACATCGCGCTGTTCAACAACGCGGTGCTGCCGAAGGACTACGCCGGGGAGACGGCCAAGCAGTTCTACCAGCATCCGATCGGCACCGGCCCGTTCAAGTGGGACCACTGGACGCACGGCCAGGAGATCAAGCTTGTCCGAAACGACAACTACTGGCAGAAGGGCAAGCCGTACCTGAACAGCGTCACCTGGACGACGGTGCCGGCCGATAACACCCGCGAGCTGCAGCTGAAGGGCGGCCAGGCCCAGATCGACGAGTTCCCCGCCTACTCGTCGATCAAGGAGCTGCAGAACACGCCGGGCGTGGTCATGCACCTGTTCCCGTCGACGCGCACGGACTACCTCTGCATGAACGAGAAGGTGAAGCCGTTCGACGACGTGCACGTGCGCCGGGCGATCTCCTACGCGCTCGACCGGAACGCGGTGATCCAGTCGGTGCTGTTCGGCAACGGCAAGCCGGCCAACTCCTTCATGCCGCCCCAGGTGCCCTACTACGACCCCAACTCGCCGGGGCTGCAGTACGACATGGACAAGGCCAAGCAGGAGCTGGCGCAGTCATCGGTGCCCAACGGCTTCTCGTTCCAGCTGTCCGTCGGCAGCGGCGTCGACCAGGATCAGCAGATCGCGCAGATCCTGCAGAACTCGCTGAAGCAGCTGAACATCGACGTCAAGCTGCGCCAGGTCGACCCCAGCGTGCAGTTCGCCCAGCAGCAGAAGGGTGACTACGAGATGACCTCGGCCTACTGGACGATGGACATCGCCGACCCCGACGAGCTGGTGTCCTTCGCGGTCGACGGTACGACTGCCAAGTCGTTCTTCACCTGGTACAACAACCCGCAGGTGATCAACTGGACGCACCAGGCGCAGTCCACCTTCGACAAGGGTCAGCGCCAGCAGCTCTACAGCGAGATCCAGAAGCAGGCGGCGGAGGATGCCTTCATGGTGTTCGAGTTCTACTCGCCGTACCGCTACGCCACCTCGGACAAGGTGCAGGGCTTCCAGGTCTACCCGACCGGGAACTACCACATGGAGGACGTCTGGCTGAAGCAGTAGCCGGCGCCCCGGCAGACAACGGAGTTTCACCGTGGATCGCCTGAGCTATATCGCCAGTCGCCTGCTGCAGGTGATCCCGGTGATCTTCGGTTGCACGCTCGTCTGCTTCTTCATGCTGCACCTGGTACCGGGCGACCCGGCCCGGACGATGCTCGGTGTGCACGCCACTCCGCAGGGTGTCGCCCGCCTGCACAGGGAGTGGGGCCTTGACCAGCCGTTGTGGCGGCAGTACCTCGACTACCTGAACCGGCTGCTGCACGGCGACCTCGGCACGTCGCTGTTCTACAACCTGGACGTGGCCCAGCTGATCAAGGACCGGCTGCCGCCGACGCTGTGGCTGCTGTTCCTGTCGGCGCTGATGTCGGTGCTGATCGCGATCCCGCTGGCCATGCTGGCCGCGAGCAAGCCGGACGGCGCCCGCGACCAGGTCGTGCGGGTGGTGCCGATGATCGGGCTGGGCATGCCGGCCTTCTGGACCGGCATCATCCTGCTGATCCTGTTCGCGCTCAACCTGGGCCGGGTGTTCCCTGTCGGCGGCTACGGCCACGGCTTCACCGGACACGTCCGTTCGATGATCCTGCCGTCGCTGACGGTCGCGCTGTTCATCTCGCCGATCCTGATCCGCAGCCTGCGCGCCAGCCTGCTCGAGGTGCTGCAAGCCGACTACGTCACCACCGCCCGCGCAAAGGGCATCCCCGAACGGCGGGTGATGATCAAGCACGCGCTCCGAAACGGCGTCATCTCGATGGTCACGGTGCTTGGTCTGAACATCGCCTACCTGGTGGGAGGCACGCTGGTGGTCGAGCAGGTGTTCGCGCTGCCCGGCATCGGGCAGCTGATGCTCGCCGCGATCTTCCAGCGCGACTTCACGGTGGTGCAGGCAATCGCGCTGGTGTTCGCGATCCTGGTGGTGCTGATCAACCTGCTCACCGACATCGTCCACGCCATGCTGGATCCGCGGGTGAGGTTCGACTGATGGCGAGCGCTGCACTCGAACCGGCGACCAGCCTGGTTGAGGACAGGGGCCGTGGCTTCGCCGGGCGCTGGTACCGAACGCCCTCGTTCGTGGCCGGCCTGCTGATCCTGGGCACGCTGATCGGGCTGGCGCTGGCGGCGCCGCTGGTGACCCGCTACTCGCCGACGGCGCAGGACCTCCACCACACGCTGTCGGGGTCGTCGTCGCAGCACTGGCTGGGCACCGACCAGCTCGGCCGCGACGTCTGGTCGCGGCTGGTCTACGCCGGCCGCGTCGACCTGAAGGTGGGTTTCCTGGCGGTGCTGCTGCCGTTCCTGATCGGCACCACGCTGGGCAGCCTGGCCGGCTACTACGGCGGCAAGCTCGACATGTTGATTGCCTACCTGGTGAACGTCGTGGTGGCGTTTCCGTTCTACGTGCTGATCATCGCCATGTCGTTCGTGCTCGGCCCAGGTGAGCGGTCGATCTACATCGCCATCACGTTCGTCGGCTGGGTGTCCTACACACGCATCATCAGAGCCGAGATCCTCGTCGCCAAACGCCGTGAATACGTGGAGGCGGCCAAGGTGGCGGGGCTGCGGGACTCCCGCATCATCGTCCGCCACCTGCTGCCCAACGTGATCATGCAGGCCGTGATCTTCGCCATGTCGGACATCATCCTGTCGCTCGCGGCAATCGTCACGCTTGGCTACCTCGGCCTCGGCATCCAGCCGCCCACCCCCGACTGGGGCGACATGATCGCCGGCGGCCAGAACTTCATCACGACCAAGTGGCAGCTTTCCGTCTTCCCCGGATTGTGTGTCGTCCTCACCGGGCTGGGCCTGTCGCTGCTGGCCGACGGCGTCAACGACCTGATGAGGCCGGAGTGAGCGAACCGGCTGCCCCGCTGCTCGAGGTGCGCGACCTGCAGGTGCGGATCCCGCTCAGCAGGGGCACCGTGCGGGCCGTGGACGGCGCCTCGTTCACCGTCGGCGTGGGCGGGGCGATGGGGCTCGTGGGCGAATCGGGGTGTGGCAAGAGCATGACGCTTCGGGCGGTGATGGGCCTGCTGCCGCGGCCGGCCGAGATCACCGGCGGTCAGGTGCTGTTCGCGGGCGAGGATCTGGCCACCGCCCGCGCCTCGCGCATCCGTGAGCTGCGCGGCAGGGGCATTGCCATGATCTTCCAGGAGCCGATGACGGCCCTGAACCCCGTCATGAAGGTGGGCGCCCAGATCGCCGAGGGGCCCTATGCGCACCTCGGTTACGGCCGCCGCAAGGCGCGCGAGCGGGCGATCGAGCTGATGCAGCTGGTCGGCATCCCCGACCCCGTGCGCCGCTCGCAGTCCTACCCGCACGAGCTGTCCGGCGGCATGCGCCAGCGCGTCATGATCGCGATCGCGCTCTCGTGTGAGCCGCAGCTGATCCTGTGCGACGAGCCGACCACTGCGCTTGACGTCACGATCCAGGATCAGATCCTGAAGCTGCTGCTCCGGCTCCGCGAGGAGCTCGGAATGAGCATCGTGTTCGTCACCCACGATCTGGCCGTGATCGCCCAGACCTGCCAGACGCTGGCCGTGATGTACGCCGGCGAGGTGGTCGAGGCCGGGACGGTGCACGAGGTGTTTCACCAGCCGCGGCATCCCTACACGCTGGGGCTGCTGCGCTCGGTGCCCGACCCCGTCGACGTCCGCGATGTGCTCGACTCGATCCCCGGCTCGCCGCCCGATCTGGTGGCGCCGCCGCCGGGCTGTCGATTCGCTCCCCGCTGCCCGTTCGCCGAGGACGATTGCCTCGAGGGCCGCAAGCCGCTGCTGCCGCTGGAGGGTGACCGCGCCAGTGCCTGCATCCACCCCGACCGCGCGGCCGAGTCGGTGCGCGAGCAGCCGGTGATCACGGGTGTCTGAGCCGCTGATGGCCGTGCGCGGCCTGGAGATGCACTTCGTGGTCGCCGACACGCTGGCGCGCAAGCTGCGCCGGCAGCCACCCGATGTGGTGCAGGCGGTGGCCGGCGTCGACCTCGAGGTCGCGCGGGGGGAGGTGCTCGGCCTGGTCGGCGAGTCCGGCTGCGGGAAGTCGACGCTCGGCCGCTGCATCGTCGGCCTGTACCGGCCGACCGCGGGCGAGGTGCTGTGGGAGGGCCAGCCGCTCCGCGCGGACCGCGACCGCGCCCAGCGCCGCCGGATGCAGATGGTGTTCCAGGATCCCTACTCCTCGCTGAACCCGCGGATGACCGTTCGCCAGACGCTTTCGGAGGTGCTGCGGGTGCACCGCATGGTGCCGCGCGAGCGCGTCGACGAGCGCTGCCGCGAGCTGATGGATCTGGTTGGGCTGGGAGCGAGGTCGCTGGACGCGCATCCCCGCCAGTTCTCCGGCGGCCAGCGCCAGCGTGTGTCCGTCGCCCGCGCGCTGGCGCTCGAGCCGGAGCTGCTGGTGGCCGACGAGCCGGTGTCGGCGCTCGACGTGTCGGTGCAGGCAACGGTGCTGAACCTGCTCGACGATCTGCGCACACAGCTGGGGCTGACCATGCTGTTCATCGCCCACAACATGGCGGTGGTGCGTCACGTCTGTGACCGGGTCTCGGTGATGTACCTGGGCCGGATCGTGGAGACGGCGCCCACGGCCGAGCTGTTCGCGAATCCCCGTCATCCCTACACGCAGGGGCTGCTGAAGGCGGTGCCGCGTTTGGTGCCCGGCCGCGCCTCGCAGGCGCCGGCCATGGTCGGGGATCCGCCCAGCCCGATCGACCCGCCCAAGGGCTGCCGATTCCATCCGCGCTGCCCGCTCGCACAGCAGGTCTGCCGCGAGGACGATCCGGCGCTGGCGGCCGGTCCGTCCGGCGGCGCGCACGTGGCCGCCTGCCACTTCGCTTGGACGGCGCCGCCCTCGCCGCACCAGCCGGAGGTGGTCGAGACCGGGTAGGCCGTCAGGCGCGTGATTTGCGGCAGGTGTCACGGGGTAGCTGGGCACGCATGCTCGGGTTCCGCATCAGGCATGCACTCGGCCGACGGCTCTGGGTGATTCCCCTGCTCGGCATCCTGGCGGGTGCCGGCCTATCGGTGGTGACGGTTGCGATCGACCGGCACCTCCACTCGCTCGTCACCCAGCCTCTGGTGGGCAGTCCGTCGGATGCCAGCACCATCCTGGCCACGATCGCAACGTCGGTCGTGACGCTGACCTCGATCGTGCTGACGATCACGCTGGTGGCGGTTCAGCTGGCGATGGGCCAGTTCTCCCCCCGGATCGTGCGGGCGCTGCTGGACGACCGCGGCAGCCAGGTGGCGGTTGCCCTGTTCGGCGCGACCTTCACGTTTGCCATCTTCTCTCTCCGCGCGATCGGCACCGGGCCGGGCGGCGACCCAACACCCGGCGTCACGGTGCTGACGGCGTTCGTCCTGGTTGCGGCCAGCTCGGCGGCGTTGGTCGTGTTCGTCCACCACGCGGCGCAGCAGCTTCGTATCGGCGGCCTGATCGATCTGGTCGGCGACGAGCTGCGCACCCAGCTGGATGAACGTCACGGATCACCGGAGCGTCAGGCCGGCGACGGCTCGGTAATCATGTCCACCGCGGCAGGGAACCTGATCCACGTCGACGAGGGCGGGCTGGTGGATCTGGCGCGGCGCGCCGACTGCACGCTCGAGCTCGTGCCGATGATGGGCGACTTCCTGATGCGGGGCAGCCCACTCGTTCGGATTCACGGCGACGCCAGCCGGCTCGATGCCCGGGCGATCCGTTCACGGGTGGCGCTGGACAACGAGCGCACGCACAAGGGTGACCCCGCATACGGCTTCCGCAAGCTGGTCGACGTCGCCCAGCGCGCGCTCGGCACCAGCTCCAACGACGCGACCAGCGCAGTTCAGGTCGTGAATCGCCTCCACGACTGCCTGCGGCAGATGGCGGACCGGCCACTGCCGTCCGGCGAGCATCGCGACAGCACCGGCACCGTCCGGCTCACCGTGCGGACGCTGACATGGGACGGCTGGGTCCGGCTCGCCTTCGACGAGATCCGCCTCGCGGGCGTCGCCTACCCCCAGGTCACGCGCCGCATGTGCGCCGCCATCGAGGACTTGAAAACGGTGGCGCCGGACGATCGCCACGCCCCGCTTGACCGCCAGCTGCGTCTGCTCGCAGCCGGAGTACGGCGCGCCCTGGACGACGAGGACGACATCCGCGCGGCCCTGGTGCCCGATGCGCAGGGCCTCGGCTCCGGCGCGGACGTGGCGGACGGACGGTCGTCTCTGCGCCCGCCGGCAGCCGTCGCGGCGCGGCGGATCGGCTAAGTCCCGCGCGGGTCTATCGCACCCACAGCTGGTCGAGCAG
>DATAHR010000051.1:0-12788 GCA_036263035.1 Gaiellales bacterium | reverse complement strand
CACGACGCGGCCGTCGGGGCCCGCGGCCGTCCATGTCCAGAAGCGCTCGGGGACCGAGATCACCGAGCTGGGGCTCGCCTCCGCGGCGAGCGGCACCGCGAGCTTTGCAGCCTGCCCGTAGGTGACGGCGTCCTGCGCCTCTCGCTTCCATTCGGGCAACGGCGGATCGAACGTGATCCGGTTGACGGCGAAGGCGGGGACGGCCACGACCACAGCGTCGGCAGTGACCTCGCCGTTCACGCTGAAGCTGCCATCCGTCGCGCGGACGGCCAGGGCCGGCGTCGAGGTGAGCACGCGAAGGCGCCCGGCCAGCCGCTCGGCGATCCGCTGGTTGCCGCCGGCCACCCGCCGCGCCTCTCCCTCGCGGAAGAGATGGCCGACGTCGCGGACCGCCCCCGCCGCCAGCCGCGACGTCTCGTGGGCGTAGCTGACCTGGATCCGGCACGCGATCAGCTCCCGCGCGCCGGGGTGCAGGTCGAGGGCGGCGAGCAGCGCATCGACCGTCACACCGGCGCCGCCGCCCGCCGCCAGCGCCGTCTCGACGGTTTGCAGCGACGCGTCGAGGTCGGGGCCGTCGACGCCAATGCCGCCGCGCGGCTCGCGCCGCGAGAAGCTCATGCCCATCGGGGCCAGCGTCAGGCCCAGACGAGCGACCAGCTCGGGCACCACGGTGTACCCCTCGGTCACGAACTCGGCGCCCATCTCGATCACGCCGCCGCCCTCCGCCGGCAGCGACCAGACGCGGCCGCCCACCCGGTCGCGCTCCTCGAGCACGGTCACGTCGATCCCCGCCTGGGCCAGCGCGTCGGCCGCAGCGAGGCCGGCGAGCCCGGCGCCGATCACGCAGACCGACCTCATGACCGGGCGATCACGAAGAGGCCGACGACGCCAACGGCGTATGCGACGACGACCGTCGCCGAGTCGAGTCCCATCCAGAGCACCTGCTTGCGCGGCCGGAAGATCAGGCCGGCGATGTAGATGGTGGTGAGGAGGATGCCGAGCGCCGTCAGGTAGATGTCGGTGTCCTGCGCCTGCGGCAGCACCGCGGTGCCCGACAGCAGGTTCGCGAGCAGGAACAGCACCGGCAGGAACGCGTTGCCGCCGAAGATGTCGCTGACCGCCAGCTGGTAGTCCTCCAGCTTGACGGAGGCAAGCCCGGTCGACAGCTCGGGCAGCGCCGTCGCGGCCGCCAGGATGGTCGCGCCGAAGACGACGCCGGTCATGCCGATGTGGCCTGCGATCCGCTCACCGCTTCGCTCGAGCGCGATGCCACCGGCCAGGGTCGCAGCAGCGGCGACGGTGAACACGGCAGCCGCCTTGGCCGTGCCCAGGCGCTTCGCCGCCTGCTGCTGAGAGTGCCCCCGGGGCTTGGGCTGGTTGTCGGGCGCCTCTCCCGACTCGTGCCACGGCAGCCCGCGGCGTGCGCGGCCCACGAGCCAGAGCCCGGCGACCCAGACACCCACGATGATCAGCGACGCCGGCTCGACCCGCAGCACGGTGGCGGACGGAAGCTGCGTGCCCATGACCACGACCGACAGCACCGCCACCACCATGGTCGCCTCGAGCACGAGCGTGAGCGACGCGGCGCGGTACATCAGCGCGTCGGCCCCGCGCAGGCCGATGACGTCGATCACGGCGAGCACGACGGTCTGGACGGCGATTCCGCCGAGGATGTTGCCGATGGCGATGCCCAGGCTGCCGGACAGGGAGGCGCTCGCGGTGATGGCGATCTCCGGGAGGTTCGTCGCGACGGCCAGCAGGATCAGCCCGCCGAGCGCCTCGCCCAGGCCGAGCCGGGTCGAGAGGACATCCGTGGCGTCCGACAGCTGGATGCCGGCGTACCAGACCGCGGCCGCGGCCGCCACGAAGACGCCGATCAGCTCGGGCAGCGAGAGGGACGCCACCGGTCAGCCGGCGTCCAGGGGGCGTCCGGCGGCGTCGAAGGCGCGGATCGGCACGGCAGCGGCGGGCGACGCATCGAACTCCTCGGCGAGCATGGTGTAGACGAGCGCGTCCTCGCGCCCGCCGCCCGGAGCGGCAGGCGGCAGCAGACGCCGCAGGCGCCCTTCCATCGTATAGCCGAGCCGCTCGGGGATCCGGGCGCTGCGCGTGTTGCCAGGAGCGACACGGATCTCCAGCCGGCCGACCCCGTGGAGACGGAAGCCGGTGCGCGTCATGGCGGCGGCCGCCTCCCCGCCGAGGCCGGCTCCGGTCGCATTTGATCGGATCCAGTAGCCGATCTCGAGCGCATCGCCGCCGACGTCAGGATGCAGGCCCGTACCACCCAGGACGCTGGAGCCGTCGGAGCTGAAGATGCCGTAGATCCATTCCCGGTCGCTGTCGAACTTCGAACGGAACTCCCGGAGCAGCGCGATCCGGCCATCGAGCGTCAGCGGCTCGTCGTGCGCCCACGCCATCCAGGGCTGGAGCTCTGCGATGCTCGCCGCGACGGCGTCCCCCAGCAGCTCCGCGTCGCCCGGATCCCAGCAGCGCAGCAGGAGGCGTTCGGTCTCGATGCGGTAGGGGGGCGCGCCGGCCATGGAGCGTCAATGCTAAGCCTTCCGCGCCGTCACCCAGGCGAACGTGATCGGACGTCCGCCCTCGCGCTGCTCCTCCAGCTCGACATCGGTCACCTCGAGGCCTGCCGCCTCGACGGATGCGGCCAGGGTCTCGACGGGCACGCCGTTGATCGGCATCGGCACTCCGAGCCAGGTGTGGAGGCTCTGCTCCTCGGGCTCCGCCGGCTCGGCGCTGAGCAGCAGGCGGCCGCCCGGCCGCAGCCAGGCCGCCAGCCGGCGGAGGAGCACCGGGTACTCGCCGGCCGGGACGTTGTCGATCAGGTACAGCGCCACGATCGCGTCGAATCCGGCGTTCGGAAGGTCGAGGTCGCGGACGTCCGCGCACAGCACCTCGGCCCGCGGGGCGTTCCTGCGTGCCCGTGCAGCCTGCTCCGGCGAGATGTCGACCGCGGTTACCGTGTGGCGCTCGGACAGCTCCCGCGTCGCGGGCAGACCGTTGCCACAGCCGAGGTCGAGCAGGCGAGACCCGTCGGGCAGGCCGGCGGTGAACTGCGCTACGCGGCGCATCCTCGGCCACGGGTCGGCCGGCGATTCCAACGCCGCATAGGCGTCGGCGACACGGTCGTAGCCGTCCGCGACGATCCTGCCTATCTGGTCGATTACCTGGTCACCGCCGATTCAACGACGGGGGCGTTGGCGGCGTGAGACCCCTGCGCCGCTCACTCCCTGTCCGCCTTGGGCGCCTTGCGCATCGCCCGGCTCATCACGCGCCACTGCTTTCGCGCCTCCGAGCGGGCGCGCTTGTCCTGCTTCAGCTCCTGGAACCGCAGCTCACGCAGGAGCTTGCTGTAGCTCTCAAGACGCTCGGCCGGCAGCGTGCCTTCGGCGATGGCCGCCGTGACGGCGCAGCCCGGCTCCCCGTCGTGGCTGCAGTCGGAGAACCGGCAGCCGGCCGCCAGCTCCTGCACGTCGGCGAACGTCTGCTCCAGGCCCGCGCCGCCGTCTCCGTCCCACAGCCCGACCGAGCGCATGCCCGGGCTGTCGATCACCACGCCGCCTCCCGGGAGCGCGATCAGCTCGCGATGGGTGGTCGTGTGGCGCCCGCGGCCGTCCTGCCGCACGTCCTGGGTTGCCAGCCGCTCCTCGCCGATCAGCCGGTTGATCAGGGTGGACTTGCCCGCTCCGGAGAGGCCGAGCAGGGCCACGGTGCGGTTGCCTGACGTGTACGCCTGTATCAGGTCGAGGCCCTCGCCCGTCTCGGCGCTGATTGCCAGGACGTCCACACCGAAGGCGATCGACTCCGCCTCGAGCACCACGGCGTCGATGTCCTCGCAGAGGTCGGTCTTGGTCAGCACGATCACGGGCGTGGCGCCGCTCTGCCAGCCGAGCGTCAGGTAGCGCTCGAGCCGGCGCAGGCTGAATCGCTGGTCGAGCGCGCTGACCAGGAAGATCACGTCGATGTTGGCAGCGACGACCTGCTCGATGGTCTCGTCGCCGGCCGCCTGCCGGGTGAACGTCGTGCGCCGTTCCAGCAGCGCGCGCAGGCCGGCGTCGTCACCGCCGGCGACGGCGGGCCGCACCGCCGCCCAGTCACCGGCGGCCGGCGTCGGGAACCGGGGCGAGATCACCGCGCGGTGAGCGGCATCGCCGCCGAGCACCGTGCAGACGCCGCGGTCGACGCGGGCGACGCGTCCCGGGACGGCCTCGGGGATGTCAAGCTGGTCGAACTCCTGTTGCCTGCCGTCGTCCCAGCCGAGCCGGGCAAGCAGGTCATCGCCGGCAGCCGCGTCGTCGGGCGGCCACCCGTATGAATCGGTCACGTCAAGCGCTCCAGAGGGTTGAGTGGGAGAACTCCCCCAGAGGCCGCGAGCGCGGAGGTCAGCGCTGCGCCGGCCGGAGGGGGCATGCGCGCTGGCTCTTCGTCGAGTTCACAATCATGGTCCCACCTCCTTGGCGGTTTCAGCGTTGTCCGTTCGGGGCAGCATAGCAACCGGGCGCGGCCGTCATGTGGCGCGCGCCCGCCGCACCACCGCTACTCTGTGCCGGCTCCATAACGGGTCGCCTGGGTCGCTACCCGACGCGCTCTCTGCAACCGGGCTCACAGCTCCGGCGAGCGCCGCCCTGTCCCCGACGAGGAGGTCAAGCTCTGAGGAAGGCACTGTTGATCGCCGTTTCGATGCTGGCGGCTACCGCACACACGGCATCGGCTGACACCACCACGACGACGACCACGACGACCACCGACGCCCAGCTGATCGCGCATGCGAGGGCCGTCCACCACGTCAAGTACATCATCCGCCACCGGCGCCACCGCGCAGTCCGGCTCGCCGGCAGCCTTGGCCTGCGGTACCGGCCGCATCGGGTCGAGGCGGGAAGCACCGATCTCGGCTACCTGCGCTACGTCGCGCACCGCCTGCGCACTCGTAATCGCCACTACCTCGCGATGCGGGCCTGGCTGTTCCCGAAGCTGCTGTGCATCCATCACTACGAGGGCGCGTGGAACGCGTACAACGCCGCCGGCCCCTATTTCGGCGGCTTTCAGATGGATACGGGGTTCATGGTCCGCTGGGGTGCCGACAAGCTGAGCAAGTACGACGGCGCCGACGCGCGGTACTGGTCGGCACGCGACCAGATGGCCGTTGCCAGCCGTGCTGCCAGGCACATCGGGTTCGGATCCTGGCCGAACACCGCCGCCATGTGCGGTCTGCTCTAGATGGTGATCGATATCTCCGTGATGTCCTGGACGGGGAGAACTGAGCCTCGCTAGGACGGTTCGCAGCCGTAGCCACCCCAACCATCTCGAACCACCTACCTCTCGCAGCGGCCAGGCACGCGAGAGATTTCGATCAACCATCTGCCCCACGGCGGCCGAAAACGACCGGTCGTGCGGCTCAAGCAGGGCGGCCGCGCCGCCGATGTCGAGTACGTGGCATCCTCGGACCGACTGCGCGCGCTCGTGGACCTCTCCCGCACGCTTGCGTCCAGCTTCGAGCTGGACGAGGTGCTGCGGCGGTTCACGTCGCATGCCACGGCCGTCACCGGCGCATCCGCGACCGCGGTGTCTCTCTGGGATCGTGAGCGCGACTATCTGGTCACGCTGACCGACTACCAGAACCGCGTCACGGCCGAGATTGCCGCTGTGGACATGGAATATCCGCTGGATGACTATCCGGAGTCCCGCGCCGTGATGGTCGATCGCGCGCCGCGGGTGATCCGGGTGGCGGATCCAGCCTGCGACCCGAACGAGCGCGACATGCTGGTGCGAAACGGCTACTCCTCGATGCTGATGCTGCCGCTGCTGTCGCGCGGCGAGGTGATCGGGCTGATGGAGATCGCCGACGTGCGCGACCGGTCCTGGGACGAGGATCTCGAGTTCTACCGGGCTCTGACCGACGTCCTCGGGGTGGCGGTGCACAACGCGGTGCTGCATGCCGAGCATCGCCGCGCCGAATCCCGCTACAGGGCACTGGTCGAGAACCTGCCCGCGATCACCTACATCGACGAGGCGGGCACCGGCAACCCCGTCTACGTCAGCCCGCAGATCCGCGATCTGATGGGCGTGCCGGCGGAGGAGTGGCTCGACGGATTCGACGGCTGGGAGCGCCGCATGCATCCCGACGACCGCCACACGATCGAGACCTATCGCAGGACGGTGCAGACCGGTGAGCCCTACAGCGCCCAGTACCGGATGCGCGGGCTGGATGGCCGCACCCGCTGGTTCCGCGACGACGCCGTCGCCGTGCGCGACGAGCACGGCGCGCCGCAGGTGATCCAGGGGGTGATCTTCGACGTCACGGAGCAGAAGGACGCCGAGAACGCGCTGCTGGCCTCCGAAGCCCGCTTCAGGGAGATGCTCGAGAACGTGCGCCTGGCCGCTGTGATCACCGACCCGTCCGGCGTCATCGTCTTTTGCAACGACTACTTCGCCGAGCTGTCCGGGTGGTGGACGGACGAGCTGATCGGGCGGCCCTGGATCGACACCTTCACGCCGCCCGAGGACCGCGACCTCGAGGTGCGTGCGTCGCAGGCGATCGATCGCGGCACCGTGATGGCGCACTACGAGAGCGCCATCATCACGCGCACCGGCGAGCGGCGGCTGTTCTCGTGGAACAACACGCTGCTCCGCGACGCGGAGGGCAACATCTTCGGGCAGGCGTCGCTGGGCGAGGACATCACCGACCGCCGCAGGGCCGAGGAGGAGCTGGAGCGGCTCGCCTACCACGATTCTCTCACCGGGCTGCCGAACCGCATCCTCTTCCAGGAGCACCTCGACGTGGCCCTGGCCCGTGCGCAGCGCGCCGGCCGCGGCGTCGCAGTGCTCTACGTCGACCTCGACGATTTCAAGCTTGTCAACGACAGCTTCGGGCACAGCGCCGGCGACGAGCTGCTGCGCGAGGTGGCGCAGCGCCTGGCGGGCTCCACGCGCGCCAGTGACGTCGTGGCGCGGCAGGGCGGCGACGAGTTCCTGATCCTGATCGCCGACGTGGACGGCGCTGACGAGGGCGAGGACGCCGACGTCGCGGAGGTCGCGCGTCGGGTGGCCGAGCACGTGCGCGCTTCCCTGCAGCGGCCGCTGACGCTTGCCGACACCGAGATCTACACGAGCGCCAGCCTCGGCATCAGCCTGTATCCGCTCGACGCCGACGACGCGGAGAGCCTGCTCAAGCACGCGGACATCGCGATGTACAAGGCCAAGGAGTCGGGCCGCGACGGCTATCAGCTGTTCTCGGCGTCGGGCCACGATCCGCGCGCACAGCTGTCGATGGCCGGCCGGCTGCGCCGAGCCGTCGAGCGCCGCCAGCTGGCGCTCCACTACCAGCCGCTGGTGGCGCTCGAGAGCGGCGCGATCGTCGGCGCCGAGGCGCTGCTTCGCTGGTTCGATGAGGATCGCGGCCTGATCATGCCGGGCGACTTCATCCCGCTGGCGGAGCGCACCGGGCTGATCGGTCCGATCTCGGAGTGGGTGATCGAAGAGGCCTGCCGCCAGAGCGCGGAGTGGCGCTCACAGGGCCTGGATCTCTACGTCTCGGTCAACCTCCCGGCCGTCTTCTGGCAGCCGACCGCGATGCGGCAGGTGCTTGCGACGATCGAGCGGTTCGGCCTGTCCGCCGACCGGATGATGGTCGAGATCACCGAGTCGACCGTGATGGCGGACACGCTGCGATCCGAGCCGATCATCGCCGAGCTGCACGAGCGCGGCCTGCGGCTCGCGATCGATGACTTCGGCACCGGCCACTCCTCGCTGTCGCGCCTGAACCAGATGCTCGTGACGACGCTCAAGATCGACCGGTCGTTCATCGCCGACCTGCCCGAGGATTCGAGCGCGGCGGTGCTGGTGTCGACCATCATCCAGCTGGCCCGCAACCTCGGCCTGCATCCGCTTGCCGAGGGCATCGAGACCGAGGAGCAGCGCCGGTTCCTTGTGGAGCACGGATGCCCGCTCGGCCAGGGCTTCCTGTTCTCGAGGGCCGTGCCCGCCGACGAGATCCGGGCGCTCTACGACACCCGCCGCGAGGCTGCCTAGATGATTGGTTCTACGGCGCCGTGCGGTCTGAGCGATCGGTAGGCAAGCAGCGCAAGGATCGAGGGAGGGCCGATATCGGGAATATCGGCCCGACTGAGGACGCCGCGATGCGACGAGGTGCAAGGCGGAACGCCTTGCACCGGTCATGAGCGATCTGCGATCACGCAGATCGCGAATGCGGTCGCAGCCCCCTAACGTTGGTCAACTAGCCAGAGTCGGGCGATCAGACGTGCGGGGTCGTGGAACCAATCATCCAATCCGGGTGGGACGGCAGCTGCCGTCCCACCCGGGATGTTGCGCGTCAGCTCAGCTGCAGATCGAGCCGGGCTGCGAGGTGTTGCAGGTGTTGCCGGTGAACGTGTTGTTGAACCCGGAGCCGTCGTAGAAGATGTCGAAGGCCTTGTTCCCGGTGATCGTGTTGTTGCGGATGTGGTCGTTGCGGACAGGCGTCCCGCCGAAGGGCTTGGCCGAGATCATGACCAGGCCGCCGGAGATGAAGCTGTCGCCACCCGGCTCGTTGTTCGTGATCGTGTTGTCGTGCAGGACGGTGTGCCGCGCGCCGACGAGGAGCACGCCAATGCCGGACAGCGGCGGGGCGCCCTCGTCGTCGGCGGGGCAGGCCTTGTCGTTGGCCCAGGACCGGTTGTCCCACAGGTCCATGTCGTGCAGGCCGTCGGCCTGGCCGTCGTCGAGCAGGAACGCCCCGACGCAGTTGCCCCACACCTGGTTGTCATGCACGAGGCCATACGCCGAGTGGCGGATGAAGATCCCGTACTGGTTGCCAGATGCCGTGTTGTGCGCGATCACGTAATCGGCGTGCGGCGAGTCGCCCAGGTAGAACCCCGGCTCGCCGTTGTTGCGGGCCGTGTTCCACAGGTATGCACCGCCGTGCTGAACGAAGCCGGCGATGCCGTAGCCCGTGTTGCCGATCGAGCGCACGTGCTCGATGCGGCTGTTGGCGACGTGGAACATGAACAGGCCGTCACCGTGGAAGCCCACGATTCGGAAGCCGCGGATCGTCGTGCCCCGCACCGGTGCTCCGATCACCTGCCCGGTCTGGAAGTCGACGCCGCCGATCACGCAGATGCCGTTGACCTCGGGTGCGGCCGCCTGGGCGCAGAGACCACGCGGGTGCGCGGGCTGCTTCAGCGTCGCATGCAGGCCGATCAACGTCAGGTGGCTCTTGCGGATCGTCAGGCTCTGGTGGTAGACGCCTCGGTGCACGATGATCGTGTCACCGGGCGAGGCGTGCCGGATCGCCCGCTGGATCGAGTGGCCGGGCCACACGTTCCACGTGGCGGCTGACGCCGTCGTTGCCGAGATCAGCAACGCGCTGATCGCAAGCATGAGCGTCACAACGCATCTCTTCACAGGTCCCCCTCCTGGAGTCGGTTTGCGCGGCCACCGTACCCCCTCTCGTCCAGACTGTAAAGGTTGAAGTTGCAACGGCTTTGGGCCGACCGCCTATCCTTCCGGACATGCCGATCTCCATAACGCCTGAGGCGATCGAGAAGGTGCTCGAGGTGCGCTCGCGCGAGCCGGAACCTGACGGCCTGGCGCTGTGGGTTGAGATCGTCGGCATCGCCGGCGCGGCGTACCAGTACGACATGGCATTTCTCCGCAAGGACGAGATCGACGAGACCGACGCCGTCGTCGAGCACGACGGCCTGACCATCGTCGTGCCGCGGCTCGATGCGCCGGCGCTCGACCAGGCCACCATCGCCATGGATGGGCGGCTGGGCGGTGGGCTCGTGATCGACAACCCCAAGACGCCCGCGCCGACCAGTCCCGCGCTGGCGCTGCCCCCGCTCCCGGAGCTGCACGGCACGCTGCCCGAGCGGGTGCACCAGGTGCTGACCCAGCAGATCAACCCGGCGATCGCCGCGCACGGGGGCACCGCCGAGCTGGTGACGGCGGAGGGCGACACGGCCTATGTGCGCCTGGGCGGCGGCTGCCAGGGGTGTGGCATGGCCGCGATGACCCTGAAGCGCGGCGTCGAGTCGGCGATCCGCGCGGCGGTGCCCGAGATCCAGCAGGTGGTCGACGTGACCGATCACGCGGCCGGGGCGAACCCCTACTACCAACCCGCGCAGTAGCCGGATTCGCGCATTTTGCGCGAAAAACCGGCTTGCAATCGGGCTCGGCGGGCCCTACTCTCCTTCCTGCGCCGCTCAGGGCAGCCGAGTAGGTTGAACCCGGCCGGACGGATCGTAGAGGCGACTCGAACGTTCGTTGGGCCGGTGGACGAAAGGCAAGCCGGGGCGGCGAATCTTTGCTCCCACACGCGTCAGCCGTCAGGCTGACCGAGGTCCCGTCACACCTGCAGCGGCACGATCTCGAACGCGTTCACGTCCACGAGCCCGTGGTCGGTGATCTTCAGCGCGGGGATCACCGACAGCGCGAGGAAGCCCATCGCGTGGAACGGCGCCTCGATCGAGCAGCCGAGCACCCGGACGGCCTCGGCCAGCGCTGCGCTCTGCTCGAGCACCGTGCCGAGCGGCTGGTCGCTCAGCAGCCCGGCAACCGGCAGCGGCAGCTCCGCGCGAACGCCTCGCTCCTCGACCACGACCATGCCGCCGCCGAGCTCCGCCAGCCGGGTGATCGCCCGCGCCATGTCGCCGTCGTCGACGCCGACGCAGACGATGTTGTGCGCGTCGTGCGCCACGGTCGATGCGATAGCGCCCCGCCGCAGGCCGAAGCCCCGCACGAAGCCGACTGCGTGCCGCCCCGTGCCCAGGTGACGCTCGACCACGACGATCTTCGCCACGTCCCGCTCTGCATCGGCGACCGCCAGGCCGTCGCGCACCGCCGCCGGCTCGGTCAGCGACTCGGTCACGATCTGCCCGGGAATGAGGCCTATGACGCGGATGTCTCCGCCAGTGCACTGCACGTGGAGGTCGTTCGAGGACAGCGGCTGGATACGCACCGTGCGCCGGGCCCACTCCGGCACCGGCGCGGCCGGCGGGTCGATCGGCCGGCGGCCGTCCTTCAGCACGAGGTCCGGCACGAAGCGCTCGAGGTCGGGCAGGAGCAGCAGATCCGCGCGACGGCCGGGCACGATCGCCCCGCGGTCGGCGAGTCCGTGCCAGGTGGCGGCGTTGTGCGATGCCATCGTCAGGGCGTCGCGCGGATCGACCCCGCGCTCGACCGCGCGTCGCACCATCGAGTTGATGTGGCCCTCGCCCGCGATGTGCGCCGGCTCGCGGTCGTCGGTGCAGAAGGCGATCCTTCCCGGGCCGAACTCGTCCGCCAGGGGCAGCAGGGCGTCCAGGTTGCGGGCCCCGGACGCCTCGCGGATCAGCAGCCACATGCCCGCGCGCAGCCGCTCGCGGCCCTCCTCGAGCGTCGTCGCCTCGTGGTCGGAGCGGATACCGGCGGCGGCGTAGGCCTGCAGGTCACGCCCCAGCACGCCGGGTGCGTGGCCGTCCACGTGGGTCGCTCCCTCGAGCCGGAGCTTCGCCAGCTCATCCGGCGCTCCCGAGATCACGCCGGGGAAGTTCATCATCTCGGCAAGGCCCAGGACCCGGCGCCGCCGCAGCAGGCCCTCGAGGTCGCCGTCCGTCAGGTGCCTGCGCGGCGACTCGAAGCGCGATGCCGGCACGCAGGATGGCGCCATGAAGAAGACGTCGAGCGGGAGGTCGGCACAGGCGTCGGCCAGCCAGTGCACGCCGTCCGTGCCGAGGACGTTGGCGATCTCGTGCGGGTCGGCCACGACCGAGGTCGTCCCCAGCGGGAGAACGAGCTTGGCGAACTCGTCCACCAGCAGCATCGAGGACTCGAGGTGGAGGTGCGCGTCGATCAGGCCGGGAACGACGTGCCTGCCGGCCGCGTCGATCTGCTCGCGGCCGTCGTAGCGGCCGACGCCGGCGATCCACCCGTCGCACACCGCGACGTCGGCCTCGAGCCACTCACGCGTGTGTACCGACAGCACGCGGCCACCGGTGATGACCAGGTCGGCGGGCTCGTCGCCGCGGGCCACGGCGAGGCGTCGGCGCAGGTCGGTCATGGCGGAGGAGTCTACGCGTATTCTGCTGTGAATACGCGCAATTTGCGCGAAAAATCGGCTTGCAATCGGGGGCGCCGCGCCCTACTGTTCCCTCTGCGCCGCTCAGGGCAGCCGAGTAGGTTGAACCCGGTCGGACGGATCGTAGAGGCGACTCGAACGTTCGTTTGGCCGGTGGACGAAAGGCAAGCCGGGGCGGCGAATCTTTGGTCCGACGCGGACGCAGGACCGGCCCCGCCGCACGGTGTGCGACGAGGCCGGTCGGTCGAGCTGGTCAGTCGCCCGCCGCCAGTTCAGCGTCGACAGCGCCGGCGCTTGGGATATCGGGCCCGGTGAACCAGTTCTTGGCCGAGAGCAGCCACCAGATGCCGGCGAGGATCACGATGCCGAACACAAGCACGGGCGCGTAGTTCACCGCCCCGTTGTCGAGTGCGAATCCTTCGCGACCGGGGATACCGGCAGGCGAGAAGGGTAGGGAGAAGTAGATGCACACGATGATCACCTCGATCACGGCGATCGGGCACATCCACCTGTACTTGCTGCCGAGCGTCCACGGCCCGGCCACGAAGCTGTCGCCCATCCGCCAGCGGAGATAGACGGGGATGACGTAGGCGATGTACAGCCCGATCACGGTGATCTGCGTCAGCGCGTAAAAGGCGAACGGGATGTTTGCGTCGTTGCCCTTGAGGGCCGGCAGCGCGACGATGATGCAGATGGCCGCGCCGAGCAGCGTGGCGTTCAC
>DATAHR010000050.1:0-5951 GCA_036263035.1 Gaiellales bacterium | reverse complement strand
CTCCAGGAACGACCGGTCCATCTTGAGGATGTCGACCGGGAACTTGCTCAGGTAGCTGAGCGACGAGTACCCGGTGCCGAAGTCGTCCATCGCCAGGCGCACGCCGAGGCCCTTCATCTCCTCCAGCCGCCGGATCGCGAGGTCGGCGTCCGCCATCATCAGGCTCTCGGTGATCTCCAGCACCAGTGTGGAGGGATCGACGCCGGTGTCTCGGATGGCGCGCCGCACGTCGCCGACGATGTCGCCCTGGTTCAGCTGCCGCGGCGACAGGTTCACCGCCATGGTCAGCGGCGGCGAGGAGGGGAAGTGCTCCTGGAGCTTCACCGCCTGGGCGAAGGCCTCCCGCACCACCCACTGCCCGATCGGCACGATCAGGCCCATGTCCTCGGCCGCGGGGATGAACTGGGCCGGCGCGATCACGCCCTTCGTCGGGTGGCGCCAGCGCAGCAGCGCCTCCACCCCGGACACGGACATGTCGCCGAGCCGTACGACCGGCTGGTAGACCAGCTCGAACTGATCGGAGTCGATCGCCCGCTGGAGATCTGCTCGCAGCTCGAGCCGCTCCAGCGCCTCCTCGTGCATCGACTCCTCGAACACCCGGTAGCCGCCCTTGCCGTCGCGCTTGGCGATGTACATGGCGACGTCCGCGTTCCGCAGCAGCTCGGCCGGCGTGGAGTGCTCGCCGTCCCGGGAGATGGCGATGCCGATGCTGGTGCGGACGAACACCTCGTTGTCCGCGAGCTGGATCGGCTGGCGGAACGACTCCAGGACCCGCTCGGCCACCTCGGTGGCGTCCTCGTCGCTTTCGATGCGCTCGAGCAGCACCGCGAACTCGTCGCCGCCGAAGCGCGCCGCCGTGTCCTCCGGCCGCACGGTGGCGGCCAGCCGCCGGGCGACCTCGACCAGCACCTCGTCGCCCGCTCCGTGCCCGAGGCTGTCGTTGATGGTCTTGAAATCGTCCAGGTCGCCGAACACGACCGCGATCCCACCGCCCTGGGACGACGCTCGGGCGAGCGCGTGGTCGACGCGGTCCGCGAACAGCGCCCGGTTGGCGAGCAGCGTCAGCGAGTCGTGGAACGCCTGGTGCGCGAGCTGCTCCTCGAATGCCTTGCGCTCGCTGACGTCGCGGCTGTTCAGGACGATCCCCTGGACGTGCTCGTCGTCGAGCAGGTTGGTGTGGAGCACCTCGAACTGCAGCCAGCGTCCGTCGCTGTGGCGCAACCGGCACTCGATCGCCTCCGGCCCGCCGTCGGACTGCCGTCCGCCCTTGGACAGGACGGCGAGCAGCCGCGCGCGCTCATCCTCCGGCAGCAGCTCATCGAAGCGGCTGCCCATGATCTCGGCAGTCGAGTACCCGAGCACGCGCTCGATCGACGGGCTCTGGTACAGCACGGTGCCGTCGGCAGCGACGACGGTGATCAGGTCGCTCGACCGGGCGACCAGCGAGCTGAAGCGCGCCTCGCTCTCGCGCCGGTGCAGATCCTCGGTCAGTGCCGTGCTCTCCAGCGCCAGCGAGACGCTGGTGGCCAGGGACTGGAGGGATGCCTGCTGGCTCGGCGACAGCGGCGTGGGGCCGGCGGCGAGCAGCACGCCGCGCTGCTCGTCGCGCACCTCGAGCGGCAGCACGTGGGAGTGCTTGGGCATGTCGGAGAGCAGCAGCTCACCGAGCACCTCATCGGTGAGGCTGGCCGGACCGGGCAGCGAGGCGGCCAGGAGCAGCCGCTGCGTGGTGGAGCGGGACAGCATCGTGCCTCCGTTCAGCGCCACTCCGATCAGCTCGAGCTGCTCGCCCTGGAGCAGACACAGCCGCGCGGAGTATCCGGCGCCCGCGAGGGTGCGCGTCGCAGAGAGCGCCGCGGCCCCGATGTCGGCCCGGGCGGAGGCGCCCACCAGCGCGACGCCCGCCTCGCGCAGCGCCCGCTCACGTTCCACCGACCGCTCCTGCTGGCGGACGAGCACGGCCATGCGGGCGACGACCAGCAGGAACAGCCCGACGGAGGCCAGGATCAGGACGATCACGTCGACTCCGGCATCGCGGCCGCCGACGACCACCTGCAGCACCGGGGCCATCAGCGAGGCGACGGTGAGGACGGCCAGCCGCGTCCAGGACAGCTGCACCTCCTTCTCCGGCACCGGCTCCTCGAGGGTGCGCATGGAGGGGTGCAGGGCTGCAGCGCCCCACAGCAGGTAGTACGACATCCAGCCCACGTCGAGCAGCACCTGGCCGTTGTAGGTGCCGTTGTTCAGCATGATCCCGTACACGAAGTCCGTCGCGAGCAGGGTCGCGATGCTGCCGAACAGCAGGTAGAAGGCGGGCGCCCGCTTGCCGGTGTCCACCGCCAGGCGGAGGGCGAACGCCAGCAGCAGGATGTCGGCGACCGGATAGGCGACCGAGACGATCTGCTGCAGGGTGGTCTGCGTGTCGTCCTGGATGATCGGCGAGATCAGCTTCAGCCAGGAGATCAGCCCGAGGCCGATCGTCAGGATCAGCGAGTCGATCAGCGACGCCATCTCGCCCGAGCTGTTGCGGCGCCGGGCGAGCATGACGATGCCCGCGAAGAGCAGCGGGTACAGCGAGAGGTAGATGGCGTCGCCGGGCGAGGGGAACGGCACCTCGCCTCCGAACACGCGCGGGTAGATGTACGTGTAGGTGTCGCCCAGCGCGAACATGAACTGGCCGATCGCGAACAGGTACCAGGCCCAGTAGGCCTTCGGCCTGTGAATATGGGCGCCGATCAGGATCGCCGCCGCGCACGAGAAGCCGACCGCCGGCACGACGAAGCCGTTGCCCGCGACCGGCGGCACCCAGGCGTAGAGGGGGAACAGCACCCCGGCGACGGCGGCCGGGTAGAGGGCCCACAATGGCAGCTGGCGAAGGCGCTCGGTCACGCCGCACGCTCCGCGCCGGCATCGTCGCACTGCAGCAGGCCGCGGGAGGCGAGGTCCTCGAGCGCCAGGATCAGACGGTCGACCTCGGCGTCGGTGTTCGCCGCCGTCATCTGCACCCGGAAGCCGACCTCCTCGCGCGGAACGAGCGGGTAGGCGGCAAGCGTCACGTAGATGCCCCGGTCAAACAGCATGCGGCCGACCTCGCCAATCCGCTCGTGATCCGCGAGCGGCACCTCCACGATCGGGAAGCCCGAGTGGTTGGGCGTGTGCGCGCCGACGCGGTGGAGGCAGTCCAGCACCCGCGCCGTCTTCGCCGCGATCGAGGCGCGCAGGAGATCGCCGCGGCGCTCGTTGACGTCGAGCCCGGCCAGCACGGTGGCGAGCGACGCAACCGGCGAGGGGCCGGAGTACAGGTACGGCGGGGCTGCCACCTTGAGCATCGTCTTCAGCTCGGTGGGGCAGGCGATGAAGGCGAGCAGCGACGAGTACGCCTTCGAAAAGCCGCCGACCAGGATCAGGTTGTCGTAGGTCTCGCCGACGTGACGCACGAGGCTGTTGCCCCGGATGCCGTAGCTGCACGGCTCATCCGCCGACCGCTCACCGATCACGCCGAACCCGTGCGCGTCGTCGACGTACAGCAGGGCATCGTGGGCGCGGGCGACGCGGGCGAAGGCGCGCAGGTCGGGCGCGTTGCCCGTCATACTGTTGACGCCGTCCATGCAGACGATGCGCGGATGCGCGCCCGGCTGGGACAGCAGCTCGTCGAGGTGCGCCGCGTCCTCGAAGCGGAACCGTTTGATGGTGGCGCCGTGGCTGCGGGCCACCTGGCAGCCGTCATAGATCGTCTTGTGGGCGCGGCTGTCGAGGAAGATCGTGCCGGAGCCCGCCAGCACGGGGATCACCGAGCTGTGGATGTGCGTGATGGTCGGCAGCACCAGCGAGTCCTCGCACCGAAGCAGCGCGGTCAGCCGCTCCTCGATCTGCTCGTAGAGCACGGGCGACCCGAGCAGGCGCGACCAGCTGGGATGCGTGCCCCAGGCGTCGAGATAGCCGGGCACCGCCTCGATGATCTCGCGGTCGAGGTCGAAGCCAAGGTAGTTGCAGGAGGCGAAATCGGCGAGCCAGTGGTCGCCGATGCGGATCATGCGGCCGTCGATCTCGTCGATCACCGCGTCCAGCATGGGATGGCTGTCCTTCAGGGCAGCGAGATCCGCGACCGTCGCAAGCCAGCGGTCAACCCACCGCCCCTGGGGGGAGGCGGGCGCGGGCGCGTGCGCGGGCACACGTCGGGGACTGGGCCGAGCCATCACCCAAGGCATCGGCCATTGGGGCGGACACCTTGAGCTTCCGATCTGGCGGCCGGATCAGCCATCGCCCGCCGCACGGTGGCCGCTGGCGGGCGATGGCGGGATGGCTGCGTCAGGCGCCGGCTGCGGCGCCGGCCGCGGGAGCCTCGGCCGTCTTCGAGACGGCGCCGGGCGGCACCGCGAACACGGGGCAGTGCGCCAGGTGCAGGAGGCGCTGGGTGACGCTTCCGAGCAGCAGGCCGGCGACCTGGCCGCGGCCGCGCGTGCCCATCACGATCACGTCAGCAGACGAGCGGCGCGCGATCTCGGCGATCACCTGCGCAGGGCCGCCCGACGCCGCGGTGGCAACCTCGAGCGAGATGTCCGCTCCGCCGGCCTTCAGCTCCTCGACGGTGCGCCGCACGTCGGCGACGATCTCGTCCTCGTTGGCGTTGGCGGGCTGGCCGCCCCCGCGCCCAAGCATGATCTCGCGGACATGGACGGCCCTGATGGCCCCATGCTCCCCGGCCAGCTCACGGGCGTAGGAGGCGGCGGCGAGCGACTCCGGCGAGCCGTCCAGGGCGAGTACGACGGTATCGAACATGACGAGCTCCTTCTCGGGCGTGGCAGTGCGCTCATCGTCGGCTGCCGGCGCCCCGGGGACGTCCGCGTCGCCCACAGGGCAGATGCGGGATTCCCGCATGCCGAATGCGCGCTCCCACGACGTGCCGGGCCCGCGCGGCTGCCATGCTGAGCGGGCCGACCCGAAGGAGCCGTCATGACCCACACCGTCGTCGTCACCGCCCAGATCCGTCCCGGCAAGCGGGAGGAGCTGGCCCGCATGCTGGAGCAGGGGCCGCCGTTCGACCTGGCCGCAAAGGGCTTTGACCGCCACCTCGCCTTTCTGGGCGATCAGCAGCTGGTGCTGGTCTTCGAGGGCGAGCGCGCCGTCACCAGCGTTCGAGCGCTTGCGGCATCGCTGCCACTGTCCGAGGTCACGCGGCTGGGCAGGCTTGTGGCGAATCCGCAGGTGCTGACCGAAGGACGGATCTGGACGGCCACTCCCGCCGCTGCCACCGCCTGATCTGGCTACGTCGGTCATACTTGGCCGTATGAAGCGGCTGCTTCTCGTCGACGACCACACGGTTGTGCGCGCCGGGCTGCGAATGCTGCTCGAGTCGGAGGAGGGCCTCGAGGTCGTCGACGAGGCCGGCGATCTGGCGGATGCCGTGTTCAAGGTTCGCCGCCACAAGCCGGACATGATCCTGCTCGACGTGCGCCTGCCGGACGGCGACGGCGTCGAGGCGATCGCCCGGCTCCGTGCAGAGGCGCCCGAGAGCCGCGTCCTCATCCTCTCCATGGAGGACGACCCGCACCACGTCCGCCAGGCGTTTGCGAACGGCGCGAACGGCTACATCCTCAAGGAGGCGGCCGAGACCGACCTGCTCCAGGCGGTGCACGAGATCTCCGCAGGAGGCCGCTACCTGCACCCCGAGCTGGGCGCCCGCGTCATGCAGGCAGACATGGCCGAGCGCGAGAAGGCGGATGCCGACCCGCTCTCGGAGCGGGAGCACGAGGTGCTGCGGCTGCTGGCGCGCGGGCACACCAACCAGGAGATCGCCAAGATGCTCTACATCTCGGTCCGCACCGCCGAGACGCACCGGGCCCACATCATGCAGAAGCTCCGCCTTCAGACGAGGGCGGAGCTCGTGCGGTACGCGCTGCAGCAGGGGCTGCTGGAGGAGGACGAGGAAGCGACCTAACGCGCGCCGTTCT